>JAJFJC010000554.1 GCA_021774385.1 Alphaproteobacteria bacterium
GATGTATTCCTCGGCCTCTCCGCGCCGGGCACCTTGAACGGCGATATGGTCAAATCGATGGGTGATAAGCCGATCATCATGGCGCTTGCCAATCCGACCCCGGAAATTACACCGGAAGAGGCGCATAAGGCGCGACCGGACGTGATTATGGGCACCGGCCGTTCGGATTACCCGAACCAGGTGAACAATGTTCTTTGTTTCCCCTTTATTTTCCGAGGTGCGCTGGATTGCGGTGCGACGACGATCAACGAGGAAATGAAGATCGCCTGCGTCAAGGCGCTGGCGGATTTGGCGATGGCCGAAACGTCGGATATCGTCCAGGCCGCGTTTGGCGGGAAGGCCACCACCTTCGGACCGGAAAAACTGTTGCCGAAGCCCTTCGACCCGCGCCTCATCCTCGAACTCGCGCCCGCTGTGGCGAAAGCGGCAATGGACAGCGGTGTCGCGACGCGCCCGATCGAGGATTTCGACGCCTACCGCCGAAAGCTGGCGGCCTTCGTCTATCGATCCGGACAAGCGATGCGGCCGCTGTTCGAGAAGGCACGCCTCGATCCCAAACGCGTCGTCTATGCCGAGGGCGAGGACGTCCGCGTTCTACGTGCGGTACAGATGGCCGTCGATGATGGATTAGCCAGGCCGATTGTGGTCGGGCGCCGCGCCGTCGTCGAAGCGCAAATTAGCGAGCTCGGCCTCCGGATTCAGCTCGGCAAGGATGTCGAACTCGTCGACCCGCAAAATGACGATCGCTTTGGCGATTATTGGCGCAACTATCTTGAACTGACGGTCCGCAATGGCGTGACGCCGAACCGCGCGCGCGAACTGGTGCGGACGAATTCGACCGTGATTGGCGCGATGATGGTGAAGCGCGGCGACGCGGATGCGCTGATTTGCGGGACCTATGGTCAGTATAAGGGCCATTTGGACCACCTCCGCCAGATCATTGGCAAGGCGGACGGCATCAATGAAGTGTCTGGTTTGAGCCTCGTGATTCTGCCGCACGGGACCTATTTCATCGCCGATACGCATGTGTCGCTGGATCCGTCCGCTGAGGCTATCGCCGAGATGGTCCGTCTCGCGGCGGTCGAAGTGCAACGCTTTGGCATTGAGCCGAAGGTGGCGTTGCTCTCGCATTCGAATTTCGGAACCAGTAACGCCGAATCCGCGATGAAGATGCGTAAGGCGGTGGCGTTGCTGCATAAAAGCGATCCCGGCCTCGAGGTCGAGGGTGAGATGCATGCCGACTCCGCGGTCAGTGCGCATATTCGCGATCATGTGTTCCCGGAATCGCGGTTGAACGGCAATGCCAATCTGTTGGTGGCACCGTCGCTCGATGCGGCGAACATTGCCTTCAACCTGCTGAAGACGGTGGGTGAAGGGTTGTCGGTCGGTCCGATGCTGATCGGTATGGCGGCACCGGTCCATGTCGTGACGCAGTCGGTTACGACCCGCGGCATCATGAATATGACCGCTTACGCCGTGGTCGATGCTCAGGGGCGCTGATCGTCCATAAACGGTAGCGCCCAACGAAAGGTTGCCGATGGCCGAGTTGGGCGATACGGAGGCGACGGAAGGGGATCACCTGGAGGGCCTATACGGTCTGACAGATGACCTCGTCCGTGCAACCCTGGCGGCGATCGGCGCCGGTGACCGGCAGCGGCTGAAATCCCTCACGAAACCCTTGCACGCGGCCGATATGGCCGATCTTCTGCAGGCCCTGTCGGCACGCAATCGCGACCTCCTGGAGGGATTTCTGGGGGAAGAATTCGATCCCGAGGTTTTCGTTCATCTTGATGAGGCGATCCGTGAAGACCTTATCGAGGATCTCGATTCCGCGGAACTGGCCAGGGTCGTCACGGAACTCGAAAGCGACGATGCGGTCGAGCTCATTGAGGATTTGGAGGTTGCGAAGCAGCGGGCACTGCTGGAAAGTGTTTCCGCCGTCGATCGCGCGCTTTATGAGGCGGCGCTGGGCTTCCCGGAAGATAGCGCCGGACGGCTCATGCGGCGTGAATACGCGGCAGTGCCCTCGATCTGGGATGTCGGTCAGACCATAGATTATATGCGCGCGGACCCCGATGTGCCGGAGGCGTTTTACGGGTTGTTCGTGGTCGGACCCGACAACAAGCCGCTCGGCGTCATTATGACAAGCCGGCTGCTTCGCACGAAACGTCCGGTCGCGGTGACGGACATCATGGAGCCGGACATCAAGCTAATTCCGGGCAGCATGGATCAGGAAGACGTGGCCTTCCTGTTCCGCCAGTACGGATTGGTGGAGGCACCCGTGGTCGATGAGGTGGGCCGCATCATCGGCGTGATAACCGTCGACGATGTGGTCGACGTCATTCATGAAGAGCACGAAGAAGACCTTCTCAAGCTTGGTGGCGTGGCGGTCGACGATCTGTACGAAGCTGTCGCCGATACGATCAAGTCGCGCTTGTCCTGGTTATGCTTGAATTTGCTGACGGCGATCCTGGCATCCGTCGTCATCGGTTTCTTTCAAGCTGAGATTGAAAAGGTCGTGGCGCTGGCGGTGCTGATGCCGATTGTCGCGTCGATGGGCGGCAATGCCGGGACGCAGACGTTGACCGTGTCGGTCCGGGCGCTAGCGATGAAGGAGCTGACGCCAGGCAATGCGATGCGCATCATCGGCAAGGAAGTGCTGGTCGGTGGGATCAACGGGATCGTCTTCGCGGTCCTGGCCGGCGGCGTGGCCTATTTCTGGTTCTCCGATCTGCTGATCGGTATCGTCATTGGTGTGGCCATGGTTATCAATCTGCTCGTCGCCGGGCTGGCCGGTATCCTCATCCCGCTGGTCATCGACCGCGCCGGCGCCGACCCGGCGGTGGGATCGAGCATCGTGCTGACGACAGTTACCGATATCGTCGGCTTCCTCTGCTTCCTCGGCCTGGCGACGATAGTTCTTCTTTAGCCGGTCCCGGATTGGTCAAAAAGCAGGGCGCTCAAAGCGTGTATTGGATTTCCGTTGGCGTCCACCGCGACCGACGGCGCTCAATCCGGCCAGTTGTTGACTCGCCGTCGTGCGTTAGCGGGGTGCCATCCCGATCCCTGAATGCCTCGATACCGAGTCCGCGGGCATTGGCAATCGACAGCAGTTGGTCTCCATCGCTCATAACGACGCCGGCATAGACACCGCAGCGCTTACAGATAAGGACCGAGCATGTTTGCGTACCAAAGCTGTACGTCGTGAGCTGATCGGCGGCAATTCTAATAATCGCCCGCCCGTCCGCCGCCGAAATCGTCCGCGACCCTTGCCGGCTACAAAATTCGCATTGGCAGGAGCGAACCTGCATCTCGTCGGCGGGCTGTCTGAATGCCAGCTCCATAGAGATCGCACCACAGTGGCAACGGCCCGAATGTGTGTGGGTTGGCTCGCTCATCCGCGACCTCCGCTTCATGTACAGCTACTCAATCAAATGTAGGAACAGTAAACTGGGGTGTCCACTTTCCGTGCTACTCGGCCCTTGGAACCGGTTTCCAATTATCGAAACGATACAAACGCCAAAACCGGAGTCCATGCGAGAAACTATCAATTAGAACGAACATAGCTGGCGGGCGATGAAGGCCTTGACCATCTCGTGCGCGCGATCGGTGTCAGGTCCAGGTTCGAGCACCCATAAGTGCCCGCAATCCTCAAAAACCGCGACCTCACACGCGCCACCGGCAGCCCGGTAGGTCTCGCCGAATTTTACTTGAAATGCCGGCAGGACGTTGTCATCGAGGCCGCCTTGCATGACCAGCAGTGGCGGCAATTCAACCGGCTCTTTGCGCTCGAGGATCATTTGCGGGTTGCCTTCCTCGATGTCGCTGAAGGGGTTGAAATATACGTGGTGGCGATCCGCCATTTCCTGACGCCCCTTGGCGAGCGCGTTGTTGTAGCGTGCCAGAGGATCGCTGATCGGCGAGCGTGTCGCCACGTAGTGAATGCGCGCGTCAATCTCCTTGTGTCCTTCCAACGGCAACGCGTTGTAGCGCGGATCTTGCGGCCGCATGCCGAGCAACTCAGCCACGTGGCCGCCGCTGGAACTGCCGAGCAAGCCCATGGTAGACGGATCGCCGTTCCAACCGGGCGCCTTCATCTTCAGCCAGCGAATGCCGTAATTCGCGTCCTGCACCGATGCCGGGTAGGGCGCCTCGCCGCCAAGTCGAAGGTCGATGGATACCGTCAGGAGCCCGCTGCGCGCCATGGCTTCGGCCATCGCCACATTCGCCATGCGATCCTTGAACGTCCAGGCACCGCCATGCAGGTCGAGCAACACTGGAAACGGCCCATCACCGACCGGCTGATAGATTCGCGCGAGCAGCATGCGCGTGGGGACTTGTCTGAAGTCTTCTTCCCAAATCTTTATCTCGTAACTTGCACCCGGATCGTAGGTGGCTGTCATTGTCTTATTCCTCGTCACACGAGATTTGAATTCACCGGGCACTTGCGCTTTTGGATAGCGCTATGCCGAAGGCTTGAAACAAGGTGCGGTTTATCGGGTTACATTGCGGATCGTATTCGGCGTGCCATTGAACGCCCAATGCAAAGCCTGGCGCATCGGCGACCCGAATGGCTTCGATGGTGCCATCCTCCGCCACGCCCTCAACGACAATTCGGTCACCAGGCTCGGAGATGCCCTGACCATGGAGTGAGTTAACCCGTATTGTTTCCCGCCCTAACATTTGCGCGAAGACGCCGTCGGAAAGGAGATTAACGTCATGGCGGTCGGCGAAGACGACTTCTGGGTCGGGGTGTATCTCTCCCGATTCCAGCCGCGGCGCCCGGTGGTTCATCCGACCGGGCAAATCTCGAATTTCCGGATGCAGGGAGCTATCAAACGCGACGCTCATTTCTTGGAACCCGCGACAGACGCCGAATATCGGGACGCCCCGTTCAACGCAGGCCTTCGTCAAATTTAGCGCCACTTCGTCCCGGTTTTCGTCATAAGGTTCATGACTTGGGTGTGCCTCGGCGCCAAAATTGGAGGGATGAACGTTCGCACGAGCGCCGGTCAAAAGGACGCCATCGACGACATCCAGCAATCTCTTGACATCGGTTAGGTCGGGTGCGCCCGCAAACATGATAGGCATCGCATCGGCGACTTCCGCCACGGCGCGCAGGCATCTTTCGCCAACTCGCTGCGCGGCGAAGCGACCCTCAATCTCGTGCATAGACCCGATTACCCCGACTAACGGCTTAGGCATCAATTCACTCCTGTTCAACTTCACACCGTATGTACCAGTATGGCCTCACGGTACAAATATCTATCTCGGTGAAGTCGGTCTCCGCGAGCGATACGGAAGCTTGTGGCCAAGAATCGATTTTGGGTCAGCCAAGATTATGCTCAGACCAATTTTCTTGGGATTTATTCGTCACCGGCAACAAGGGCATTTGTTTTCACGCAAAGTGCTCAGGAGGGCTTCTACGATCACCGCACATATTGATCGATATCAAATTGGTGGGGACGAACTGACGCTAGAGTGCAAATGCTGATGTAGGGGTATTTCAAACGATTGATGGAGATGGTCTATGTTTAAAGCAATTGGGGTCCCGGTCGATTTATCACATGCGGATCAGCTGAAACGGGGCATCGAAGTTGCGGTCGACTTGGCAAAGCACTACGGCGCCGCATTGAATCTCATCGGTGTTACGCCTGTCACGCCGGGTTCTGTCGCGTCCAATCCCGAAGAGTTCGAAGCAAAGCTTCGAGAATTTTCCAGTCAGCTTAGCGCCGAGCACGGCATGGAGGTTGGGTGCAAAGCAGTGATTTCGCATGATCCCGCAGTCGATTTAGAAGAAAAAATCGGACAAGCCTCAAAAGTGCTAGGATCGGACTTAATAGTGATGTCGTCGCACAAACCGGGCCTGCTTGAACACATTTTCGCCTCTCATGCCGGTCACTTTGCTTCACACACAGATTTATCCGTGTTCGTCGTCCGGTGACTGAAGATTGTACTTAAGCGCACAACACAGCGGCTTCGGTGCGGTATCAATCCGTGGAACGAACGCCGCGAGCCGCAACGCATGCAGCACATCGGGCTCATCGCGAAAATCGTCGGCCCTGGCGGTATTGCGGCTTGCTTGTTTGATGTAACTCGATGCGGAGGTGCCTTCGCGGAGCGGCCCAACGCATAACCGCCGACGAGAGTAGGAACAGGCGCAGGCGAGGAAATAGCACCTTGCTCTGCTTCGCTCATGTTTAGGCCCAAAGCAGGCCTCGATGAATTTATTCCCCACGCGACTCAAACTTCCACCTAGAGGAAAACGTGATAAATCGGAATCATCTTTGGTGATCCGATTTACACGTGAACTTGCTCTAATTTCAAAAAGATAGAGCAGATTTCCGCCGTTAATAGGACGCGTTAATTGCGTCCAATTAAAGGCGCTCTGCTCTAGACAGGGCGTTTCGCGGTGCTGGTCTGAACTCAGCGTAGCAAGGATTAACGTCCAGGCAGCCAATCCGCGGCGCGTGGCTCATTGTGTAAATTGCTGGCGAGCGTGACCCGACTCCAACGAAGATCCGTTGGCAGTAGGGGCGGCGTGCCAAAGATACAGTTGTTGTACAATAATTGACGTTAACGTAAACGTAAATTATTGTACAAGCATGAACATAGCGTATTCGATTGGCGATCTGGCTCGGGAATTCGGCGTCACCACGCGCGCGATTCGGTTTTACGAGGATGAAGGGTTGCTCGCGCCGGCGCGGCGCGGGCGGACGCGGCTGTACGATCAGCGCGACAGGACGCGGCTCAAACTTATTCTGCGTGGCAAGCGGCTCGGCTTCAGCTTGGCGGAAATCCGCGAGATCGTCGATATGTACGAGGCGCCGCCGGGTGAGGTGGGGCAGCTTCAATTGCTAATCGAGAAAATTGAGGCGCGTCGCACCAGGCTCCTGCAGCAGCGTGAAGATATCGTTGTCGCCCTGCGCGAACTGGACGGCGTGGCGGCGCATTGCGTCGAGCGGCTTGCCGCGATGGAACCGGAGACGGTATGACCGGGTTGATCGGCGCGCCGGTCGGTGGATGCACGGGTGACAGGG
>JAJFJC010000555.1 GCA_021774385.1 Alphaproteobacteria bacterium
CCTATCGTACCGCTTGGTTCCGGCGTTCTCGCGCTCACACCGATCAGCGCGTTTCGGCCACGTCGATGGCGTGGCGCGCTTCTGCCGCACAATGCGAAAGTCCTGTTCGAGGTCCTGGAACCAGCTAAACGTCCCGTAAGCGCTGTCGCCGATGGCACGGAAATCCGCGATGTCGCAACGGTCGAAGTCGGTGAGGCGCCCGAACTGGCCGTGACAATCCTGTTCGACAAGGAACATGGATTGGAGGAGCGCATTCTCAAGGAACAGTTTGCAAGCTGATAAGGCTTATCGATGCTGGCTCATCTCGTTTGAGTGCGGGCGTAGTCGCACAAAACAGCAGCCAAACGCGTCAAATTATCTTGTAACACCGAAAAGCCAGGGTTTCGTTCCTGCTTCTCCTCGTTCATGTAAATGGCGCGATTAATTTCCACCTGAAGGCTGTGCCTGCCATTCGACGGGTCCGAGTAGGCGCGAACCAATTCCACACCCTTATAGGGGTCATTCACGCGCACTCGATATCCATACGCCTCAAGCGTGGATGCAACCAACGCCGTAAATTCGGGATCACAGGTCGTCCCATCCCGATCTCCTAAAACAAAATCAATTCGACCGGTTGAACCGGGCGATTGCGGGACCCCCGCCGCGGGCATCGAATGGCAATTGATGTGCCAAACCTTGCCAAACCGCGCATACGCCTCGTCTAACATTTCGCGCAGGGAAAAATGGTAGGGGCGCCAATATGTCTCAATTCGCCGCTTAACTTCCTTCGGGCACAGTTTTCGGGCATAGAGAACGTAATTTGGCGGACAAAGCCGCCATATTAGCCCATGCCCCAATCGGGTTTTTTCACTTGGCGCCAATGGTTCGGGCCACCTTTCCTCGAACAGTTCCGGATCAATATCAAGCAACGATCGGTTGGGATCGATATAAGATCGCGGAAATAGCGCGGCCTGCAAATTCGCACCGCACTCCGGAACAAGGGCGTAGAGTTCATCAACAAAGGAATCTTCCGATTTTCGCAATACCTCGAAAGGCGCGACGAAATCGAAATCGTGCGGATACTCGGTTCCGCTATGCGGTGAATCGAATATAACAGGTGCCGAAGAGCCGTTCGCTTTCCTGGTATACAGAACGCCCGGGATCGAAGTACTCAATCTACGCCTCATCATTCAAATGACAAGCCGAGTATCGAGCGGGCGCGACTTCCCTGAGAATAGGTTGTTCCAATGCACAGCGTTCCGTGGCGTGGGGACAACGCGGGTGGAAATGACAACCGCTGGGCGGATCGATTGGTGATGGAATTTCACCCTTTATGGGCATGAATTTTCGCCCACGATTCTCAATTCGCGGAACTTCCGCAAGCAATGCGATCGTGTACGGATGGTTCGGTTCATCGAACAACGCTTCTGTCGGCGCCGATTCGACAACTCGGCCGAGATACATGATCACAACTCGATCCGACAAATGTTCGACCACGCCCAAATCATGGCTGATGAACAAGTAGGTTAGATTCAGGTCCTGCCGCAAATCGGAAAACAAGTTGATGACTTGCGCTTGGATAGACACGTCTAGCGCCGCGATTGCCTCGTCACACACCAGGAAACCCGGCCGGACCGCCAACGCGCGCGCGATTCCAATTCTTTGCCGCTGACCGCCGGAAAACTGGTGCGGATAGCGCCTTTTGAATAACGGGTCCAAGCCAACACGCAACAGCATGTCGTCGACATAATTATCCATTTCGCCGGCATCGACGATGCCGTGAACGACCGGCGCCTCACCTATAATATCACGTACGCGCATCCTCGGATTCAGTGACGACATGGGATCTTGAAAGATCATTTGAACATCAAGCCCCCACTCCTTCGCCTTCTCCGGCGAAAGACCCGTTACATCCTTCCCTCGGTAATAGACCGCACCACCCGACACCGCGTGGATTCCCGCGATCACGCGGCCCAAGGTCGACTTTCCACAGCCGGATTCACCGACCAATCCGACGACCTCTCCCTCATCCACATGCAGGTTCACCTTGTCGACAGCGTGAACAACTTCTTCTCGCAGGTTGCCGCCAGCAAAATTGACGATCTTTTCAGCAAGATCGAGCGTTTTGACGAAACGTTTGGAGACGTCACGCAATTCAATCAGTGGCTCGGCCATCATGACGTTTCCAAATGCGGATTGACGCACCGGACCTGATGGTCGGATTTGGCCGGTTCCGTGATGTCCGGCTCCACCAGACACGAGGCTCCCGCGCGCGGACACCGTGGATGGAATGCGCACCCTTGCGGCAAATTTAGCAGCGACGGTGTCATGCCTGGAATTTGCGCCAACGGTTGACCTCGGCGATTATGGCTCGGCACGGATCCGATTAGGCCATTCGTATAGGGATGCAGTGGGCTGTCGAGGACATCCGAAATTTTCCCCTTCTCGACAATCTTGCCGGCATACATAACGCAGATACGATCCGCCAAGCCGGCTACGACGGACAAATCGTGCGTAATCCAAATAAGCGACATACCGGTCTCCCGGCAAAGCTTTTGCACCTCATGCAGTATTTGTCCTTGGATCGTCACGTCGAGTGCCGTCGTCGGTTCGTCGGCGATAATCAAATCGGGCTTGTGCAATAAAGCCGTCGCGATGGCGACGCGCTGCCGCATACCGCCGGAAAATTGATGCGGATATGCTTTAAGCCGCTCATCCGGCGAGGGTATGCCGACCTGAACCAATGCATCGCGCGCACGTATACGGGCGTCCCCTTCACTAATTTTCTCATGTGCCCGTACCGCTTCGATCATCTGCGTATCGATCCGCAAAACGGGGTTCAGGGTCATCATCGGATCCTGGAAGATCATCGCGATACGACGACCGCGCAGGGAACGCATCCGGTCCTCGTCCGCTTGCGCCAAATCCTCGCCTCTGAATAGAATTTTACCCTCAACGACGCGACCGGGCGGATCTACCAATCCGATGAGTGAGAATCCAGTTACCGACTTTCCCGAACCCGATTCTCCCACCAGGCCAACAACCTCACCTTTCCTTACCGTGAAGGAAACACCATTAACGGCCTGAGCCACACCAAGCTTGGTGAAGAAAAACGTCTTCAGCCCCTCGACGGCCAACGTCGGAATTTCACCCTCCAATACGTACCCCTACCGTTCGAGACGCGGATTGAGGACGTCGCGCAGCCTATCACCGACTAAATTTATGCTGACGATCGTAAACAAGAGCGCAATACCGGGATAAATGCTGATCCAATATTTCCCACTCAACATATATTCGAAGCCATTGGAAATCAGCAATCCAAGCGAAGGTTCCGTAACCGGCAAACCAATCCCAAGAAACGACAATGTCGCCTCCAGCGAGATGGCGCTGGCGATCTGCACCGTCCCAACGACGATCAGGGGCGGCAGACAGTTCGGCAGCAGATGACGAAACACGATGCGGCGATGGCTCAACGCCAGACAGGCAGCGGCCTCTATATATTCCTTACGCCGTTCGACAAGTGCTGTTCCCCGTACCGTTCGCGCAAAATACGCCCATTGCACGACAATCAACGCGATTATTATCTTATCGACGCCCTTGCCAAGGGTCGCGAGCAGGACAAGTGCGATCAGGATCGCCGGAAAACTGAGCTGCAGATCAACGATCCGCATAATCAACATATCGACGCGACCGCCGAAATATGCCGCCGTCAGTCCGACGCATACACCGACGAGCAACGCCACGAAGCCGCTCATTGCACCGACGCCCAGGCTGATGCGCAAACCATAAAACATCGCGCTCAACATATCCCTGCCCATGCCGTCGGTACCGACGTGCGCGGTTACACCGCTCATCATCTGCATACCGGGCGCCAGACGGGAATCCATAATATCGACGGTTGCCAAATCATAGGGGTTTGTCGGCGAAAGCCAGGGTGCGAAAATGGCAATGAACGCCACCACCAAGACGCCGATCGCGCCCGCGATCGCGACCTTGCTTTCGCAATAATCCGAAATGAACCGACGGAATGGCGAAAGTTCGGAGGACATC
The DNA here is from genome assembly GCA_021774385.1 of Alphaproteobacteria bacterium. GTDB lineage: Bacteria > Pseudomonadota > Alphaproteobacteria > UBA8366. The sequence continues at coordinate 4,030 of JAJFJC010000555.1, forward strand.
CCGGTTGTTTCGATAACGGCTTCACCGGTTGACGCTGTCATGCTTTTACATCCTGCAATCGAACACGAGGATCGAGCACCGAATAAAGAATGTCGACCACGAGATTGATAACGATGAACATGAAAACGATGATCATTAAATATGCGACGATCACGGGCCTATCGAGTTGATCAATCGACTCGATAATCAACTTACCCATGCCTGGCCACGCAAAAACGGTTTCGGTGACGACGGCAAAGGCAATCACCGACCCGAACTCAAGTCCGAGAATGGTAACGACCGGGATCATGATGTTCTTCAAAACATGCACCAGAATAACGCGTTTCTCACTTATCCCCTTAGCGCGCGCGAACTTGATATAATCCTGGTGTATCACTTCTTGCGTACCGGCGCGCGAAAGCCGAATGACCAGCGAAAGCTTAAACAATGCGAGATTAATCGCCGGTAAAAGAATATAGGACAACCCCTTCCATGACAGGAAGCTTACCTGCAGGCCGAGGAATTCCGTGGTCTCCCCTCGCCCGCCAGATGGCAGTACTCCCAAGACGACGGCGAAGAACATAATAAACATAATGCCGACCCAAAAACTCGGCAGACTAAAACCGAGGATCGAGCCGGTCATTATACTTCGGCCTGATAGGGAGTTTGGATGCAGCCCCGCCCACATGCCGAGCGGGATACCCAAAACAATAGAAAGAAATAACGCCGCGAAAGCCAACTCCATCGTGGCGGGCATCCGTGCGAGAATAAGCTGGAGAGCCGGTTCGTTAAAAATAAACGAACTACCGAGATCGCCCTTAACCGCGTTGATGAGAAAAAACCAATATTGTTCGGTAATGGGCTTGTCGAGTCCCAGTGCCCGGATTGCCGCATCGATATCTTCTTGATCGGCTTCCGGGTTGATCAGCATATCAATCGGATCACCAATCAGATAGACACCGCCGAAGACCAGAAGCGACATCACCCAAATGACGACGACACTCTGCAGCAATCTACGAATGATGAAAACGGACATCCGCCAACCCCAACCCGCTGCGAAAAATATCCGGGCGACCTAAATTCAAGCCGCCCGGAAAATAAGACTTTCTACTTTACGATTTGGATATCCATCGCAAGAGTCCGCTCATCCGTTCGCGCATCGTAACGGAGCCCCGGACGTGTTGCCCAAGTGTTGACTTGGTAGTGCAAGGGAATGATGCCTTGATCTTCACCGATACCTACTTCCGTCGCGCTTTGTAACAACGCGCGGCGTTTTTCGTCATCGACAGTTGCCAGCGCTTTCACGACAAGAGCATCCATCTTCGGGTTGGAATGGCGACCGCGATTGGACGCGCCATGCCCTTTCGACTTGTCGTAGGTTGTGAGCAATGATTTCAGCGGAGAAGACGCCTCTCCGGTACCCGATCCCCAACCGACAAGAATGAAGCTGAACTCCGGTGACTTGTCCGGCCCGCCACGCGATGCGCGCTTAAAATAAACATTCTTCGGCATCGTCACGACTTTGGTTGGAATACCCCCGCGTGTCAGCATCTGCGCAATTGCCTCGCAGATTTTAGCATCGTTGATATAGCGATTGTTCGGACCATGAATCGTCAACCCAAATCCGCCGCCCCAGCCGGCTTCCTTCAAGAGTTTTTTTGCCGCCGCGGGATCATGCTTCTCCGGATTCAAATTTGGCGTGTGTCCGAAAAAGGTTTTCGATACGAGCTGTCCCGCGGGAATGGCTACGCCTTCCATGACACGCTCAACGATCGCCGGTCGATTGATCATCATGGAAATTGCCTTACGAACCCGTACATCCTTCAACGGGTTCTTATCCATCGGGTTGCCATCCTTATCAGTCACGAAGGGCGACTTATCTCGATTCTGATCCATATGAAGATAGATCACGCGGTTCGAGATACCTTGGCTCAACTTTACCTTTGAATTTTTCTTCAACGTTTCGATATCGGCGGTCGGCACCCCGTCGATCATGTCGACATCGCCCGCGAGCATCGCGGCAACGCGGGTCGGCGCGGAGCTGATTGGTTTTAAGATAACCCTGCCCCATTTCGGTTTTCCGCCCCAATAATCATCATTGCGGGCAAACTCAACGATGTCACCCTTTTGCCATTTCACGAATTTATAAGGTCCGGTTCCAATCGCCGCCTTGCCAAGATTGAAATCCTTGGTTTGCGCACCTTCCGCCGCCTTCTTCGAAATAATTAATATCGTCGACATTTCCGTTGCCATCAGCGGATAAGGATTCGGCGTGCTGACGTGAACGGTATAATCGTCAATTTTCTTGAACGTTTTCCCTTTGAGGTACGTCCCAAAACTAGACGGGCTGTTCGGAACATTCACGGCGCGCTCGGCCGTAAACACAACATCATCCGCGGTAAAGGGAGAGCCGTCGTGCCATTTAACGCCCTTGCGCAACTTGAACTCCCAAACCGTTTCGCTAATCGGTTTCCAGGAAACAGCCAATGCCGGCTTCAAGCGTTGCTTGGAATCCTGCTGGATCAACCGCTCATAAATATGGCTCAAGAACCCATTATTCGGCCCCAAATTATGGTAATGTGGATCAATTGAACTCGGTTCTTGCGCGATACCGATGCGAATCTCTTGCGCCGACGCGCCCGCGGCAATCAATAGCGCCGCGCCGGCGACCAGCGCCGAAAAAGTTTTTCTCATTGTTTTTCTCCCTGTGACCTTCGGCCACGCTCGTTTTACGCAATGCGTTGAACCGCAACCCTGGCACAAAATCTCACGAACTTGCGAGGCACCAGGCGCCATTTTAGTCTTTTGAATTAGGAATGGAGCACAAGTAGATCAATCTGGCAACTCATGGCTGAAAAGCAACCAAACAAACCATCGTGAACGACGTGGACTGACCCTAGAACCAACAGCATTCTGAATTACTATTGTCCAACAGCGACCCTGCGCCAATATCGTACGGCGAACGCACGGATATCGGAAACGTGAATATGACAATCAAAGTCGACCTCATCCCACCGGATATCTCAGCCTATAAAACGGGCAATACGAGCATTGATTTCTATACGACCTTCGACAGCGGCAGTCCCGGGCCGCACGTTCTTATTAACGCCGTCACCCATGGCAACGAGCTGTGCGGCGCCATCGTGGTCGACTTTATGTTTCGCCATGACATACGCCCAACACACGGCAAACTCACTCTTGGATTTGCCAATGTCATGGCCTATCAGAAATTCGACCCGGCACGCCCAACGGCATCCCGCTATGTCGAGGAGGATTTCAATCGGCTTTGGTCAAACGACGTACTCAATGGGCCACGAAATTCCATTGAACTTCGGCGGGCGCGCGAAATTCGCCCCTTGATCGATACGGTGGACCTACTCCTCGATTTACATTCGATGCAGCATCCCAGTCCACCACTCGTCTTGTGCGGGCCCCTCGTGAAAGGACAGCAACTCGCTACTTGTGTTGGTGTACCAGCCAACATCGTTGCCGACGAGGGTCATGCCGCGGGCAAACGAATGCGCGACTACGGCGCCTTTGGCAATCCGGATAGCTCCAAGAACGCCTTGTTGGTGGAATGCGGCCAACATTGGGAGGCGGAAAGCGCCAACGTTGCGCTCGAGGTTACGTTACGGTTCCTCCGTAGTATCGATATGATTGAACCCGGTTTTGCCGAAAAGCATCTATCGACGAAGGGCTTGCCGCCCCAACGAGTGATCGAAGTCACCGAAGCGATAACGGCACGAAGCCATCAGTTTACTTTCGAGGAACGGTTCATCGGCTTCGAGATTATTCCAAAGGCCGGGGACCTGATCGGCCATGACGGCGGTACACCTGTCGTCGCACCGTACGATAACTGTGTTTTGATTATGCCTTCCCGGCACCTATCCCCAGGTCAAACTGCCGTGAGGCTTGGGCGCATTGTTACGGCCTAAGATACCAATCGGCGACCGTGTCGATTATCCTTCGTTTGCCGCGTTCTTAACCAACGCCGCATCCAACTCTCGCAACTCGGTTTTCAAGACCTTGCCATAATTGTTTTTCGGCAACGCCTCGACGAAACGGTATTCCTTGGGGCGCTTAAAGCGTGCGATGTTCTCGACGCAATACGCGTCCAACGATGCTGAAGCCACTGCCTCTTTCGTGGCAACGACATAAGCAACGACCACTTCCCCCCACTCCGGATGAGAACGCCCAATAACCGACACTTCGGCGATCTCAGGATGACGTAAAAGAACCTCTTCCACTTCCCGTGGATAAATATTCGTACCGCCGGAAATGATCATATCCTTCGAGCGATCCATCAAGGTTAGAAAGCCATCGGAGTCGAATGAACCGACATCGCCTGTATGCAACCAACCGCCACGCAAGGTATCCGCCGTCGCCTCGGGATTATCCCAATAACCGTTCATGACGGAATCGCCGCGGACGAGTATTTCGCCAGCCTCACCAACCGGTAGGAAGTTGTCGTCCGCGTCGGCGACACGGACTTCCACAATGCTTTGCGCCGTTCCGACCGACCCCAGTCGCTCAAGCCAGCGCGGATGATCGCTATCGGCGTGAACGTCCGCCGACAGCGCCGTAATCGTCATGGGACTTTCGCCTTGCCCATAGAGTTGCGCCAGCTTCGGCCCAAAACGGTCCAATGCGGCACGAGAATCAGCGACATACATCGGTCCCCCGCCATATTGAATCTGTTTCAAATTCGCCGTATCGACATCCTCGCGAAAATCCAATAGCCGCTTCACCATGGTTGGCGCGGCAAAGAAAACCAGACCCGGCCATTGTCCGATGAGTTCATAAATCTCCGCCGGTTGAAAGCTTCCACTTTCGGGAAGCACATGGCACGAGGCCTGGGTAACATGGGCCAGCCCATAGAGGCCGGAGCCGTGGCTCATCGGCGCCGCATGGAGTGTCGCGTTCCATGGCGCCCCCTGATCCATATCCGCGAAGTAGCAGAAAATCGCCGCCAACAAATTGCGGTGACTCAGGACAGCGCCCTTCGGCCGTCCTGTCGTACCGCTTGTATAGAAAAGCCAAGCCGGATCGTGCGGCGCCCTGTTAACGCACGGAATTGGACCAACGCGAAGAATATGTTCGTACTCATCGCCGCCCACTTCGATGACCCGCTCAAGCGCGTCGGCTTGTATGGAAGAAAGCGTTTCCACGATATCACTTGTTGCAAAACAGACCTTTGACCCGCTGTTTTCCAAAATATACGTGAATTCACTTTTATGGAGTTTCGCGTTAATCGGCACCGCAACCAATCCCGCATGCCAGCATCCATAAAGTACTTCCAGGAACTCCGGGCAATTTTTCATTGCCAGGGCGACCCGGTCCCCAGCCGCCAGGCCAAGTTCACGCCGCAAGGCCCCCGCTATGCGCGCCGCCCGGTCGGCAAGCGCCGAATATGTCAACAAAACCTTGCCGCCGCGCGCAACGGCGGGCCGCGCGCCCCTTGCAGCACCGGCACGAATAAGATGGTTGGCGATATTCATTAAACAGTCTCCAGGGTATCCTTAGCGGAACCTTGCCGCGACGTGGCCACCATGGCAAGTTCGTGGCGATTCTCCCCTAGCTGAATATAAAATGAAGGCCGAGGCGTATAGTGCGAATTCCGGTCAATACTCGTCCCGTGCCGATACTCAACACCTCCCCGATGGTTGCGCGGCTTGTTACCGCCTGCATCCTGGTTCACCTGATCGTCATACTTCTTCCGGTCCCAGTTCTCATTCAACTGAGAGATAGCATAGGCTTCATCGCCGCCCGTTATACCGTTTTTGGCGCATGGCAATTCGATATACCGGCATTCGTTCTAGGACCGTTCACACATGTATTCCTGCATGGTGGATTCATCCACTTGCTTTTGAACATGGCAATGCTCTTGGCGTTCGGCACACCCGTGGAGCGTCGATTATCATCGGCTATGTTTATTTCATTCTATACAATCTGCGGATTGGCCGGCGCCGCGCTCTATACGCTATTCCACCCCGACACAACGGTGCCACTTATCGGCGCGTCCGGGGCCATTTCCGGCATGATCGGGGCCGTCGGCCGCATTAGCCTATCCAAACGTAATGGGACCGATATGCCTTTCCGTAACCGTTCAACCGCCATGACGTTTGTGATCCTGTGGCTTGTCTTTAATTTTGTATTCGGTGTAATCGGACTAGCCCTGTTCAGCATGGAAGGCAGTATTGCCTGGGAAGCACATCTCGGCGGGTTCATCGCCGGGTTCATTCTTATCGTTTTTTTCGATAAACGCACCGCGCCGCAGACTGGTCTTTGAGTGTGCCAAGGCCATATGTAATATCGACCATACGCAGATGACAATTGTTGGAGAGGCCCTGATCATGGACGCGATGGAAAACTTGATGTCTCGCAACTCGGTCCCGCCGAAACTGCTGTCCGAACCGGCACCCGAGAATGAAGTTCTGCAAGAAATTCTCAACACGGCCGTGCGCGCGCCCGACCATGGCGCCATCCAACCCTGGCGCTTTCATATCGTCCGTGGTGAAGCACGTGCCCGGCTAGCCGAAATATTTGTCGAAGCCTTATTAAAACGGGACCCGGACGCGCCGGAAGCCGCGATCACCAAGGAACGTAACAGGACAAAATTCGCCCCCATCGTCATCGTCGCATGCACGGAAGTAACAACCGACCACCCCAACGTTCCGCCTGTCGAGCAGATCGTTTCCACTGGCGCCGCTGTCCAAAATATAATGAACGCGGCGCACTCGAAAGGATACGGGAGTTTTCTGTCGACAGGCAAGAATGCGCAAGACCCGTACGTAAAGCAGGCGTTCAATCTGACGGACAAGGATGAAATCGTGGGCTTCGTCTACCTTGGAACACCGAAACCTGGCTTGAGCGCGAAACCCCGGCCCGACGTGGCGGAATTTTGCACCGAATGGACCGGAGCGGCAGCCGCCGCGGAATAGGAGTGCCTGAACATTCGGGCATTCGAATTATTTAACGCAATCGAATTCCGCCAGGTTGGTTTGCGGAATTAACCCGTAATTGGACTGCCGCGGTCCTTTACGGGCAAGTACGGCACGCTTGCCGAACGTGCTGCAATGGTTTTGCGCCGTCCACTCGGCAACACCGAACTGACGGGTGGTGTATTCAACGGAAATTCCGTTTTCATCACCCGATTGCACGGCACACGCACCGAGCAACAAGGCCATGGTCGCAGCAGCAATTGTTGACCAGCGAATATTTGTTTTCTTAGGCAACGCATATCTTTCTTAGGCGAGAAGCGGAATTCGATAGATATGGGAATTCATATCAGCCAATCAATCCGCCGCGCATGGATTCCCGTAAAACGTCAATCGAGCACGCTTTCCGCGGCGGTGTACGCCAATTCGAGATCGCGGGCCACCGCATCATAAGTGACCAGACCTTTATGAATATTCAAACCGTTCAAAAGATGCGGGTCCCGGCGTAAAGCCTCCTTATAGCCATGCTCGGCGATAGCGAGCGTAAACGGCAGGGTGGCGTTATTGAGCGCGAAGGTCGATGTCCGCGCCACGGCGCCCGGCATATTCGTCACGCAATAATGTACGACCTCGTGTGTCTTGAACGTCGGGGCATCATGCGATGTCGGCCGGGAGGTTTCGAAGCAACCACCTTGATCAATTGCAATATCAACGAGAACGGAACCAGGCCGCATTGCCCCTACCATCTCCTCGGTGACAAGCTTCGGCGCGGCCGCCCCCGGAACAAGGACAGCGCCAACGACGAGATCCGCTTCCATGACATGCGATTCAATCGCGTCGACTGTTGAATAAAGCGTATTTAACTGCCCTCCAAACCGCATATCCAACTCGGCCAATCTGTCGAGCGACCTGTCCAGAACCGTCACCTTGGCTTCCATTCCCATTGCCATTCGCGCTGCGTTAATTCCGGAAACGCCGCCACCAATGATCAGTACTTTGGCCGCCGCAACCCCGGGAACACCACCAAGTAAAACACCGGCGCCGCCTTGTTCTTTTTCAAGATTGTGTGCGCCAACTTGAATTGCCATACGGCCCGCTACCTCGCTCATCGGAGCCAACAGGGGCAGATTACCGAACTTGTTAGTGACCGTTTCATAGGCAATGCCAACGCAGCCCGTCGCCATTAACCCTTCCGTAAGCGCCCTGTCCGCCGCGAGATGCAAATAGGTAAACAGAATTTGCCCGTCGCGCAGTAAGGCCAATTCCTCGGGTTGTGGTTCCTTCACCTTAACGATCATGTCGGCTACGGCAAAAACCTCGGCCGCTGTATCGACCACTCTCGCGCCCACCGCCCGATAATCGTCATCGTCAAAGCCGATTCCGACCCCCGCAGCGGTTTCAACGGTTATCTCATGGCCGTGATGCCTCAGCTCCCGTACACTTCCTGGAACCAATCCAACCCTGTATTCATGAGTTTTGACTTCCTTTGGAACACCGACATGCATCAGTTCACCTATAGTTCGTTTTCCTGCCCTAACTTAACCCGCCTTCAGAAATCAGCAAGCGCTGCCGCGATACGCTCGAATACCGCATTCTTTGGCTCGCCCGACATCTGACGAAACAATCGCGTTTCACGGTACCAATCGGTAGCTTCTCCGTGCCGTCCCCATCGCCAATCCGCGATCGCGGGTAGAATTAGCCAAGTGGGAACACCCATTGCACCCGCAAGGTGTGCGACCGACGTATCGATGCTGATAAGCAAGTCCAAGCTCGCCAACGCCGACGCGGTATCCGAAAAATCGCGAAACCCGCCGCCTAGACGGTTCAGCACCATATTGGTTGGCGCTTCATCGTTTGCGCGGGGTCCCTTTTGAAGGGCATAAAATTCAAAATCCGGCCGCGCCAACGGCGCAAAGGACGATAAGGCATGACTACGATTTCGATCATTGGAATGAGCTGGATTACCCGCCCAGACCAACCCAATTCGTCGCCGGCGCCGGGTCACCAACGGCGTCACAGAAGGGGCGCGAAGATACGCCGTGGCCTCGTTAGGCATGCCAAGGATACTCGGCAAGCTCATTAGCCCGGCATGCGTGTCCCAATCCCTTGCCGCGCCGCGCGAAACAACCTTCGAGACACCGTCCACCTTTCCGAATAACCCCTGCAATGCCGCTGGACACTCTACGATGACACGGGCACCAAGTTTGGCGACCTGCGGCGCATAGCGAACGAACTGTATCGCGTCGCCCAATCCTTGCTCCGCCCACAGTAAAATTGTCTGGCCATCTAAATCTTCGCCACGCCAGGAACCAGTCCGCATGCGAGTGCCAAATTCTCGTCGGCGCAACCGCCATTCGTGTTCAACCCAGCCACGTGCAAATTGCCCATCACGCAAAAGGCTATGCGCGAGCCCGACATGCGGATCGACTTGTTCCGGGTCAATCGAAATCGCTCTCTCTAAAGCGGAGCGACCAGATTCAAATTCACCGACCTGTATAAGCGCGACACCGAGCGTATTCCAATAGACCGAATTATCGGGGTCGCGGGTGCAGGCGTCGCGTAACAACACCACCGCCTCTGTATCATTCCCACGCCAAACATGATTGCGGCCAAGGTTGTGAATCGCGGGGTGATAATCGGGACGGACGCGGATCGCTTCTTCAAGCGCGCGCTCCGCATCCTCGAACAACCGCATGTCGGTCAGAACCATGCCAAGATTATTGTGCGCATCGGCGCCGCAATCATCCAGCTTAACCGCCACCTGTAGCACGTCCAGCGCCCCGGCATTGTCGCCCGTTGCGTGCAGCGCGAGACCGAGGCTGTTGTGATAATTAGCAATTCCAGGGTTAAGAGCCAGGGCTCGCCGAATGGTCGGTATCGAGAGCTCATTGTGTCCACGCTGATGCAATGTCAAACCAAGCAAGTGCCATGCATCGGCGTTTTCCGGCTCTACATCGAGCAGGCGCCGATAGGTCGCCGCCGCGGCTTCAAGCCGTCCAGCTCGATGATCGGCTAGAGCCCGATCGAAGTCAGACATTCGATCACGTACGCCGTTGCCGTCTGATCCCGGTCAGCAACTGAAACGCATTGTCGGGAATATTGCCAGGTATCGGGCGGCGACCACCGAAGGCAACTTCTTCCTCCGGTCGCTTTCGAACAACGAGTTCAATCCCGGACTCGCCAATCGGCGTCAGCGTCTGATCGAACCGTGGCAAGCCATAGCGGTAGGTCGCATTTAACAGGTGGACTTTTTGAACGTCCGCGGCCGCCCCCAAGGATGCGACGAGATCAATCAGATTGCGGGACTTGCCGCTCCAGGACTCGGTTTTAAAAATTGTGAACGTCCATTTGTGATCGGCATTGTAAGTACTTGGAAATTGGCCTTGCTCATAAAGATCTTCATCGGGAATAGTCACAATGAGATGCCCACCCGGTTTTAAAATCCGAAACCAGTTACGGAGGCCTTCCTCGGGGTCGTGCAAATGTTCGAGGCAATGGCTCGAATGAACAAAGTCATAGTGCGCGTCTGGAACGCCGTTCATGGTTTGGCCGTCGCCATCGTTCAGATCCCAGACTTTCACACCGCGCATCAATGGAAACAGCTCGACATACAAAGCCAATGGGTCCGGCGCACCGCCGATGTCGATACCATCGCCTCGAAAATAGCGATTGATGAAGTTCGGCTCGGCCAGCCGGCGAATTATCGACTTACTGCATTCCTTCATGAGGCATCCCGGTATGCTCTTGACTGTTTTCGCGAAAACATACCACAGGTGTCATCAGAGGAAGGGGAAGAATACGAGGGTTCGTTTACTTCAACGCCAAACCGGTGGCGCCGCGAGCATGCCCGCGGCAGCGTCTTCCGTTAACGGTTTTGCGAAGAAGTAGCCCTGTCCGAATTCACAGTTCAAATTCCGCAGCAACCCAAGTTGGCTGTCCGATTCAATGCCCTCGCCGATAACGACCATGCCAAGAGTGTGCGCAAGCATGATAATCATACGGACGAGCTCCATATCCTTCTCATCGGTGTCCATCCGGCTCACAAACGAGCGATCCATTTTCAGAGTATCGATTGGAAAACGCCGCAGGTAACTCAGTGAAGAATAGCCGGTGCCAAAGTCGTCCAGCGATAAGGTTACGCCGAGTTCCTTTATTTGTGCGAATGTTTGCGCGGCAAGTTCCGGGTTCGTCATGATCAGTGATTCGGTTATCTCTATTTTGAGATCTTCCGGTGGCAACCGGGAATCGCGGAGTGAACGCTTCAGCAATTCTACGATATTGTCTTCCGATATATGGCGGGCGGAGAAATTAACGCTCATCGACAATTGGTTTTCCAGTCCAAACCGACGCTGCCAAGCCCCCGCCGCAATACACGCCTTCTTCAGAACTTGTTCGCTGAGTGGAACGATCAGCCCGGTCTCCTCGGCAATACCAATAAATTCGCTAGGTGGAACCAACCCATTCGTCGGATGGTTCAATCGCGTTAGCGCCTCGAACCCCGAAATCTTTCCACTCCTCAAGTCCACAATTGGTTGGTAGTGAACAACGATATCTCCGTTATCAAGCGCCCTACGAAGCATGGCCTCGATTTGCAATTGATTTACCGAACGCCGGTGGCGCTGCTCGTCAAAAGTTTCGAAACCGGACTTGCTATCTTTCTTGGCGCGGTACATCGCCAGATCGGCATCTCGCAACAGTTCCTCGGAGCGCTTGTATTTCGGCGCGCCAGTCGCAACACCAAAGCTGGCGGAAACAAAGACCTCCTCACCGTTGATATCAAACGGTTGCGAAACGACCGACTGCAGTTCATGAATGTATTTGTTGATCTCATCAGGCGATTCATAATCTTCGATAAGAATTGCGAATTCGTCACCGCCAAGTCTTGCTAGTGTATTGCCAGAAGCAACCACGCTTTCCAATCGTCGCGCCAACGATACCAACAACGCGTCACCGGCTGCATGTCCAAGACTTTCGTTCACGACCAGGAAGCGGTCTAGGTCAAAAATCGCCAATGCAAAACGGTGTTGTTCATTCCGCTTCAAACGCGCAAGTGCTTGTCCAATTCGATCAAGCATCAAACCGCGGTTTGGCAATCCCGTCAGCGCGTCATGTAGCGATCCATGAGTAACGTTTTCTTCCGCCAATTTTCGGTCCGTGATGTCCGACTGCGAACCAGCCATGAGATAGGGCTGACCGCTATCACGTCGCGCGGCGATCCCTCGCGCCCGCACCCACCGGAAATCACCATTAGCATGCCGCATACGGTATTCATGCTCGAATATCGAAGATTCACCATCAAGGTGCGCATCAAATCGGCTACAGAAAACCTCGACATCATCGGGATGAATGCGGCTCAACCATGATTCCGGCGTATGCTTGACGACGGCTTTCTCCAGCCCAAGCAAACTACGCCACCGAGCGGAGAAATAGACCGTGCCATCCTCTAAATTCCACTCCCACAACCCGTCATTTACCCCGGCGGCCAAAAGCTCATAGCGTTTGTCGCTCTGGCTTTCCTTCTCTTTGGCGGAGTCCGTGCTGGTAAAGAGAACAGTGGCGGCTAATTTTTCCTCAAACCCAGTCGAAAAAACAGAAACACATAACGATTTTATTATGCCCTTCGCGCAAATAACCGACAGGTTTTTAGGTGTTTCGTCGACTGCGCCGCCTAATACGGCCTCTGGTATGACGTTTTCGAGATTATTCTGTAACAGTTCCGCCCGACTAAATCCGAGAATTTCCTCGGCCGCCCGGTTTGCATCGACGACGTGCCCCCCTAAATTCACCGCCAGTACGCCCTCGCTAATTCGGTCCAAAACCTTATTAAGGTGACCGCCATTAAAGCGTGGTGAAGCAGCTTGAACGGGGCGGAACAGAACGGCGATCATGTTCGGTATTTTTGCGTTCGATGCTGGAAGGACGCACAATTCACGAGTCAGACCGCCTACAGTGACGGTCTCAATTGAAATTTCTCCGGAATAGGCCCTTGCTAGGCCTGAAAGTACATCCGAATTGCCGCGAAAAAGGGATGCTATATTCTTCCCGACCAAATCGTTCGCCACGAAACCGGTAATCGCGGAAGTTGCTCCTTCGCAACGCAAAACTTGACGATCTGAGCCGACCAAGAAAAATGCCAACGGCAAGGCACAACGATGCTCTTCCTCGGACAATGATCGAACGAAACCGTGCTGTAAAAAATTCAATGGATTCGAAGCCAAATTTGTCATCAGAAACAGCTCCCATCGAAAATTGGAGCGCTCTAAAGAGACTGACCGATAACGTAAAACATAATTAAAAGTATCTATTAGTAATTAATAAAATATGAAAGGCAATCATGAGGTGTCCCCTGTTTGCACACTATAATACTCGCCCCTAAAAAAATCTGATATTGTGGTTGGGCTACATTCAGGTCCGTAACCGCACGTCATTTTCAGTGTCATTCCATGGAGATCAACGTGAACCTTCCTCGTCGCCACAAACCAATTCCCCACATTCGAAAACTTCTTGTCGCGAACCGTGGAGAAATCGCGATACGCGTCTGCCGCGCCGGTACGGAGCTCGGGCTTCGGACCGTTGCCATCTATTCACGTGAGGACCGGTTCGCGTTGCACCGCTTCAAGGCGGATGAAAGCTATCTCGTCGGCGCCGGTTCCGGCCCTGTACAAGCTTACCTGGACATAAAGAGTATCATTCAAATTGCCCAGGACGCCAAGGTGGACGCCATTCATCCTGGATATGGCTTTCTATCCGAAAACCCAGATTTCGCGGAAGCCTGCAAGGACGCGGGTATTATTTTCATTGGTCCTTCCGCCGACGTCATGCGCAAACTTGGCAGTAAAGTCGAGGCTCGCCGCATGGCGGAGGAAGCCAATGTACCGGTCATGCCGGCAACTGGCGCCTTGCCGAAAAATGATAACGAGATTATCCGCCTCGCCGCGGAAATCGGATATCCCATTATGTGCAAAGCCAGTTGGGGTGGCGGCGGCCGCGGCATGCGGATCGTCCGCGATCAAGACGAACTGCTGGAGCAGGTCTCATCGGGACGACGAGAAGCAGATGCCGCGTTTGGCAATGATGAAATGTTCTTGGAAAAACTGGTTGAACGCGCGCGCCATGTTGAAGTCCAAATCTTAGGCGACACACATGGCAACATCGTACATTTGTTCGAACGAGATTGCAGTCTGCAGCGACGCAATCAGAAAGTTATCGAACGCGCACCAGCCGCCTATCTGGACGAAGCCCGACGCAAGGAACTTTGCGACATGGCCGTGCAGCTCGCCCGCAGGGCAAATTACTCAAATGCGGGGACCGCCGAATTCCTAATGGATGTCGACACCGGCGCCTTTTATTTCATCGAAGTAAACCCACGGATTCAAGTTGAACACACGGTGACCGAGGTGGTAACCGGCATCGATATTGTGAAGGCGCAGATTCGAATAGCCGCTGGCGCGCAAATTGGCGACCCCGGCTCTGGCGTCCCACCGCAAGAAGAAATCCGTCTAAATGGACATGCGCTGCAATGCCGTGTCACAACGGAAGATCCCGAAAACCAATTCATTCCGGACTATGGTCGGATTACCGCCTATCGTGGCGCCACCGGATTCGGGATCCGTCTTGACGGCGGGACCGCTTACTCCGGCGCGATCATCACGCCATTTTACGATTCACTTCTGGAGAAAGTTACGGCCTGGGCGCCCGGCCCCGAGGAAGCGGCACTGCGTATGGACCGGGCATTGCGTGAATTCCGTATTCGTGGTGCGAAAACAAACCTCGTTTTCCTTGAAGCGCTGATCGGGCATGAAAAATTTCTGACCGGTGATTATACGACACGCTTCATCGATGACACGCCAGCACTGTTCAAGTTCACATCGCGCCGTGATCGCGCGACCCGGCTGCTTAGCTTTCTCGGAAATGTCATCGTCAATGGCAATCCCGAGGTCGAGGGACGCGCAAACCCGGGAACGGTTGCCACACCCGCTATGCCGCGAGACTTACCGCGACAATCGGTAATAGGGAGTCGGCGGCGATTGACGGAACTCGGCCCCGCGGGATTCGCCCAATGGATGCGCAACGAAAAACGACTGTTGATTACCGACACAACGTTCCGAGATGCCCACCAATCCCTGCTTGCCACTCGTTTTCGCACCCATGACTTAGCGCGCATCGCACCTGTATATGCGGACTCCATGCCGCAACTTCTTTCGGTGGAATGTTGGGGCGGTGCGACATTCGACGTCGCGATGCGATTCTTGAATGAAGATCCGTGGGACCGCTTGAAGACTTTGCGTGAACGCCTGCCGGATACCTTATTGCAAATGTTACTGCGCGCCTCGAACGCGGTCGGATACACAAATTACCCCGACAACGTCGTGCGGTATTTCGTCGAGAAAGCAGCAGATGGCGGTATCGATCTTTTCCGCGTTTTCGATTCCCTAAACTGGGTTGAGAACATGCGCGTTGCCATGGATGCGGTTCTCGAGACCGGCAAATTGTGCGAAGCCGCGATTTGCTACTCCGGAGATTTAAGCGATCCCGCGGAAACAAAGTACACACTGGATTATTACGTCAAAATGGCCCGCGAGTTAGAAGCGGCGGGCGCTCATATCTTGGCGATCAAGGACATGGCGGGCGTTTGCAAGCCAATGGCGATCAAAAAATTGGTTGAAACGCTGAAGCAGGAAATTAATTTGCCAATTCACTTTCACACCCACGATACGAGTGGCATTTCGGCGGCCAGCATACTGGCGGCATCCGATGCGGGTGTCGATGCGGTCGATGCCGCGATGGATTCAATGAGTGGCCTGACCTCACAGCCTAGCCTTGGCGCGATCGCGGAGGCACTACGGGGCAATGAGCGGGACCCCGGCTTCGACAGAGATACACTACGTGCGCTGGCAACTTACTGGGAAGGCGTCCGTCGCTATTATCGAGCATTCGAAAGCGAGCTTCGCTCCGGCATGGCGGAAGTTTTTGAGCACGCAATGCCTGGCGGTCAATATACGAACCTACGCGAGCAAGCCCGCGCACTTGGCATAGAAGACGCCCGTTGGCCCGAGGTGGCGCGAGCCTACACACAGGTCAACGAGATGTTTGGGGATATCGTAAAAGTCACGCCAACCTCGAAAGTCGTCGGCGACATGGCCATCTTCATGGTTACGAATGATCTAACGCCGGAAGAGGTACAAGATCCGGCCTACGATGTGGCGTTCCCTCAATCCGTGATCGAACTCTTCCGAGGTGATATCGGCCAACCCCATGGCGGGTTTCCGGTCGCACTTCAAGACAAGATACTCAAAGGGGAACCGCCAACAAAGGAACGTCCGGGCGCACATCTACCCACCGTCGATTTGGAGGTCGCCAGAGCGGAAGCTGAGCAAAAGGTCCATCGGCACCTCAACGACTTCGATCTCGCTTCCTACCTGATGTACCCGCAGGTTTTCGCCGACTACGCGGCTCATCGCCGCCAATATAGTGATGTGGGAGTTCTGCCAACACCTGTCTTCTTTTACGGTCCGGAAATTGGCGAAGAAGTTTTCATCGATATCGAACAGGGAAAGAGACTCATCGTTCGATTCCTTGCTCTCGGCGAACCGAACGATGAAGGCCAGCGGACCGTTTTTTTCGAATTGAACGGCCAACCGCGAACGGTAAAAGTGCAAGACAAGGCACTGACCAGCAGCGCGCGCGTCCATCGCAAAGCGGATGAAACAAACGCTGGGCATGTCGCGGCCCCCATGCCGGGTCTCATTGTCAGCCTATCCGTTGCCAACGGTGAAGCCGTCGAGGCGGGAGACCAACTCCTCACGATCGAAGCCATGAAAATGGAAACGACCCTCTACGCGGATATTGGTGGCACCGTTTCCGAAATCGTCACCGCCGCGGGAACCAGGGTTGAAGCAAAAGACTTGCTTGTCGTCATCGAGGAAAATTGAGTGCCCTTTAGATTAAGTCGGCATCGCGCGGCTAATCAGCGGTACGACCGCAATCATTTTCCCGATGGGCCCGTCGATAAAGCGATTTAATGTTTCCTCTAATGTGCGGCGCGTATGTGCATCCGGCACTTGCGGCGGCGTCGCGAGATTTCCCGCTAAGGCGCTCGCCCTTCGTCTCCCCTCCGAAATGACACTCAGGATCAAAGGCTCCAACCGTCCGTCCGCTTCGAAGGGGGAAATCAAGGTGGATACAACACCTAAATAAGGCGGCCAGTTCGCGAGATGCCGATACATGCTGGCTAGTATTTCGGTTCGGCCGCCAACGGCATTAAGGCTTTCGACAAGAGAACGGACATAGGGCGTCATTTCATCCAGCGTCAATAATCGTGGCATTTCGCCTTCCACACGGTAATCGGTGACGACATCCGGTCGCGCAAGTTCCTGACTTTCTCCCTTTCCGCCAAGGCGTGCGGCCAGCGCACCAAGAGCAATCAAGTTCATCGCATTGCTTCGCTCATAAGCATCCAGGATCATGCCAATCCGCTCGATATCACCGTCATCCAACCCCAACGCAGCAAGCGCCGCCGCGGACATGCCCGGCAGTTCAGGTATGTCCAAACCATCACGAAGCGCCAATGCCTCGGTGGTGATCGCGCCGCTAGCATAAAGCGGCTTCAACGATTCCCAAGCCCACTCAAGACCGCCAGGAAAAATCGCGAGATGACGCCATATCAGATTTACCACCGGTACGCCCAGTGTCGAACGGATATCGCTGTAAAGCGCCGCGACCTCGCCCGTGGCGTCGGCTTCGCGTATCGACGGAACCGGATCCGCGGACGTGTTGCTCATCGTGAATTTTCCTTCTGTCAGCTACGCGGCAGTGTGCTTCGGTGCGCGCGATGGGACAAGCGCTTTCAGGATATCGGCTTGCATGTTAAAGCATCGCGCAGCAATTAACCGAAGGCGGGAGAATAAGCATGAGTGACGATCTGGAATCCCTCAAGACATGGATCGGCAAATCCGAGTCGGTGGAAGAACGAGCCGAAACCGGCCGCATTCATGGACTCGCCGCCTTACTGAACAAAGATGATATTCCCAAGGAAGGCGACCCGGTGGGGCCAATGGGGCATTGGTGCTATTTCATGCCGCGCGTGCCGGCATCGGAAATTGGCGCCGATGGCCACCCGGCGCGAGGCGGATTCATGCCGCCGGTCCCATTACCACGACGCATGTTTGGCGGGTTTCGAGCGACCTATCACAAACCGCTTATTCTTGGCAAAATGATGCGTCGAGACGCACGTATTGCCGACATTCAGGTAAAGGAAGGCCGGACGGGCACACTGCTTTTCTGCACCGTTCACTACGAGTTCTTCGGCGAAGACGGTTTGGCGCTCGAGGAAGATCACGATTACGTTTATCGCGGCAACCCATCCGCGGATGCAAAGGATGGCTCGGGAAGTAGCGGAAAGACAAGCAGCGCCCCAAACGACCACACATGGTCAAAGGAAATAGTCCCGGACCCAGTAATGCTGTTCCGATATTCCGCCGTGACCTTCAATGGTCACCGCATCCATTACGACCGAAAATATGTTACGGAAGTCGAAGGCTATCCGGCACTGATCGTACACGGACCTCTGATCGCGACGCTTCTCGCCGAGCTCGCCCTTGAAAATAATCCCGGTTGCGCGTTCCGCCATTTCGATTTTCAGGCCCGCGCGCCCCTCTTCGACAATGCCCCTTTTACCGTCGCGGGCAAACCGACGGCGGAGGGCTGCTCCCTTTGGTCGACGACTCCAGCCGGCGGTTATTCAGCCCGCGCTACGGTTATTTTCGCCTAAGCCGCGGAGAAAGGATAATCGGCGATGGATAATACCGACCCAATCTTAATTATCGAAGATGACCACAATATCGCGGATTTGGTCCGTAGATATCTAGAGCGCGCCGGTTATGAAACCCTTGTCGCCCATGACGGGCGCGACGGCTTGGAACTTGCAAAAAAGCGAAAACCGCGTTTCGTCATCCTCGACGTGATGTTGCCTGGTATCGATGGTTGGGAAGTTTGCAAGATGCTCCGCAAAATTTCCGAAGTCCCAATATTGATTCTAACCGCGCGGGCGGAAGAAATGGACCGCGTCGTCGGCCTTTCAATCGGTGCCGATGATTATGTCGTGAAGCCGTTTAGCCCTCGTGAGTTGGTCGAAAGGGTAAAAGCGATCTTGCGGCGTAGCGGTCCGACGCCAACCAACGCGGCATCGGTCCTGAGATACAACGACCTTGTGTTGGACTCCGAGAAACGTCGCGTGACCGTAAGGGAAACGTTAGTTGCACTTACACCTTCGGAATTCACCCTACTCGAAACGCTCATGAGCGCACCCGGCCGTGTTTATACTCGTGCCGACCTGCTGAGCCGTCTTTATCTCGGTGGCGAGTCCGTCGTCGATCGTGTCGTTGATGTCCATATCGGAAAACTGCGGAAAAAAATCGAACCCGAAACTTCGAAACCTTTATATATCGAAACTGTCCATGGCATTGGCTACCGTTTCACGGATATCGAAAGCCCGTCATGAAGCAGCGTCTTCTATGGAAATTGCTTGCCGTAAATTTACCCATTATCGGTATCGTCATCGCCGTTCTTTGGCTTGCAATCGACATCCTTGCCGCCGATTACTTCACCGATTTGATGGTGCGGTACAAAATTTCGCCAGCCGAAACACATCAAATGTTTCTGGACGCTATACATCGCTACTTTATTCAGGCGACCATCGTCGCGTTAACCATCGCCTGTTTGCTCAGTGTAATTTTGACACGGAAGGTTCTTAAGCCGCTATCTGAAATTGGTGAGGTAACACGCCGATTGGCGGCCGGTGATTACAGCGCCAGGACCACATTGCTCCCCGTGGACGAAGTTGGCGAACTGGCTGGCGCTTTTAATCGAATGGCGGACAGCCTTGAGCACCTTGAAGGACTACGCCGCACGATGGTGGCGGACTTCGCGCACGAACTACGAACCCCCCTCACAAACATACGCGGCTATTTGGAAGCGCTCGCGGACGGCGTCGTAACGCCTTCCAAAGAGACCTACGACATCCTCCAAGACGAAATCATGCGCCTCGTTCGTTTGGTGGAAGACCTAAATCAACTTAATAGCGCCGACGCGGCGCGCGCTTATTTGAAACGTGAAAAGATTAATTTGCGCGACTACATCGAGAGAGCTCTCGCGCTAAACCGGCACGAGTTCGACGCGCGCAGCATCAGCGTCGATCTGGCTTTCGAAAATGATGCGGAACATATCGAAGGCGATCCGGACAAACTCCTACAAATACTCCGCAACCTGATTCAGAACGCCTGGCAATATACGCCGGAAGGTGGCGCATTCATCATCAGCGCCAATCGGCAAACTGACAATATTCGTATCGAGTTCACCAACACGGGTTCGGACATCACCGCCGAGGATACGGCACTTGTCTTTGAGCGGTTCCATCGAATCGAAAAGTCTCGATCCCGTGAAACCGGTGGTGCGGGTATCGGATTATCGATCGTCAAGCAACTCGTGGAAGCACATGGCGGCAGTGTTGGCGTTACCGTGGAAAATGGTGCCGTCAGTTTCTGGATAACGCTTCCCGCATAACTTAAACCAGTCCGAACAACACCGCATACTCATCTATCAATTCACGTTGCAGCTTCCGAAACCGCGCGTTCGGCTGATGCGCCCGAATACGCGCATCGAAGGGATCGGGCGCGTCGATTGACGAACCCGTGAGCGTTTGAATTACGGCATGCCCGCAAAACGGAACATGTACTTCGGAGTACCCGCCCTCATGCGCCAAGACCAAACGATCGTCGCAAAGTTCGCTGGCCAATGCCATCACCTGCTCCGTCATCGCCCGGAAAGTCGCCGCCGACGCCAACATACGGGATAAAGGATCCAACCCCGACGCATCGAACCCACATGCGACGATTATGATGTCAGGGCGGAAGTTCCGTATCGCCGGCGCAACGATTTTCTCAAAGGCATAAAGATAGGAATCGTGTCCACCGCCCGGCATCAAGGGCACGTTAAAATTACACCCCTCGCCCGCATCTTGACCCCGCACATCGACGGTTCCAGTGTCTCGGGGATAGTTGTTCTCTTGATGCAGGGAGATCGTCAAGACATCGTCGCGCGCGATGAAAATAGTTTCCGTTCCATTTCCATGATGAACATCCCAATCCACCACGGCAATTTTCCCGGCCTGCTTTTCGGCGATTGCCGCTTCAATTGCGATCGCGATGTTCGCCAGCAAGCAGAATCCCATGGGCGTCGATGGCAAACAATGGTGTCCCGGTGGCCGGCTCAGCGCATATCCATTGCGTGATTTTCCGTCAATGACATTGAAAAGCGCGGATTTGACCAGACCTGCCGATAGCGCCGCAATCTCGTAACTGTCAGGACCAAACGGCGTGCGTTCTCCAAGTTCACCGCCACCCGAGGCGCTCATTCGCTGAAAAGTATCAAGATAATCGGCGGGATGAATACGCCGCAAATCTTCTTCCGAGACAGGCGGTGCTGGCGGACAATCCAGGCTTGCCATCAGTCCGGTCACATCCATCAGGCTCTTCAGACGCCGCTTCGTCTCCGGATTTTCTGGCAAACCGCCGGCAACCAACGGCTGCACCAGGCCCCCAACCGGCGCGACCGATGCATAATTACCACCGGAATGCCAAAAGCAACGTTCATTCCAGTAAAAGGCTGTTTCTGACAAGTAATCTCTCCAATACCGATTTTCCGCTACCGATAGTCTAACGTTTAGCCCGCCTTTATGGATATTTTCCCGTCGTGGGATCAAAGATAAATTTCCACTTTCACGGCCTCGTGATCGATCTTTACAAAATCTTTAAAAGTTCTTTATCCGCGTCTTACATTACCTTGCCATCTTGTTTGGGATGGCCGCTGCGGCATGTGCTTTCCAGCGGACTCGATTTGACAACCACCCAGCACTTTCGCTGGTTCATTGGAGTTAAGGAGAAGCTTAATGTCGACGCAAAAGAAATTCCCTCTGAAGAAGTCCGTGGCAGCCCTTGGTGCGGTCGCGATGTTGGTTGGCGCAACGGCGCTTCCAGCCGCCGCGGCGACCGGCGACACACCCGTTCAACTCGCAAGCTGCAATCCCTGCAAAGCCAAGAAAGGCTGCAACCCTTGTGCGGCCAAAGGATGTAATCCCTGTGCCGCGAAAAAGGGCTGCAATCCTTGCGCCGCGAAAAAAGGCTGTAATCCGTGCGCCGCGAAAAAAGGCTGCAATCCCTGCAAGGCCAAATAGTACCCAGAGCGTTAAAGGGGCTCGCAGTTAAGGGCCTTCGACCACGAGGAGCAAAAGGAGAGCGAGATCGTGAAAAAAGGTACCCTTTTTGCCATTGCGGCGTTAATTGCCGCCGCAATGGCAGGCCCCGCTACCGCCGCAACGGCGAAGCGCGTTAAACTGACCGGCGAAATTATCGATAGCTGGTGTTACATCACCGAAATTATGTACGCGGAGGGCAGCGCGCACCACCAATGCGCCCTTTGGTGCGCCGCTGGCGGGGTTCCCGTCGGAATCCTCGGTGAGGATGGGCAAGTCTATATGGTGTTGAAACTCGGCCAGGATGACACAAGCGTCGCCAATCCGGCAATTCTCCGCATTCAGAGCCACCGCGTTACGGTCGATGGCTCCGTCTATGAACGCGATGGCATCAAATACATTGTCGTTAACAAGGTCGTCGACGATTCCGGTATCGTGAACTTAACCCATGACGAGTACGGCATTCAGCCGTTCGGGAAGTAACGCTATGAAGTACGCACTCCAAATCGCTTTCATGGCAATATCGGTACTTGCTTGGTCCAACATGGCCCGGGCCGCGGAAGAATGGGGACTGCCAGAAGAGAAAATCACCCGTTTCGAAGCGAAAGTGGTCGACGTTTTATGCGAGCTAAGTGGGGATTGCCCCAAAGCATGCGGTGGCGGGAACCGTCAACTCGGTCTCCTCGACGGCAAGGGAAAACTCATTCTACCCTTGAAGAACAATGTCATCTTCGCTGGTACCACGGACGAGTTAATTGGCTTCTGCGGCAAACAGGTCATTGCCGACGGATTGCTCACCACAAACCGTGGCTATACGGTTTTTGCCCTTCAGTTCGTAAAAGAGGTACCGAACGGCAAATGGCAACGCGCGAACCGCTTCCTACCAAAATGGGCGAAGCAAAATGGCGTCGCGGAAAACAGCCCAAAAGCCGAGCGCTGGTTTGAAAATGACCCTCGTGTCAAAGCGCTCGTCGAAAAAGACGGTAAGCTCGGGCTGGGACTCAAAGTCGACGAGGAATTTCTGGCGAAACAGTAGGAAATATTCGCATGAACTTTCGTCCTTTGATTTTGGCGCTTACGACTTTGCTTCTGGTCGGCGGGCACGCCGCGGCGCATGACGGTAAGAAGCACCCTGAGCCAAAATTATCCGCACTGCCGGCGAACTCGTCACCATTTCCTATTGCCGTAGGAGGTCCCTTTTCTCTTGTTGATCACACCGGCAACCCCCGTACAGATCGGGACTTTCGGGGTAAGTTCATGCTTGTCTTTTTCGGGTACGCCAACTGCCAATCAATTTGTCCGGTTGGACTACGCCGGATGACCGGCGCAATGAATTTGCTCGGACCAGCCGCACGTAAGATTCAACCGCTTCTAATCAGCGTGGATGCCGCGCATGATACAACGGAAAACATGCGCAATGAGGTAACGAAAATTCACCCCCGCCTCATCGGGCTAACCGGAACGGACACGCAGTTAAAGACCGCCGCAAAGGCATATCAAGTCGAATCCAAACAGGTATCGCAAACACCGGACGGCAAGCCGGTATTCGCGCATGGTTCCTACATTTATTTGATGGCGCCAGACGGGAAACTCGCCACGATTATTCCCCCCGTCCTCGGCGAGGAACAAATGGCGGGAATCATGCGGCGCTACGTAAAATAATCAAATGCAGTCGCGTCTACGGTTGCGGATAGGAGTGAACCATGCTGATTAAAATCCGACGCGGTTGGGAACGATCGAATGCGCTTGCGACACCGGAACCCATCTTCCGCGAAAGAAGGGCCTTGGCAAAATTACTCGCCGCGGGACCGATTCTGGCCGCTGCTCCCTTCCTCCTCTCAGCGTGCGATGATGCCCCTAAAGTCGCGGCACAACCGCCGGAAGTGGACCCGTCCGCCCCCCTCTATCCGGTCCAACAGAATAGGCGCTTCACCTTGGATCGACCTGTCACTCCGGAGAAATTGGCAACCAGTTACAACAACTATTATGAGTTCGGCTCCTCCAAATCCATCGTTGCGGAATCTCAAGCCCTGCCGCTGCGCCCCTGGATGGTTAAGATCGATGGCCTGGTCGAGAAGCCGATGGAAATTGGCGTCGACGAGCTGCTCAAGAAAATGCCGCTCGAAGAACGCCTCTACCGCCACCGCTGCGTGGAGGCCTGGTCTATGGATGTTCCTTGGAGTGGATTTGCGCTGAAAGCACTTGTCGAGTTCGCGCGCCCGTCATCAGGTGCCCGGTATTTGAAAATGACGAGTTTCCAAAATCCAGACATCGCGCCAGGGCAAAAATCTTCCTGGTATCCCTGGCCCTATGTCGAAGGCGTTTCACTTCCAGAAGCGACAAATGAACTAGCATTCATCGCGACCGGTGCCTACGGAAAGCCACTACCAAAACAAAATGGCGCGCCGCTCAGGCTCACATTGCCATGGAAGTACGGTTTTAAATCCTCCAAGGGACTCGTCCAGTTTACCTTTACCGACAAGCGCCCGGTCGGGTTCTGGGAGCTTATTCAAAGCCGCGAATACGGGTTTTGGGCAAACGTCAATCCGCAGGTCGCACATCCCCGTTGGAGCCAGGCAACGGAGCGTGTTTTGGGCACCAACGGAAGGGTCCCGACGCGCATTTACAATGGTTACGCCGAATTTGTTGCTGAACTATACAAAGACATGAAGAAAGAAAGGCTTTTTGTTTAACCGTCGGATCAAAAGTTCCAACTAGCAGCATTCGTATTGGGTTCGTTTTAAAGCATCAGGCCCTATCTACGTTACAAAGGACATGGTCCACGCTCTGTTCACCAAAGGGAACGGCAGCGACCCTATATGAAACCGGGCCGTTTGGTGAATCGAAACGGGACTGATCACGGACTGGCGTCCCGTTCGCGACGACATCACGCACCGCGGACAAAATCCACTGCGACAGCATCGCCGTCATTTCGACGCCGCTAGAGATCGCGCCCACACCGTCGTGTGCACGATGCGCCCGCAACGCCGTAGCGAATGCCGCATCCGGCATATACGCGCCGGGCGGCATGCATTTAAACAATATAAGATTGGGCCAACGGGAGGCGAGGCTGGATGCCTGCAGTGAATCTCGTGAAGGGAGGCCACCGGTCGTACGTAGGCCGTCCCAAAACGCCACGATGTCGGTGCTTGCCGGCGGCGTGACATCGCGCATTTCCCGTCGCGTTGGCGCGGCCTCGGGTTTCAAATATTCCGGCGCGGAACGCATTGACGCAAGTGTTTCGGTAATATCACTCTTTTTGCCCCGTGCTGGGGAGGTACTCCGGAGGGAGACCTTCGCCAACGAGGCAAAACCCGCATACTCAACACGTTCCCGATCAGGTAAATCCTCGAAATGCATCACTAACCGTCGTCATTTAGGCACGCGCAATGACCGCCAATCGCGGGCGCCGCTTTCGTAAGATATGCATCTAAGGCTTCCAACATGATCGTTTGGCTGCTGCGTCCCAAATGAGCCGCTGCCAGCTTCAAACGAAGGTGACGACCTTTATCGAGTCGAACCGACAATTTCGCGCGTGCCGCCTTTGATTTCGGCGAGGAGCTAACGAACGGTGCCTGGGGTGATGCCATACCGATGTATTCCGGCGCTCTACAATGAGGCCCACCGATGGGAACCTTCATGTTTCTTTCCACGGGAACAGATGTGGGAAAGTCTTCAAGGAAGGAAGACACCGAACCGCTTGGCGCGGCGGCCCCTTTGTTTGCGAGTAACGCACCGGTTAGTGCGGCTGAAGCTGAACTGGAACTCATGTTAAAACCTCTCCGACGACCGAACGAATTCCGAATGCCGGATCGGGCGGTGGCAATTGAGTTTCCACCGCGAACTCCCTTTGAGCCCGGTCCCGATAAAGACGACTCTCAAGATATGTCCAAAGCTGTTCGATTTCTCCGGCCGAGCGTGACTTCTTGGGCAACTCCATGACGGTTCTTCCATCAATCATACTACCCGCGAAGTCGGTCCGCTGATGAATAATCGAAGGCGCCAAGGTACCATGCTGTGACAATGCTATCGCTGCCTCCGACGTAATACGCGCGCGCGGCGTTGCGCCGTTGATGACGAAAACCATTGCCTTGCCCATGCGCTCGACGAGCTCGATAGTTGCCCCGGCGGCCCGCAAATCATGTGGACTTGGGCGTGTCGGAATAACGACTAAATCGGCAAGTTTAATAACATGAGCAATTGTCAACGTGATCGCGGGTGGCGTATCGACAATTAGTAATTTAATACCCAACTGTTTCATCCGCTCGATATCTTGCGGCAATTGAGAAATGATCGTACGCGCGAAGACAGGCGTCTCCGCTTCGCGCTCATTCCACCAATCCGAAAGGCTTCCCTGCGGATCGGTATCCACAAGCGCAATCGGGCCAGCACCCGCGCGTTCGGCCTGAACAGCCAAATGTCCCGCAAGCGTCGTCTTTCCAGACCCACCCTTCCGAGACGTCACCGCCATCACCAGCATTTGACCTACTCCTTCGTAAAATTCTCGCGACCAGATAAGATCGCTGACTTAAAATTTATAGAAACCATCTCATAAATAGAGAACGGAATATCTATTATTTAAAAAATAACAATATAATTGACTATACTGTCAATAATTATTTATTTAGATTAATACTTATGTGTTATTTACTTAATTCAATAAAATTTTATTTATATTTTTATATGCATTATATTTAAAAGTTTCAATTTTTCTAAGATCGCAACACGACGATTAAAGCCGCCACTGCGGAACTCAGTGGCGGCTCAAAAAGAGTAGATATTATGAATTGGTTATACGTCGCCGGGACACCCGACGGTCAAGACGGCTACTGCTGTCTTAAACGAGGGTCCAAGACATCGCGGACCGCGTCACCAAACATATTGAAGCCAAACACGGCAAGGGCGATTGCAAAACCTGGAAAAAACGCGACCCAGAAAGCACTTTCGACATATTCCTCGGCGCCGCCCTGCAACATCAAGCCCCAGGCCGGCGTTGGTTCCTGTACGCCCATCCCTAGATAGGACAACGAGGCCTCAAGCAGTATCGCACCGCCAATGGCGC
>JAJFJC010000556.1 GCA_021774385.1 Alphaproteobacteria bacterium
AGGGGAAAACCAATCTGGTTTCATAAAATACCAGATCGGAGACCGGTACACATTTGATAACCCCGTGGAGCGTTGGGCCGTAACCGCGATCGATGGCGATCGTGTGTCATGGCGAAATGATACCGGAGAGCGGCAGGTTACGGGATTCAACCCGATGCTGCCGGCCCGGGAATGGCAGAACCGGGAAAACGGAACCGGTAGACGTCTCATACGGGATATAAAGGGTGACCTTTTTCCGATGGCAGTCGGCGAATCGATGTCCTTTCGCGCCACCACGACTTCCGACAGGCCGCCATTCGGCTGGGAGCACAATTGGACGTGCCGGGTGGACGAGAAAAAGACGATCGATACCCTAAACGGTTCATTTGAAACATTCATTGTGCGTTGCGGGCATGAACGGCCCGATGAAATTACCTATTATTACGCGCCGAAAGTCGGACACTATGTCATCCGTCGTACCAAACAGGATGGCGGAAAGCCTGACTTGGTTCGGAACCTGCTCTCTTTCGAACGGGCGGATGGTTCCGTGGTGGCGGGAATTGTGACCAAAAATTCTCGTGGCGACGGCGATGCGAAAAACGCATCTGCGCCCGTACAATCCGAAATTTCGCTGAAGCAAAATCCAAAGCCTGTTTTGCAGCCGGCCAAGCCATCCGTGAACGCATCTAAAAATCCAGCCCCTGGCTCCGTGACGAATACGCCGACCAACAGCGTCACCGCATCGGTGGTGCTGGCGACGCCAAAGTTTGGTGGGAGTCTCAAACCGCCGCCGCCACTGAAATCCGCGTCATTATCCCAAACAGTAAGAAAGCCGGACGGTAGCGGTGCGACATCCGCGCCGGTTGCATCGGTGCGCCGCGCCGCGCTGCTGCCCGCGCCTCCTGTGGCAAAACGGCGCGTGCGGAAAACATTACCGAGAAGTAAATCAAGCGTTTCGACAAGGACCGGGAAAACGTTGCAAGGGCTGGGACCGCGCGCTTCGATCATCTCACCACCGGTAATTCGGCCGAAGACTCGGGTTCCGGTTCCACCGCCTCCGACGATTAACAAGGTAGTTTCCGTTCCGAAGCCCGTGGCCGCGCCGCCCAGCGTGCCGCCGCCACCGAAAACCCGAACGTCTGGCTCGATGAGCGTTCATCTCGCTTCATTTAGCAGCGAGACCGCCGCTCAAGAAGGGTGGCGAGAACTTGAGCGCGCGCATCGAGATTTATTCAAGGGATTAGCGCCTAAAATTCGCCGCGCTGACGTCGCGGGTAAGGGGACATATTTCCGATTATATGCGGCCCCATTGTCCCCCACATCGGCGGAGACGCTGTGCCGTGAACTGAAGGGGAAAGGCGTTTTCTGCACGCCCTCGAGTTGAACGGCGGCCGCTATTCGTTCAAACCGAACATGATCAACAAGGTGCGCTGAACAGCGGAAAAATTGTCGTCCGAGACAAGGTAGATCACGGTATTCCCGGCGGCGTCGCGCCGCGCGGAAATTCCTTCGAAATTATCGATTGTAAGAGGGGCTGATAGGTGTGCCAGTTCCGTTGGCAGCAGAGTCGCACCCGGCCTAATCGCCGCAGCGGAAACGCGTGTGATGCGAATATCCAATCCGGCAAGGAAACTGAAACTGCGTTCGACGAAGACAATATCGCAATTCGGTAATGTCGCCGCGCCCGTGGGCCGCAGTCCATCTTGGGTCTGATAGGAAAGAGGCTCCCAGCCGCGTTTACTTTGAACCCATGCCGCTACGCCATTCCGCCGGGCGATACTTTTCTCGGCGACAATAAAAAGCCGCCCGTCGCAAAGCTGGGTCATGGCCTCGATACCGCCATTGTCGGGCAGTTTTTTCAGACCGCGCGGGACGGGAATCGAGCTTGGGTTCGTGCCGGTCCGGTCGGGTTCCTCGGCGCCGGGTTCCGTGGCATAGCGCAAAAGGCGATGGTAGCGTTCGAATGATACGACAAACCCATTGTCTGTTTTGACGATGGATTCCGCATCCGATCGCCGTCCCGAGACGGCCTTTCCGCTTGGGTCGCGGACGGGAAAATACCTAAAACGCCTGGCGCTCGTTAAGTTTCCGTCTTGGTAGCTCAGTGTCGCCTTAACCCATGTTCCCTGGTCGGTAAGGGCGATCATCTCTCGCCCTTCTGTGTCGACATGAAGGGCGGACAATCCGCCGAAACGTTTATCCGAGGCGTGAATGCTAAGGCCGCCGCGCCAGGTAAGCTGGCCAAATGTGACGCGACTGGGATTCTCTTCGTCCAAGATTATGGGCTCGGCGGTGTTGTCGGCGATCGCGGAACGCAACACCGTAAAAGCAAACGCCAAGACGGCAAGGTAAAGACAAAACGGAGGGAGCTTGAAAGATCTGGCGTGGTTCATTCGAACCGATCCTGTGAAAATCTTGATGACCGCATGATTCTAGTGCAATGAGATAAGGTCGGACAGTGTGTAATCCCAAACTTGCATGTCTAGAAATCGAGAGAAATGGCGTGTTTTCGTACGTAATTCTTTTGTTTGTTAAAATTTTGGTTGTGTTATCACAACTCAGTGACAGGGTCTTACCAATTGGAATGACTTCACCTAGGGTGTGCCGGTTACTACTAAATACGCTTTGCAGTGTAATGCCGTTTTAAATGGTGGCGGAGCGTTGTAACTGCCGAGCCAATCGAAAAAGAATTGGCCTATTAAGACGCACAAAAAGCGTCAATAAATCAAAATCACGGGAGGAGACAATGGAAGCAATCAAATTGTTACGGAAAACGATGTTGGCCGGGGTTGGCCTCGGCTTGGCCTTTGGCGTTGCCGGCGTATCGGATACCGCGCATGCGGCATGGGAACCCAAAAAGCCGGTGGAGTTCGTTGTTATGGCGGGCAAAGGTGGCGGGGCGGACAAGCTTGCGCGTCTGATCCAATCGATCATCGCCAAGCATAAGTTCGCATCCAAGCCCTTTACGCCGATCAATAAGCCTGGTGGATCGGGTGCCGAAGCGCTGGTTTATGCCAATACCGCGAAAAATCCGAACCACACGATCATGGTGACGTTGAACAGTTTCTACACGACGCCAATGCGCCAACCCGGAATTAATGTCGATATCTCCAAGTTCGCGCCAATTGCGCGTATGGCGGAGGACACGTTCCTGCTTTGGGTCAACAAGGATAGCGGCATTAAGGATGTGAGCAGCTTTGTTGCCGCCGCGAAGAAAGCAGGCGACAAATGGATCATGGCCGGCACCGGTAAGGGCCAGGAAGATCAACTGCTCACGGACTTCCTGAATACGGCCTATGGGCTCAACATGAAGTATGTGCCCTATAAGGGCGGCGGGCGCGTGGCCAAGGAACTGGCGGGAAATAATGCCAATTCAACAGTCAACAATCCTTCCGAACAGCTTGGGTTCTATCAAGCAGGCAAGACCGCGGCTATTGCGGCCTTTACGCCTGCACGCCTGGAACTGTTTGCTGATGCGCCGACATTCAAGGAGCTTGGCAAGGACTTCGTCTACTTCATGCAGCGCAGTGTTGTTGGTGCGCCCGGCATGAGCAAGGAAGCGGAATCTTTCTATCGCGGTGTTTTCGCACGGGTCTATGCCAGTGACGAGTGGCAATCCTACATGCAGAAGAAGAGCCTCTATGGTGGGTTCCTCACAGGTAAGCGCCTGATGTCCTATTGGGAGCGTGAAAAGAGCATCCACAAGGCGATGTTGAAGAAGATGGGTGAAATTAAGTAAGTCGCCTCGCATCGCTAACTGAAATTCGGGAATAGGGGAGGAGGCTCACGTCATGCGCCGTGCGGAACTTGTCATGGCTATCGTGATGGGGGCGTTCTCCCTCTACCTGATGTGGAAGAGTGCCGAATTGCCGATCGGTTGGACCAAGGGCGAGGGTCCGGGCGGTGGGGCTTGGCCTTTCTGGCTTTCGGCCGGAATGCTGGTCTGCTGTATTTGGATCGGTATTCGATGGGCCTTGCGAACGAGTCCGCCATCAAGGTCCGAAGACGTCTACATGGATCGCCGGGCATTCAGGCTTTTTGCACTTAATGCTGGCGCGTTGGCGGTCACAATAGGCCTGTTTCATGTCGTTGGCGCTTATTTTGCGATTCCACTATTTCTTATTTTCTATCTTCGGTTCCTCGGCGGGCACTCTTGGGGGCTCACGGGCTTGTTTGCCGTACTGACGCCGATCGTCATTTTCTTATTTTTTGAAGTGGCGCTTCTGAAGTCATTGCCCAAGGGCTATACGGAACCTCTATTCGAGCCAATTTACGCCATCGTCTTCTAGTGCTCCTTATTGCCGGATCGGCCTGACGCGCTTTCACGGGATTCTTCGCACAAATGGAAACCTTACAGCTTCTTTTCGACGGTTTTGCCGTCGCGTTCCTACCGGTGAATTTGGTCCTGATCATTCTCGGATGCGCCGTCGGACTGTTTATCGGCGCGATGCCGGGGCTGGGCTCCGTAAATGGCGTGGCTATTCTGTTGCCCGTGACATTCCTGGTGCCGCCGACAAGCGCGATGATCTTTTTGGCCGCGATTTACTATGGTGCGATGTATGGCGGAGCCATTAGCTCGATTATGCTTGGTATTCCTGGTGCATCGACCGCCGTTGCGACAACTTTCGACGGTCGTCCGCTCGCGTTGCAGGGAAAAGCCGACATGGCGCTGGTTGCCGCGGCCACGGCATCCTTCGTGGGGGGAACGATCTCTGTCATTTTATTCACGGCGTTCGCGCCCCCCTTGGCTGAGTTCGCGCTGGTATTCGGTTCGCCGGAAATTTTTGCCCTGATGCTTCTTGCCTTCGCGACATTTGTCGGCCTTGGCGGCGATGATATTCCGAAGACATTATTTTCGATCTTTATAGGACTCGTATTCGGCGCGGTGGGGTTGGATATCGTCAGTGGTCAGCCACGATTGATCTTTGGCGAAATAATCGGGTTCATGCACGGTATCAATTTCCTTGTCTTGGCAATCGGAATTTATGGCATTTGCGAAATGCTTTGGACCATCGAGTCCAACAAGGGCAATGTCATGATCAGTCAGGCGACCATGAGTTTTCGCGGCCTGTTAAGCGCGTTGAAGGAACTCATTGGGACTTGGAAAACGATGGTGATGGGCTCTTTTCTTGGGTTCTTCGTCGGTATTCTGCCTGCCGCCGGGGCCACGCCTGGCTCCTTGATGGCGTACGGTACGGCGAAACAATTGTCCAAGGATCCAGATACCTTTGGTGAAGGCAATGTCGATGGTGTGGTCGCGCCGGAAGCCGCCAACAACGCCGCCAGCACGGGCGCTATGTTGCCGATGCTCACGCTCGGTATTCCAGGATCTCCAACGACGGCAATATTGCTCGGCGGTATCGTGATTTGGGGACTTGAACCCGGACCGATGCTTTTTATCGATCAGCAGGAATTCGTCTGGGGACTGATTGCCAGCCTGTATGCGGCGAACCTCGTTGCCTTGTTGCTGAATGTTGCGATGATTCCCGCGTTTATCTGGATATTAAAGCTGCCCTTCACGATTCTCGCGCCGATAATTTTTATTCTCTGTATCGTCGGTGGCTTCGTACCAACGCTTGATATGCATGATGTTTGGCTGATGCTAATTTTTGGCGTTGTTGGCTATTTGATGCGAAAACTCGACTATCCGTTGGCCCCGGCCGTGCTTGCAATCGTGTTGGGGCCCCTCGCGGAACCGGCGCTGCGGCAATCGATTCTGATGTCGGGTGGGGAAGTCTCGATCTTCTTTACCAGACCTATCGCCAGCGTGATCATGATTGTTGCGCTGGTTCTTCTACTTCTGCCGCTGTACCCCATTATCAAGCGCCGCCTTACGGTGAAGGCGCGATAAATTGAGAGAGGGCGATGCGCACTCTTATTCTGGTCGCGGCGTTGTCCGCCACGGCCCCGACACCGACCGAGGAGTACGACGCAAATAGGCGTTGGTGTGAGGACACAAGCACGTATTCCCACACACGCATCGTCGCCTGTACCTGGTTGATTAAGACGGATCGGTTGGCGCGGGTGCACCTTGCCGAAACGTTCTACAACCGTGGCACCTTGTTTTATGAAAAGGGATTTCGAGACCGTGCGATCAGCGATTTTGATGCGGCGCTTCGGCTCACGCCTGATTTTGCCAATGCCTATCATGCCCGCGGCATGGCCTATGAAGACAACGGCATGTTTGATCATGCGCTCCGTGACTATGGCGATGCGATACGCCTCGAACCCGATTTTGCGATGGCGCTGAACAACAAGGCGTGGCTGCTGGCGACCGCACCCGTTGCAACAGTTCGCAATGGTGTTGAGGCGGTGCGGATGGCGTTGCGAGCACTACGTTTGGTGGATTTCCCAGACCACCATGGCACGCTCGCCGCAGCCTATGCGGAGGTTGGTCAATTCGTTGAGGCGGTGCGCGTGCAAGAGAGGGCGATTGCCCGGTTGCGGGCGACGGGGCGGATCCTGTCAATTCCCAAATTTCAGTCCAGACTTGACCTGTATCGCACCGGAAGACCGTACCGGCGCTCGTCTCGCTGAAAACCCTTGCGCGGTCCAATTATATGTTGGCATAATGTATACCACAGAAATGGCGGGACCTAATTCCGCCTATTCCAAATATTTCGCAACAGTTCTAATAACGGCCCTTATTGATCGCCATGTCCGGTGTAGAAGCCATTGTTCAACCGATCGAGGATGTCCAAAGTCTGAAGGACAGGACGTACGACGCGCTGAAACAGGCGATTACGTTCATCGATATCTATGCCAGCCCGGAAGAGCCACGGCTCGACGAGCGCGAACTCTCGGCGCGGCTCGGGGTCAGCCGGACACCGATCCGGGAAGCAATCGCGCGCCTCGAACAAGAAGGGCTGGTTCGCATCGCACCGCGCAAGGGCGTTTTTGTGATCCGCAAGCCCAAGCATGAAATTTTGCAGATGATTACGGTCTGGGCGGCGCTGGAAAGCATGGCGGCTAGGTTGATCACGCTGCAGGCGAGCGACGAAGAAATCGCATCGTTAAGATCGTTGTTCGCCACGTTCGAGGGGGAACGGAGCCGGGCCAATATCGACGAATACTCGGATCACAATATCCAGTTTCACCAGGCAATCATCCGCATGAGCCGATGCGATCTGTTGGTCGATATGGCGGATAATCTGTTCATCCATATGCGCGCCATTCGCGCCCAGACAATCTCCGAGGACGACCGGGTCAGCCGCTCGATCATCGACCACATGAACATCATCGAAGCTCTGGAACAACGCGATACGGAGCTGGCGGAAAAACTGACGCGGCAGCACACGCTTGACCTTGCCGCGCATGTTGAAAAGAACGTGCACTATTTGGACTAGTGGGTGTGCTGAATCACGCAAAATTCAACCCATTGTATTTTACGATCAGGACACAGGCCGCGCCGAGACGCGCGATAGGGAGAAGAAGATGGCGGAAGAAATACAAGATGAGGCGGCGTTAACCGATGGCTTTAACCTCGTCATCGACGCGCTCAAGCTCAACGACATCAACACGATTTATAACGTGCCGGGAATTCCGATCACCGACCTAGGGCGTTACATGCAGGCCGCGGGGATGCGGGTTTTGTCCTTCAGGCATGAACAAAATGCGGGCTACGCCGCTGCGATCGCGGGGTATCTGACACAGAAGCCCGGCGTTTGCATGACCGTCTCCGCGCCCGGTTTTCTCAACGGGTTGACGGCGCTTGCGCACGCCACGACCAACTGCTTCCCGATGATCCTGATCAGCGGTTCGTCCGAGCGCGAGATCGTGGACCTGCAGCAAGGCGATTATGAGGAAATGGACCAACTGGCCATCGCCAAGCCGCTTTGCAAGGCGGCCTACCGCGTCTTGCATGCCGAAGATATCGGGATTGGCATCGCGCGGGCGATCCGTGCCGCCGTTTCTGGCCGGCCCGGCGGCGTCTATCTCGATTTCCCGGCGAAACTCTTGGCGCAGACGATGGACGTCGAAGCGGGCGATAAATCCTTGGTCAAGGTCATCGATGCGGCACCGCGCCAGCTTCCCGCCCCCGAATCCGTCAAGCGCGCGCTCGACGTGCTCAAAGGCGCCGAGCGCCCTTTGATCATTCTAGGCAAGGGCTCGGCCTATGCGCAGGCCGACGACGCAATCCGCGCGTTCGTCGAACAGAGCGGCGTACCCTATCTGCCGATGAGTATGGCCAAGGGGCTGTTGCCGGATACGCATCCGCAATCCGCCGGCGCTGCCCGTTCGCTCGCATTGAAGGAAAGCGATGTGGTGATGCTGATTGGCGCCCGGCTCAATTGGCTTCTGTCGCACGGCAAGGGCAGGACCTGGGGCGACCAGCCTAAGAAATTTATCCAGGTTGATATCGAACCCAAGGAAATGGACAGCAACCTTGTAATTTCGGCTCCCGTAGTGGGCGATATCGGGTCATGCGTACAGGCCCTTTTGGAGGGTATGGATGACGACTGGCCAGCGCCTCCCACCGACTGGATCAACGCGGTG
>JAJFJC010000557.1 GCA_021774385.1 Alphaproteobacteria bacterium
GGTGGTCTGACAGTGTGCTGTCAGAAGCACCCGTGTGATGTCAGCACGGGGTGGGACGCCGGTAGCCACCGGCGTCCCGGGTGGTGACCGGCGGCGCGGTCAGTCGGAGCTGTCGGTCGAGAGAATCCAGGGAGGTGTGGCAGCGACCGGTCCACCTTGCAGCCGCTCGATCGACATGTCGTCGCTTTCCCCCCGATCTGCCGAGTGCCCATTGGCCGCCCGGCTGTCGAGCTCATCGCTGCTGCTTTGGTCGTCTCCGCTTTTGCTGGCTGTGGCGGTGCCGAGTGAGTGATGCTCGAGGTGGGGTTGGCCCGGGCAGCGGGCAGCACGACGCAGCCGGGCCGAGACGAGAAAGCCAACCGCCAGCACCAGACAACCTCCCAGCGCCAGCATCACGCCAATCAGCAGATCGCGGCGTGCCGCCCAGCCGAGCGCAACGGTGCCCGGCCCCAAGGCGCTGGCCACGGCCGGCGGCACCGGCCAGCCGGCCAACGACAGCGCCGCGGTCGACGGCGGCGGCGGGGTGGTAGCGGCGGCGGACGACTGGCTGCAGCGGCGGTGCCAGTCGGCGCCGTCCGCTGGTTGCAGGTCAGCGCAGCGACAGGCGGCCGTCGCGTGCTCCCATTGGCCGCTCTGGTTGTCGCAGCGCACCTCCATGCAGACAAGGCGCGGGGGCGGCAGCGGATTCATGCTGACGGCACCGGCTGCCACGTCTTGGCACACACCGCGGCCGTTGCAGCGCGTCTCGCGCAGGCAGAGCAGTCCCGGCTGGCGACAGCGGGTGCCGTTGCGTAGCCACTCTTGCACGCAGCCGTTGTGGTCTGCCTGCGCGGCCGCTGCGTCGCAGCGGCCGACGGCGCAGGCCCGCGCGTCGGCCAGCGGCCGGCAGAGGCCACCGTGGTCAGGGTAACCGGAAATGCAAAAACCGCCCACGCAATAATCCCCGAGGGTGCAGTTGACCCCGTCGCTGCACGGTGCGTTGTCGGGCAGCGGCACCCGCTGGCCCGGGCTGCCGTCCGCAGGTTGCCAACTGCAGGCGTCATCATAGGCGAGCGAAGCGAGCGGCAGCAACAGCAGCAGCAGCAGCCCCATCTGAGCCATTGGGCGACTTGGAGGTGCGACTGGGAGGAAGCAGGCGGGACCTGAGAATTCACTGTACAAATTGCGGCTTTATTCAAATTTCCCCTTGGGCGGTTGCCGGGCCACGGCGGCCGGCGCTACTGCCCGGAGACGCCCAGCATGGTCTGCCCGATGGCGTGGCTGGCCGCCTCGTCGACCATCGCCTCCGTGATCCGCTTGCGGTGAGCCCCGCGGCAGATGATCCTGGCCGACGCCCCCAGCCGCTGCAGCTGCTCGTTGTAGCGATGGTTGATGTGGTGCAAGGTGTCCTCCGACATGGTCGGGATCCCGGCCCGCTTGGCCAGCTGCTTCAGGCGCGTCTCGGTGAAGGGGACGTGGCCGGTCGGCAGGGGGTGCATGTCGGCCGGGCGCGCTGCGCGCTTGGCTCGTGCGCTGGCCATCTGTGCCGTCTCGGTAAGCAGGGCGCGACTCCGCACCGCCGGGTCGGCCGGCGCCGGCGCCGGCGCGGTGGAGGAGGCAGACGCCGACACCTGGGCGGCAGGTGTGCCGTACTCGGAGACCGAGTCGCTGTCCTCCGCGTCGCGCGCCTTCTGCTCACGGTGTGCCTTCTTGGCGGCCTTGGCGGCCTTGGACGGCTTGGTGCCGCGCTGCTTGCCCCGTGCCGGCACCATCGGCTCGTCCTCTGCCTCTTGGCCCAGGCCGATGGCGGTGGCAATGGCGGTGGCGATCGCGTCGGTCATCGTGTCCGTCACAGGCAGTGAATGCGCCGCGTAGCGATGGCGCCTTTAAGGTGGGCGGTTACTGCTCGGGTCGCACGTATGCGTTCTGTATAAGCGTCTCGGCTGCCGGTCATCACAGTTTACACCCGGTCTTCCCTCCCGCGCGCGCACACACACACACATACACTTGGCTGCTGCCCCCCCCCCTTGCCCTGGCGGCCAGCCTATACTTCCTCGACCACGTCGACGCCCTGGCCCGGCAGGGCGTACGAGACGGCCCGGGCG
Organism: Alphaproteobacteria bacterium; assembly: GCA_021774385.1. Classification (GTDB taxonomy): domain Bacteria; phylum Pseudomonadota; class Alphaproteobacteria; order UBA8366. Next base: position 2,085 of record JAJFJC010000557.1, read on the forward strand.
AAGATCCGCCGGACAATGTGGTGGCGGGCCGCGTTGTGTGCCGCCATCACTAGCCCCAGGGCGTTCTTCTGGGCGTTGTGGATGCGCCCGGCAAGGGTGGTGTTCTTGTTGCGGTCCTTGTTGCCGTGCTTGATTACGTCAAACGCACTGTCGCGGGCCAGGTATGTCTGGGCAATCGCCGTGTCGAGCCTGACCGGCGCTCCGTTCTTGCCGCGGTTGGCGCCAATGCTGCCAGCGGGGAGCCTGACCACCTGGCCCGCGTCGGCCGACCCAGCCCCGTTCTTCTCCTCGCCGACCGCGCCGGCCATCTGGTACAGTCGCTCAACGGCGGCCTTGTGGGTCGGGTTGCCCACCGGGTCGTCGGGTGCCTCAAACGCGGCCCACTCGGCCGCCTGTGCCTCTTCGTCGGCGGTCAGGCGTCCGTTGCTCTGTACCCCGATAGAGGTCAGCTGGAGCGCGCCAACGCGCAGCAGGGCAAAGACCGTGGCCATGCCAGCGGCCGCAGTCGAGCGGCGGTACATGACGGCGGCGTCCTCGAGCGGGCTGCGCTTCTTTGCCGGAATCTTCTCCGGGTTGTCTTTCAGCAGGGCGTGGATCGCATCCACGCAGACGTCCGTCCGGTCGGGCTTGTACGGCCGGATGGCCCAGAGAATCACGTCGTTGGGCAGGCCGACAAGCGAGCCGTAGGGGCGGGCGTTTTCGGCCTTTTGCACGTCCCAGTAGAGCAGGTCGCCGGCGTGGATCACCTCGTCGCCCGTGTTCAGCGTCGTGTTCAGGCCGCCAAAGACCGTGGCAAAGTCAATGTTGGACTGGTCGCCGGCCTCGTAAAAGGCCTGGCCGTCTGCGAGACCGCCCCACTCGTGCTCGTCGACAATGGCGTGGGGCTGGTCCCCGGGAATACCAAGGCCGTTCATGTCCGCCAGCACGTGCACCTTCTGCCCCTGGGTGCCGGCGACTCCGCTCGGCAGGCGGTTCGTGCGTCGGCGCTTGTGGATCATGCATGGAAGGTGCTCCTGGATGGTGACCCGCTGTGTGCGCTTCGGATAGATGGTTGGCAGGTTTCCGGCCCGGTTCACGCGGCCTTTCACCTCGCGCACATCCAACACGGCGTTGTAGACGACGCGGCCTGGCTTGGCGGACGGCTGCGCCAGGGGCGTGTGCCCCTGGTTTGGCAGAAAATTCTGAGCGGCTTCCATGGCGGCAGAGTGGCCGGGGCGCGTCTGCGTCGGTGCGACGGTGCAGACGCGGTGCACATATACCGACCACCATCCCTTTGCATCCGACTGGCAATTGGCACCGGTCGCCGTATATCCGCAGCGGTCCGACCGGATCACCGCGGCAGCCCTGCACGATGTCTGACGCGGCGCTGCTTGATGTGGACGCCTACCAGCCACCCCTTGGCGCGGGCGGGGTCGGGCTGGCCTACACAGCCGACGCGCTTCACGGCGCGGGGACCGGGCCGGCGCCAGCGCCGGTCGCCGATCCACACGGCGGAGGCGCCGGCGGCGCTGCCAGCCTTGCTGTGCCCGACACTATTGCCGGCATCCTGCAGGAGCTGGCCGCCCGCACACGTGCCGACCAGGCCCGGCGACGTGTCCGCCAACAACGGCGCGAGCAGCGCCTGGCAGAACGGTCCGCCGGATGGCGACCCAGCCGGGATCGCAGCCACAGCACGGCAGAGAACCTCCCCGCCCTGGTGCCCGGCGGCGCCGGCGCCGGCAGTGTCCTGCACACGAGCAGCCCACGGTCACGCGAGCGGGCAGAGGCGGCACGCCACGCACCCCGACCGAGTCCGTACAGCCGGGCCGCCAGCAGCTGCTGGTCACGGCATCGCAGCGTTTTCTCGCCCGCCGTGACCGCAGAGGTGGACGACGAGGCAAGCGACGAGGCAAGCGACGAGGGGGAGGATCTTAGTGCGTGCTTTTGCGACGGTGGCGGCATGCAGGGCATCGCGGCAGTGATGAACTTTGAGCTCTATCGCCAGGTGGGGAACATGGACCCCGAGCGGCGGGCCAACAGCGCTGCCACCGTCTACGCCCGACTTCGCGAGGAGCCCGAGTGTGCCCACCTTCCGCCGCTGTGCAAGGCGCGGATGCTGCGGCACATGTACACGCACGGGGTGCGGCACGCAAAGACCTTTCTGGAGCGGGCATGCCTACAGAATATGCAGGCACTCGAGGCGTACAACCGGGTGCTCATGCAGCCGACCGTTGGCGGCACCGGCGACAGCGTGCCAGACCACAAGGTGGTAGAGATGAGCATCAAGCTACAGCAGCAGATTAGCCAGATGCAAAAGGACCTGAGCGCGGTCGATGCCGACACGTATGTGCTGCCGACCACCGGGCCGCTTGTCCGCGTCATCTCCAAGGTCTATGCCGACCTGCAGAAGCAGCAGGGTACAGAGGCCAGCGCCGTCGGCGACGCGGCCGCGGAAAGGTCGCAGATCCATCAGCTGACAAAGGAGACGATTGTCATGGACTAACGGCCACGGGCGCCTGCTGCCCCTGCTGCCTATCCGGTAGACAGCCTGCCCGGGTCCGTGGTGATTAAACGAGTCCCGGTATATCGTTGAGCGGCGGCGGCATGCGTTCGCTCCGTCTGTCCGTCCGTGCTACGCTCGTCTGCGGCAATCGCCATGGCCGCCAATTCGGGGCCTGACAATTCGGGGCCCTATGCTCTGCTGACCAACCACCTTGGTGACACCGGCCAGGCGTTTGAGCTGGGCGGCGACATGCCAATGCCCCAGTTTGCCGCCACAGGTGCCCCGGGCCCGGGGGCCCCGGGGCCCGGGGCCGTGGGCATGAGCATGGAGGACGTCATGAATGCGCCAGAGACCAACATCAACAGCGATTCCAACCCGACCATACCCTACGGCTACACGCTGAAGCACGACACCCTGGGCGCCCACCACGCGCTGACAGAGAACGCCCTCGTCGTCATGCTCAAGTCTGCACCGACCGGCTCGGCGTCTGTGGTCAGGAAGTACTCTGTGATGTCCCCGGTCATGGCGAACTACGCACTCATCATGGCCTGTGTGCGCGTCGAGCGGCCAGAGCTAGACCAGCACGATCTGAACTGGGTCCTAAACACCTTTGCCCTCAACGGCGTTGGCCGCAACAGCGAGGACACGGACGAGGGCCGGCGTGTGCTCAACGTCGTTGTCGGCGGTCGCTGCACTGTCTTCAATGTCTGGGGAGGCACCTATGAGCACCAGCGCCTCTTCATCATCATCAAGCGGGTCAAGCGCACCCTGCTGCCCGCCGTCTGGACAGTGGATACCGGCAGGAGCACCGTTGCTGTGACGGGCGAGAAGCTCGACATGGTCTGGCAGATGATTCCTTGGAGCCGGACAGGGTTCGACTATGTGCCCAGGGAGGAGCTGAGGTACTACGATGACTGGGGGAACGAGATGTACGGGGTTGCCATTCCCGTCGGTCGCGCGCACCACGGCGGCCGCGTGCCCACCGAGATGCAGCTGGCAGAGGCACACAGCAACATGGTGAAGACCGCCATGCTGCCCACTTTTGAGATGCACGTCAACATTGGGCTGCCAGAGCAGTAGGGCAGTAGGCACCCAGGCCTGGCGGTGGCACACGGATACCGCCCGCCCCGCGTCTTTTGTAAATATCTCCTCATGCTTTAACCCTCCCCGGCTGCCCGGCGGCCCTGTCGTCGGTACCGGCCGAGCCGATGGAGGACATTTGCGCGCGCCTGCAGGATTTTTTGCACCCAGGCGTCACGGGAAACATCACCACTCGCCTGCAGTATGCCACTGCCCTGTTGAAGGCAGCAGAGGACTGGTTGGAGGACCCGGAGAGCAGCCAGATGTCCTTTGACCACGAGCTGGCAGGCGTGCTGCGAGCAGAGAGCTGGCGAATTTTGCTGCACCCCCTTGTGGACAAAACCTGCCCCGCCTACGACCCGGCCGACGAGGAGGGGACCCGCGGCCGGCTTGCTTCCGCTCGGGTGGGCAGGGCAGCGGTCCCGTTCACCCTCCTGCAGCTTGCCGAGGGTGATGCGTGCACGCGATTCTCGGAGACGGTCCCCTGGTGGCTCTGTGCGTGTGCCCTCGACCTGGTCTGCCGCCGCTTTGTCGACGCCCCCGTGGACATCACCTTGCCTGACCAGCTGCTGTACGAGTGTGACCTTGCGGTGGCCACCATCCCGGCCAGCAACATGTCGCTCCGTGTCCTGATGCGAGAGCTTGCCAGCATTCAGCGGAACCTGCGCAGGGCCGCCCCAGAGATGGCGCCACCCCTCAGGGCCCACCTGGATCGCCTCTTTTCCCGTGCCGCCGAGCTGACCATCTTTTCTCACCCTGCCGCGGTTCTCGACCACCCGCTCTTTTGCGTCTACCAGGAGGGTGGCGGCGCCGTCGGCAGCGGGCAGGCACGGGCGGCCGGGACGGACGCGGAGGAGGCAAGCATGATGTCTACCGCAACCGGCGCAGGCTCGCGCCTGCAGACAACAATTGCGGCGGAGGCGGCGGCCGCCGCGGCCGCGGCCGCGACCAGCGAGCACACAGACGACGTCGCCGGCGCCCATGTCACCTCGCAGTTTGTCTGTGAGTGCAACCTGCTCTTCCGCAGTCTCTATGCGCGGCTGCAGGTTGTTCAGATGTTTACGCCGGAAGACCCGGTGGACGCGGCCGCGGCCGACGCAGCGGGCGGTGACCGGCTGCCGCTCGAGGCGGCCTTGGACGAAAAGTGTCTGGCCATCTGGCTGCTGCGCATGTGTGACAGCATCGAGGTTGGGCCGGTCATGGCACTGTTTCGCCGCCAGTTTCTCCTGCACGCCGTGCATCCGGGAGAGCGAGAGCGCTGCTCGTATGTGCTTGGTGTGCAGCCGTCCGAAATTGACGCCGAGGACCTGCTGCACCGTATGCGACAAAACGACTACCTGCTCGTGCTTCGCGACCGCGGCCGCGATCTGCGCACCATCCTGCTCTCAAAGGACCCCAACGACATGCTAGCACAAGACCTGCTGTGTGTGCTGCTGATCGGCCGGGTGCTGGAGGGCGTCTACGGCATCCGCTGGCAGGAGAAGGTGGTCGTCTACGAGGGGCGTATCCGCGAGCAGGTCCGCACCCTGCTGTCCCCGGACGACACCGGTGCCTACCTGGTGCAGATGTTTTCCGGATTTCGCCTGGTCCAGCAGGGGCGTGTTCGGGTGGCCCGCAGCACCTTGGAGGCGTTTGGTCAGTGGCTACACACCGTGGTCAGTCGCCCGACTGCCTCGCAGGCCGAAAAACATCTTCTTCGTGACATTGCCGAGGCACCGGCCAGGCACCGACAGGACGAGGAACGAGAGGCAGCACTTGCGGCCGCCCGCGCCCGCGACGCCGAGGAAACAGAGACAGCGGCGGCAGCGGCAGCAGCAGCAGGCGGAGCCATGTAAACCTTTTCTTTTTTCGTCACCGCCCTATGTCCGCCGAGGGGAAGGAGAGGGCGAAAGGGACCATTAGCCTAGTGCAAGGGATGCTGGGGGTGCCGAAACGCAGCACACCTAATGGTTGTAACCCTGCCGGTTACGGTATATCCATTGCGTGTGCGTTTCGGCACCTCCTCCCTCCCCGCCCTTTCTTTTTTTTCAAAGTTCTACGGAGGAGGGGTGTGCGGCAAAATTGTTTGCCCACCCATTATCGTCTGCCACCTGCCACCGGCTGCCACCGTCCGCCTGCCACCCCCCCCCCCTTGCCTGCCACCGCCTGCC
>JAJFJC010000558.1 GCA_021774385.1 Alphaproteobacteria bacterium
CCTTGGGCGTTGCGCGGGCCTGTTTGGAAGACGCGGTGCGTTATGCCAACGAACGTATGGTACGCGGTTCGCCGATTGGAAAATTTCAGATGATCCAATCCGATATCGCGGACATGGCCGCCAGTATCGAAGCAAGCCGCCTGTTGGTCTACGATGCGGCTCGGCGTATGGACGCCGGTTTGCCGTGCAACCGGATCGCCGCGATCGCCAAATATCATGCCTCGCAAACCGCGAAACTGTGCGCCGATAAGGCGCAACAGGTGTTTGGCGGATACGGTATTGCGACGGAATACCGGGTTTCCTGGCTTAAATCCTACGCGGATTTGTTCTTCACCGGCGAAGGAACGGCAAACGTTCAGAAAATCCTCATCGCCGAGGATGCGCTCGGCTATAAAGTCGCGGACCGTCACCATGGCGTGACCAAGTTCCGCGATCCGCGCCGTGATGATATTTTGGATAAACAAGGCGGACATTTGGAAAGGGCGAAAGAAGCTTAATGGGTTACGAGCATATCGAAGTACGGCCACTAAGTGGCTCGATTGGTGCGGAAATTTTCGGCGTTGATCTCTTGGAAGAAAATATGGGCGACGCGGTTTTCGCGGAAATTCACCGCGCTTTTTTGGAAAATCTGGTCATATTCTTTCGCGACCAGAACATGGATGACGATGTTCTGGCCCGCTTCGGGCGGCGCTTTGGAACGCTGGCGCCCTTGCCACCGCATCGTCAAGTGCCGGGCAAGTATCCCGAATTATTGATCGTTGAAACCAAGCCGGAAGATAAAATGGTGTTCGGCTGGGAATGGCACAGCGACACCAGCCATCTGGAAACGCCGACCTTGGGCTCGATCCTTTACGCCAAGGTCTTGCCGCCTATCGGGGGCGACACCATGTTCGCCAACCAATATCTAGCCTACGAGACCCTTTCGGAGGGGATGAAGGCGCTGTTGGACGGCATGGTGTCGGTACATGCCAACGGCCGGATTTTGCGCACATTGGCCGAAGGGAAGACGCCGCCGCCGGGCACCGAAGCGGCGTCCGCCGGTTGGGCGAACATGTCGACCGAACATCCGGTGGTTCGCACCCATCCCGACACCGGCCGCAAGGCGCTTTATGTCAACGAGATGCATACTGAGCGTCTCAAGGATATGACGGTCGAGGAAAGCCAGCCGCTTCTGCAGTTTTTATACAATCACGCGGTGCGTCCGGAATTTACGTGTCGTTTTAAATGGGAAGTAAATTCGGTCGCTTTCTGGGACAATCGCTGCGCGATGCATCTGGCGCTGAACGATTACACCGGGCACCATCGTTTGATGCATCGCGTCCAAGTCAAGGGCACGAAGCCGTTCGCCGCATGAGGGAGGCGCAGGATCATGACGCTTAAAACGACATTGTTGGGTAACGGGTTCGCGGTCGAATTCGCTGGTATCGACCTTGCCCATATCGATGATCAAACATTTGCTGAAGTGCGCGATTTGTGGATGCGGCACAAGGTGGCGGTGTTCCGTGATCAGGTCTTGAGCGACGATGAACTGGTTTCCTTTACCGAGCGTATGGGCCCGCTTTTCGTTCATGTCCGTGATCAGTTCCGCGCACTCGACCGACCGGAAATCATGTATATCTCGAACATCGAGGATGACGGCAGGCCTCTTGGCGCGCTTGGCAACGGCGATTTGCACTGGCACAGCGACCAGACCTATACGAAAAGGCCTGTGTTTGGGACCATATTGTACGCCATTGAAGTGCCGAGTGACGGTGGCGAGACATGGTTCGGCGATTTGGCGGCGGCCTATGCGGCGATGCCGGCTGATCTGCGAAAATCCGTCGAAGGCCGCAAAGCGTGCTATTCGATCGAAAAGAAATCCATCGAGCGGCGCTATGAAACACCGCAATATCAAAAGGATCAGGCGCCCGATCAGTGGCATCCTCTTGTACGGACGCACCCTTATCTCGACCGCAAGGCGCTTTATCTCAGTCCTAGCCATATGAACGGTATCGACGAACTTTCCTTCGAGGACAGTGAGGCCGAGGTCGCGCGCTTGCAGGATTGGTCCGCGCGGCCCGAGTTTGTCTACAAACATAGTTGGCGCCCCAACGACCTTGTGTTTTGGGACAACACATCAATCATGCACCGCCGCGACGGGTTCCCGTCCGAACAACGCCGTTTCATGAAACGCACGGGCTTCCATCTACCGGAAGAACTGGGCGTCCCATTCTGATTAGCTCAAAAGCGATCAAACCGGCCGGTCACCCTGGATCGTAACGCGGTGCATTTCGCGTCGGCTGCCATTGTAGTCGCCGACCGCGAAATGTTGGGTGCAACGGTTGTCCCAGAAGGCCAGTGATCCGGGTTTCCAACCGAAGCGGCAGGTGAATTCGGGTCGCACCGTGTGGGCCTTCAGGTAATTCAAAAGCGGTGCGCTTTCCTCGTCCGTCATGCCGGCAAAGCGCTGGACATGGCCGCCGATAAACAGTGCCTTGCGGCCGGTTTCGGGATGGGTACGCACAAGGGGGTGTTCGTTCTCCGTCTTGACGTCGCCCGGGTCCTTAACATGGTTCGCCATGACGCTGACACCTTTGTAGACGTCTTTGCGTGACTGCCCCCCAAGCCGCTTGAACCGGTCGCCGACAGCGAAGGTTTTCACATTCGTCAGCATGTCTTTCATGCCTTCGGAAAGAGCGTCGTAAGCGAGATACATATTGGCGTACAGTGTATCGCCCCCGGCGGGCGGAAGTTCCTTGGCGTAGAGCATGGCGCCCATGGCGGGCTTTTCGGTGAACATTTGGTCGACATGCCATGATGCTCCAAAGGTTCTTGTGTCGTCCTTTTCCTTAATAATTGCGAGCACCTCGGGGTGATCGTCCAGCCCCTTCATATAAGGATGAAGATGGATTCCGCCGAACCGGCGCGCGAAGGAAAGCTGTTGCTCGGGCGTGAGATCCTGATCGCGAAAAAAGATCACGAGATTGTCGAGTAACGCTTCGTGAACCTCTTCGAAGGTCTGTTTGCTCAAGGGTATGGAGAGATCAATACCATGCACCTCCGCACCGAGCGCACCGGAAATAGGTGTAACATCAAAGGATTGATAGCTCATCTGACAACGCCTTTCGATTGCCTCGCTATAAAGTACATTGATCCTACTGTGCTCTAAGAAAGCCTGCCCTGTGGCATAAATACGCACCGTTGGACCGGATCAGGGAGGATGCGGCGCGTCGATAGTGACGACCTTTTTGGAAAGTCTTGTCGCCAACTTTTCGGATCGCCGGTGTTTTGTCCTACAGTGTTTCGACACATGGGAGAGCTAAAAGCATGCGCACATTCGAAGGTATCCGCATTATCGATTTTACCCAGGCCATTGCGGGGCCTTTCGCGACGTTTCAACTCGCACTGATGGGCGCCGACGTCATCAAGGTCGAGCAGCCCGGTACCGGTGATCAGGGCCGGCAGATGTATCCGCTTGATGGTGCTTATAAAGAAGCCGGCTTCTCCGCGATTTACATGAGTGCTAATGCTGGAAAGCGTTCGGTGACGCTAGATCTGAAACATCCCGACGCCGCTGATGTGGTCCGCCGGCTGGTCCAGGATGCCGATGTTGTCGTGGAAAATTTCAAGGCGGGCACGATGGATCGTATGGGGTTTGGCTCGGCGGCGTTGCGGGCAATCAATCCAAAACTTATCTACTGCTCGGTTACGGGCTTTGGGCAAACCGGACCCCGCGCCAAGGCGGCGGCGTACGATCCGACGATTCAGGCTCTGGGCGGCATCATGGCGTTGAATGGCTCGCCGGAAACCGGCCCGATGCGATGTGGGGCCATCATCATCGATATGGGATCGGCGATCACCGCGGCGTTCGCGATTTCGAGCGCCTTGTTCAAGCGCGAACGGACCGGCGAAGGCGCGCACCTCGATCTCTCGATGCAGGACGTCGCCGCCGCGATGGTCTCGCCAAGCCTATTGCAGACGTTGCACGGTAAGGAGCCGAAATTGATGGGGAGCCGGTCGCTGGCGGGCAATCCCTTGGCGGAAACCCACCCAACCCAGGACGGTGTGCTGCTGCTGATGCCGGCAATCGAAGCCCAATCCTTGCGGGTATGGGCGGTGATCGGCAAGCCAGAACTCTCGGAGGATCCCAAATTTTCGACATTGGAAGCCCGCATCGAAAATGAGGAAGAATGCCTTGCCACCTTGCACGAGGCACTGGCGTCGGCGGATGCGAAAACATGGGAACAGCGTTTCGCGGATGCCGGAATACCGGCGGCGGCTGTCTCGACCTTGCCGGAGGTTTTGGCGGACAGGCAATTGGCGCACCGCAAACATATCCGCTCCGTCACCGCGCCGGAGGTTGGCGATGTCATATATTGCGGAACGCCGTTCAAGATCAGTGGCGAGGAGACGGGTGCCGATCGCCCGCCGCCTCTGGTGGGTGCGGATACCGACGCGGTCTTGAGCGAATTTGGGTTCTCGACTGCTGAAATAACCACTCTCAGAGAGGCTTCGGTCGTCTGAGGGTTCGATAGACTAGGATGGAGCAACTGAAATGACCGAACTTCCTTCACTAGGCCGCTTTCCGTATTCGGGCATAAGGTCGCGTCCGGATTTCGAATGGCCGGATGGCAAACGGTTGGCCGTTCACATCGCGATCAATCTGGAGCATTTCATCTTCGGCGAAGGCGGTGTCGATCTGGACCGCCCGACACCGGCTCCTAACCACCGCAGCTTTTTGTGGCGCGACTATGGCAACAGGGTCGGGGTGTGGCGGCTGTTGGATTTATTCGACGAATTCGAATTGCCGATCGGTGTGATCACGAATGCCTCGATTTACGACCATTGCCCCGAGTCCATCGCCGCCTTCCGCGCGCGTGGCGACGAGATCATTGGCCATGGGATCACGAATTCCAAGAACGTCGCCCAAATGACCGAGGCCGAGGAAACCGAAATGGTGCGTCAGGTCACGGATATCGTCGCGCGTCACGAAGGTGCGCCGCCGACCGGCTGGCTGACCCCCTATTTGACGCCGTCGGAGCGGACACCGGATATTCTTAAGGAAGCGGGCTACGAATACCTTTTGGATTGGGGCATCTGCGACGACCAGCCTTTCTGGTCGCGGACCCGCTCTGGACCAATTTTAGCGGTACCCTATCCCTTGGAGTTGAACGACCAACCCGCCATCGTATTTCGCCGGGATAGCGCCAAGGATTACGCCGATATGATCATCGATCATTTTACTGAAATGCTGCGGTCGTCGGCGAAGTATCCGGCGGTCTGTTCGATCTCGCTGCATCATTTCATCATGGGGCAACCGCATCGCCTGCACCATTTGCGGTGTGCTTTCGAACATATCGTGCGGTACCGTGACCAAGTCTGGATCACGACTCCGAGCGAAATCGCGCGCCATTACGCGGGACTGCCCGAAGACCAACAAGTGAAGGCGGACTAGTATCATGCATCTGTTTCAGCAGCACGCACCGGCGGACATGGCGGCGGCGGCCGCGCAAATTCCTGTGATCGATTTGGAACCCTATTTTGCAGGCGAGGCCGGTGCATTGGACGACCTCGGCAAACAAATTCGCCACGCCTGCGAGACCGTGGGGTTTTTCTACATCCGCAATCACGGTGTCGAACAGGCTCTGATCGACCGGACGTTTGAGCAGTCCAAACGGTTTCATGCGCTGCCGCTGGAAGAAAAACTGAAGCTGAAACTCGACCCCTACAACATCGGCTACCTCGCGATGAACGCGAGCACGCAAGGCCATTCGACGGTTCATAAGGCGACCAAGCCGAACCAGAACGAGTCCTTCTTCATTACCCATGAGCCGGATGCTTTTAGCCAGCCTATCCCCCTCCGAGGCAAAAATATGTGGCCGGACAACCTGCCCGGGTTTCGCGAAGGGGTTCTGGAATACTTCAATACGCTGAATGCATTGGCGCAACGGATGTTGCCCGCCTTTGCGACCGCGCTTGGCATGCCGGCGGACTATTTCTCACCGTTCTTTACCGAAGGCGCGCATTCGACACTACGCATGCTGCATTACCCACCGACAAAACTCGAAGACAATGATTTCGGCACCGGGCCACACACCGATAATGCATTCCTGACCATTCTCGCACGCATGGACGTGCCCGGCTTGCGGTTGCGACTGCCGTCCGGCGAATGGGTCGTCCCGCCGTTAATTCCGGGAACCTATCTGGTCAATATCGGCAATTATGTGCGCCGCATGTCGAACGATCGTTTCCTTTCGACACCGCATGGTGTGATTGTCGAAGGTGAACAAGACCGGTACTCAATGGCCTATTTCCACAGCCCCAGCGTGTCGAATACTATCGAGGTCCTACCATCTTGTATTGACGAGGATCACCCCGCGAAATACGAACCGATCGTCCTTGGTGATCTCGTCACTGAGTTCTGGGCCGCGAATTACGCGCACCAGAAGGACCACGGAAAGATCGAGCTCAAACACCAGTATTGACCGGTTAGCCCATTACCCCCGCCTTCTCTCCCAGGAAATTTCTGCGGAAAAGTACATACGGCATCGTCGTCCACCCCCACCTCGGTCCTCCCCCATCGAGGGGGAGGAAGAATATTGTGTTGGCACTTCGTTATCCCTTCCTCCCTTGTGGGGGATGGTTAGGATGGGGGGTAATCCGCCAACGCAATTAGTATTTCGCGGAGGTTTCCTTGGAGAGAGGGCAGGGTGAGGAGAAAAGCTAGTCCGGCCAGACCGGATCGTGGGTGCCCAACGGCACCACGGGCCGGGCCCAGTGGGGTGCTGTCTCCGAGAGCTTTACAATCGGCGCCAGATGAACAAGGCGTCCAAACGGCGTATCGCTTTCCATCAACAGATCGCTCACATCCTCGGCGTTAGGATCGGAGAGGCCGCGGGCGTTTTCGCTGGCTGCGACTCTTCCCAGACCTTTCAGCCAATGCGCGGTTTGGCATAGCGATAACTGGACGTGGTAGCTGCCGCCTTCACGTGCACGGCGGCCGAGCGCCGTCATCGCACCGAAGGCCATCAGGTACCCGCTGGCATAGTCGAGCAAGGAGACGGGCATATGCCGCGGAGGGCCGCCGCCGCCCTCTTCGTCGCAGATACCGGTCGC
>JAJFJC010000057.1 GCA_021774385.1 Alphaproteobacteria bacterium
CCGTTGACACCACCTTCCTTCGCCGGGCGCAAACAAAATAGCGTGACGTAATCCGGTGGCAGGTTAAAGGCATTGTCGGTGTGATACCCCTGCCCTTCATTGGTAATCGACGAGCGGATACCATTGCCAGGTTCCCGTTTCTGACCGGTATCGCGAACGTCATAGACCATCGACCCGTTCCATTTCTGGGCCACGGTCTGACCAAGCATGTTGACGAGCAGCCAGTCCAGTGCCGTTGCCGTATCGTGGCTGATCTCATCGATCGGTAAACGATCAATCACGACAAAGCCGACACCGTTCTCCAACACTTCCTTCGCTCGCAGCATCATGTCGCGGCAGGCCACCATTTCGAAATCCACCGGACGCAGTGAAAGCAGCGGTAACGGATTTGTCTCTAAACAATCCGCGGTCGCCAATAATTCATCGCGTGCCGCCTCCGAAACCCGAATCAGTCCCGCCTCGGTTGGCAACTTATCACTGGTCCAAGCGATCGGTCCGTTCTCTATTTCACGCAACATCAAGGGGGCATCGGAAGCCATGCGACGATCTCCAAAATAATCTAGTGCGGCAATATACTGACCTGGATCGGGTAATTAGGTCAAACTATCAGGTCCATCGATCCGCTCGAACGCGGCATACCCTTGAAATCAGTTTTTCTTCTGACTCTTGGCGGCGGTTCCAAAGCCAATCAGCTTCCATTGCGGATTACCCGACTCTCGCCGGAAGCGAAATTCAATATCCTCTTTCCTTAGTCGTAATTTCGGCTGATCAATTGTCGCGAAGACAGTCGCGCTAGCCGCCGCCACCGACGATGAAGCAGACGTTGTCTCCGGCGCTGATTTTAGCCGGGCTACTTGAACATTCAGCTTCTTATCAAAGATAAGATTTCCACGAAGCGCCGTGGCAGCGAGCCGTCCAAGGTCGTCCGGCGTAAGCGGTTTGGTCAGCAACGGCGCCGCGGCATATTTGTCTCCGGTAACGGCCGCTTCTAGAAGATCAACGAGTGTCGTGCGAAGATCTGCTTCCTTACTAAACATATCCACCGGCACTGCCTTGTTAGCATCAAAGGTAAGGGATCGGGCCTCCATCCCGTTCGCCACGAAGGCTCTTCTTTCATCCTTGAGCCAGCGCTTCATCAATGCCGGGTACTTCGCGTTCGCATCGCTCAGGTTGAGAATACGTACCGCCTTTTCGGTGCCTCCGAAATGTACGCCAGAGGAAACAACTTTTCGGTTCCCTTCCTCCAAGGCCAGCATCTCGATTACACTACTGAAAGTAATCGTATTGCTGGTCGACGGAAATTGCAGCAGCGTTGCAATTTGATTTTTTCCCTGAAACTTGAAAAAGTCGACGACAGCCGCCACTTGCGTGCGGTGAAAGTCGGATAAATCGCGCAATCTAATGAAGGTAAATGATGAGGCCGTGGTGCTTTCGACATCGAACCTTGTACCGTTCGCCTTCATCTCCAAGATTGGAATACCCATTATCTGATCTGCTGTCATCTTCCGAACAGGTAAATAGAGTGTTTCGGAATCAGTTTCGTTTTCGCTCGAATTCGTTTTCTCTGTAACGAATTTCAAAACAAGCTCAAACCCCAGATCCTTCTTCATAAGAGCGTCCAACTCGCCGAGCGTTACGTTCTCGTCATCGAGCCTACGCCATACGTTTCTGTCTATCGAATTGGGGTCTTCAGCGTATTGTCGGAGCGTCGTAGCAACGGTTTCGATATGCTGGACTTTCTCAACGATGACAGGTTTCAAGATGGGCTTCGGTTTCGGTAATTCCGGAACAGTTGCCGTCGCGTCGCCGAGTTCTTGTATTGTCTTACGTGCGGATTCGAGCCTCCCAATTAATTCCTTGCGCTGACTTTCCAACTGGACTGTTTCGAATTCAGTCGCGGATTGCTCCGTTCGCAGCGTCTCCAGTTTCGCGCGCAACTCAGCTAATTCATTTCTCGAACGTTCCCGTTCTTCCTTACTCTTTTTCTTAAAACGCTTCAGTTCTCCCTTCGAGAAAGCCTCCGCTTGCTGCGCCTCGGATAATTGCGTGCCAAGGTTTGTCAACAAATCTTCTCGCTCTCGAACACCGTCAAGAGTCAGTTTGAAGTCTGCCCGCTCCTCCAACAGCGCCGCCTTTTCCGTTTTTAATAGATCGACAGCTTTCTGGAGTTTTTGCTCCTTATTTGTAAGTTTGCTACGAAGGTCGGAAAGCTGTTTGTCTTTCGTGTCAACTGTCGTTTGCTTAGCAATTAGCAAATTTTCTTTTTTTTTCAAAACCTCACGAAGTTCGTTTGCAGATACCTTAGCAACATCCGCCGCCTTCTTTGCCCCCTCCGCTTCCTTTTCAGCGATTCCGGCTAAAAGCTTTGCGATACCCGTTTTCCGCGCTTCATCCGCAGCTTGCTTCTGAAGGTCCAGAAGTTCTTTTCCCCTTTTTCCCAGCTCCCCATTCAGTTCGATCAGTGTGCCTGTATTTTTAATTACTTTCTCGCCAACCGCCAATGTTGCAACCGCGGTATCCGTAAACTGCTTCCTTACCTCCGCATCGCGTTGATTGATTTTTGAAATGATCTCTTGCGCCCCCAAATAGGCGCCGACGAGGATCGCAATGAACAAGACGGGAATCGCAAGCTTACCAAGTTTTTCGATGACAAAACCCGCAAGCTGGCTAAGGTTGTTCGGCAGCGGCCCCTTGTCAGACTTCGGGGGCGTGTCGCTGGGAGGGGGTGCCTTTCCGCCACCAGACGCCGCCGCGATCAAGCGATCGACATTCTCGCCGATCTTTGAAACACGTTCATCGAGACGAATGGTTCGCTCAAAAATATCATCAATGCTCGGCAAAGCCCCACCCTACGCCGAAATGTGGACCACTCTCTTCTATTTGACCTAGAAATCGTAGCATTATGCAAGAATAAGAAGAAGAATTAATTCCACGAGCATGCAGGATGGGAACCTGAAATGTATATCCCACCAATTGGGGCAGACACCGTTTTAAGCGCTTTCTTTCATTTTTCGGGTGCTCACCAATTCGACACAAGCGCAAAACACATCCATCGCGCGCTCAAGTTCCTCGATCGGCGGCAATGTCGGCGCCAGCCGCAAATTACGATCTCGCGGATCGCGGCCATAAGGAAAGGTTGCACCAGCGGGTGTCAAGGTTACGCCGGCCTCGCCCGCCAAACGCACGACTTCGGCCGCGCAACCATCAAGCAGGTCTACGCTTATGAAATAGCCGCCGAGAGGCTTGCGCCAAGTCGCCATCCCCTTGCCGCCTAAATTACGGGTTAGGGCAGCATCAACGGCGGCAAATTTCGGCGCGATGATCTCCGCGTGTTTTTCCATATGCGCCGCCATCCCATCGACGTCGCCGAAGAAACGGACATGGCGCATTTGATTAAGCTTGTCGGGACCGATCGTGGCAAAGGACATCTTGTGCGCCGCGTCCGCGATATTCGCCGCCGAACCGGCCAGGGTCGCGATGCCCGTTCCCGGATGGGTTATCTTGGACGTGGATGCGAACATATAGGGACGGTCGGGATAGCCGGCTCCCGCGCAGGCTTCCAATATGGACGTCACCCTTGGTCGTGCTTCCGTCAAATGGTGCATCGTGTAGGCGTCGTCCCAAAAAATGCGGAAGTCGCTTGCCGCCGCATCCATCCCCGCGAGCCGATCAACGACCGTATCGGAATAGACGGCGCCCGTGGGGTTGGAATATTTCGGAACACACCAAATACCCTTAATCGCCGGATCGTCGGCCACCATGGCTTCCACCGTATCCATATCCGGGCCGTCGTCGTGCATGTCGACATTGATCATCTCGATACCGAGACGTTCGCAGATGGCGAAATGGCGATCATAGCCAGGAACGGGGCAAAGGAACTTAGCACCATCGCGCCACGGACCCGTCCCACCCGGCACGCCGGATAGAACAGCGCCCACGACCGTATCGTGCATTAAGCTTAGACTAGAATTACCACCGGCGATGACGTGATCGGGTCGGACGCCCATATAGGCCGCCAACAGTTCCTTTGCTTCGGGGACACCGGTTCCAAAGCCATAGTTGCGATAATCTTCCCCATCGGCACCGAAGCAATCTTCGGGGCGAAGGACGGTCAAAATGCCATTGCTCAAATCGAGTTGCTCTCGCGACGGTTTGCCACGCGTCATATCAATCCGATAATTGCGGCCCCTCAACTCCGCGAGGCGTGCTTTCGCCGTCTCCTCCGCCTCATCAAACGATAGATCGCTCCGCGGTTTGAAATTCATAGCGCTCGTTCTCCATGACTGAAATACCACTCGCTTAATAGGGCGCTTCGGGAAATAATATCAAGAATGATTTTGCGGTTCCGCCTGCTTAACGCCTCCACGGTGGGTTTTTCTAACTTTCCTGCGACACGACTCAAACAAGGCTGACGACGATGCGGGTTTGGCTGAAAGACCTTCGATATTTTGTCTTTCTTGCTGGCCTGATCGGACTTGCCGCCTGCCAATCGCAACAAAATTTACGCAGCCTATCCCCCTCGCCGCGAGCCGTATCCGGCGCGCCACTGGTGGTGATGTCCTATAATATACGCCTGGGTATCGGGACACGGCCCCGAACGGGAAATATTTACGACATGCCCTGGGGTCGGAATCTTCCGGCGATAATTGACGAAATTCGTACGGTCGACCCGGACGTGGTCGGCTTACAGGAAGTCGCCGGCGCGGGACAAGCCAAAGCGCTGGCACGGGCCTTGAATATGAACTACGCCTATGTTCCGCATGAAACCGCGCGCGTGAGTGGGCGCTGGTGGGGCGTGGCGATTCTATCGAAGTTTCCGATAGCGAAGTCACGCGGTGTCGAAATCAGCTTTGGCCGTGGGAATCAGCGCACCGTCATCGTCTCGACACTGAACATGCAAGGAAAGAACGCGACATTCCTGAGCATACACAAGGACAAGGATCTTAAGGACGGAAGCTCGGTCGAAGCTATTATGGAAATCGTGGCGTCGATCAAGGGCCCGGCAACCTTAATCGGTGATTTCAACTTTACATCGAAGAATAGCGGCGGGCGGCTTGAAATGATTACCAAGCGCTTCGTGGATACCGCGACCGCCGTGCATACGGAGAATGCGCGGGACGCCTTGTTTTGGGGAACTTTCGTCCGATCAAAACGACGGATCGACTATATATTTTCCGACCCCCGATACTTCACGGTTGCCGATGCCGGTGTAACGCTTCCCAAGGAACCCGCATCCGATCATCGGGCCTATTTCGCGAAGCTGTTGTGGAAATAGGGCCTCGATCTGGACTGGCTCCTCGAGCCGCCGCGCCAAGTATTCCAAAGCGTTTGTTAGATTAATCCGGTCGACGCGATTCAGACTTCGTTACGTCTCCAGATCCAGAGGATCGGATTTAATGATTGTGTCGACCTCTTGCCACCGTTTTTCGGGAACCTCGCAATATATTTCTAGCTGGTTACCTTCCGGATCATTGAAATAAACACTTTTGGTGACGCCGTGATCGGCGGTTCGAATTCCCTCTACGCCCTGCGCTTTCAAGCGCTGGTACATTGACTTCACGGTCTCGAACTGATCCGCAATCAAGGCAACATGAGCCAACCCAACCTGATTTTGTTCTGGTGACGCGGCATCCTCGTCGACCTTAAAGACGGCGATATCATGATGGTAATCGTCGAAACGAAAAAATACCCCGAAGCCCTCGCGTTCGTCGGCAATCTTCATGCCCAGAATGTCACCGTAAAACTTCTTGGCCGCATCAAGGTCCCGCATCTTGAGAACCACATGACCCACGCGTTGAATCGGCATTGCATTCACTCCAGAATTTTAGGTTGTCATCAGGCCCGATCGATATCCGTCTTGACGCTCGCACCAACGCGTGGCGGTGTCCAGAGTCTTTCTGGGCATTTCAATCCGGCGGACCAAGCGGCTTAGCGAAACTAAGCTCGTGTCCGGCGGGGTCACGCATATGGAAGTAGCGCTCCCCCCAATCCGCATCGCGTGGTTGCGTCTCGGCGGCAAAGCCGTTGGATTCGACACGCTCGAACATCGCGTCAACATCCGAGACATGAAAAATTACCCGCCCCCACCATCCTGCCTGCTTGTCCCCCGCCCTCTCTATCAAATTCAAATAGGAATCGCCACAGCGTAGAGACACGAAGGTTGCGCCCTCATCGCCATAGGTCAACTCAAAGCCAAGTGCGGAATAAAAACGCACGGAGGCGGACATATCGTCGGCAATAAGAGTAATCGCGCTGATACAAGTCAGAGGAGAGGCCCGGCCGCCTTGCCTGTCTCGCCTATCATGCCCTAATTCCATGCAAATTTTCTCCGGTCCGATTTCCGTTATTTCAAAAAATGCGCTGCTGCGCATAACGCGAATCTGGATTAACATCGTTCCTAATCAGACTTGGTATCTATATCGCATACTGCGAACCGACGGAATTTCGCCATAAACGGGATTTGCCCTGAATTATGAATGAAGAGCTGGAAATAATTTTCAATCAGTTTTCCAAGGACCAGGGTGGCCCACTTGCCGCAATCAACTTTATGCTCAATTTACGGAACCAGTTTTCAAGCGAACTAATTCAAAATTTGTTGAAGCCAAAATCTCAAATCGGACAGGACATTTTCGTCCTATCGGAAACGAACTTTAAGAAGAACGGATTTTTCGTGGAATTCGGGGCCGCGAATGGCGTCGATTTAAGCAATACCTATCTTTTGGAGAAAGATTTTAAATGGAACGGAATACTTGCCGAACCCGGCATTGTTTGGCATGCGGATCTGCAAAAAAATCGGAACTGCTGGATTGACACAAATTGCGTGTGGAAAAACACGGGTTCAACGCTTCAATTCAATCAAACCAATTCCGCCGAATATTCGACGATAAGTGAATTCTCATCTCTGGACGGCCATGCCGAGATTAGAAAAAGCGGAAAAAACTATAACGTTTCCACAATATCGCTGCGCGATTTACTCAAAAAATACGACGCGCCGCAATCGATTGACTATTTGTCGATCGATACGGAGGGGAGCGAATTTGAAATTCTAGGCGACTTTGATTTCGATGAATACCAATTCAAAATAATTACCTGCGAGCACAATTTTACGCCGATCCGGGAGAAACTATATTCACTACTCTCCGCGAATGGGTATGTCAGAAAGTACGAGGAACTCTCCCAATTTGACGACTGGTATGTAAAACCCGAACCCTCATAGGGCACAGTCATGCCTTAACTGGTCACCCAGCGCGGTGTTTTGGGAGGCGTGCTAAACGCCAATAAACTATTCGTTACGTCCCTTGTCTGAAAACCGTCACCTACTATCTATAAACGATACCAGGCACCGTACGTACAAGTGGAGACAGGAAATGCGCCCATTGCCTCTGATCACCGTAATGTGTCTCGCTCTGGCGGGCTGCCAATCAGGCGGCGCGGAAGGACGGCTCGATCCTTATTTCACCCGTAGCGTGAACGATTATTTTTATGGAAATTCAAATCCGTACGATAAGGACCCGGATTTTCTGTACGGCAATGACATCGACGGCGCGGGCTAATCAGAATTTTCCGGCTTCAAACACAAAACACATCGATCATCGCCGGCACGTAATCGTTCATCAGGACGGATTTCTTGCGCTGGATCCGCCAGCCGGCTTCACTGCGAACCAACGCATGGGACTGGCGGCCGAAGAAAACATGCTGGGTCTTGTTGCGCAGGAAATAAACATGGCAGGTCCACGCCGAATGCAAGGTCATCGCATCGGCGGCCGCGTCATCGGATAGCAACGCGTTGGATACGACATGCGTGGTCCGCGGCACCGGATTAAGCGAAGGAGCCTCGCCGGAACGGATGCGCCAGACACGATCTTCCAGCCCGGCGCGGGATTTAAAGTAGAAGATCGAGATTTCGCGGTTGAAGTCTGCCGTCATCACAGAGTTGTTTTTCCAGGCCGGGGCCCAGAACTCGCAGTCCTCGCAATACAGAGCAAGCCACTCATCCCAACGCTGCTCGTCGAGATACAGGCCTTCGCGGGCCAACAGTTCCGTTCCCGCCGCCAGCAGCGCCACTCGGTCGATTTTCTCCGTCATTCCGCCGCCACCGCCAAACCGCCCGATAGCCGGCGCACCCATTCGCGATAGGCCGCATGGTAGACGACTTCACATTGAAGGCCGTAATTGCCGTCCAGGCTATAGGCGGGATTGATACCCAACTCGTCGGCCTGCTTGTCCGGGCCTTTTTTAACAACGGATATTCCACGCTCGAAGCTTTGCAGCCAATCGTCCGGTGAGGCGTCTAGGCCGGCCTGACAATCCTCGTAACAAATCGTGTCGTCCGGCGTGGCAAGCCCCGAAACGTTGAAAAAATCCTCATGCTGGCGGATCCGTCTGGCGCGGAATTCCTCCGCCTCATCCGCCGGGCCCAGGCTATGCAGGGTCATCTCCGTCTTGTCGACGGCGAGCGGCGTAAAGGTACGCAAGATCAGCGACGTCGTGTCGGCGAGTTGCAGGTTTGGGAAAATCGTCAGGTTGCGGCCGCGCATCATCCATTTGGCCCGCGCTTCGCCAACCCGCGCGCGCACCTCATCGATCGACCCGGCCAGCGGCTGATTTTCCGGATTCGGCAAATCGGCCCAAATTACACCATGACCGTTTTCGAAATTGAACATGCCGGCATCCATGGCAAACCGGTTCCGAAAATTCGGCGAGACAACCTGTTTGTTGCCGCTCTCCCCCGCCTCGCGGCGATAGACGATCTTGGCGAAACCGCGATGGGTCGATGTCAGGTGATAACCGTCCATGCCGTTATCCATCTGCAATTTCCAGTTGGCGGCATAAGTGTAATTCGAACGACCGGGGATCAACTCCATCGGGTTACCCTGGTCCATCACGAGATCGATCATCATACGCGCATCGCCCAGATAGTCGGCCAGCGGCATGACATCGGGGTTGAGGCTGACGAAACAGAGTTCGCGGTAGCGCTCGAAACGCGGCACCGGGAGAAGATCATGACCGGCTTGGTCGAAACCCGCGCCGTATTCGCCGAGCGCCTGATCCTTGATATCCACATTCGCGCCATCGGATCCATACGCCCAGCCATGATACTCGCAGATATGCGTCTTGCAGTTCCCAGTTTCGGTATGGCACAGGGTGGCGCCCCGATGCCGGCAGGTGTTGAAGAAGCAATGCAACTCGCCCATGCCGTCGCGCGTCACCATCACGGACCGGCGCCCAACCTTCGTCACGAAAAAGTCGTGCGGTTCAGGAACCTGTGAATCGAGACAGACATAGACCCAGCCACCTTCGAAGATGTGTTTCATCTCCAGTTCGAATAATTCCGGATCGCGGAACAGGTCGCGATGAACCCGGAAAGAGCCATTCGTAGGGTCGTCTCTCACATAGTCTCTGGCATCTTGAAAACGCATGATCGTCCTCATTCCCTGTGGCGAAGCTAAAGCTTAGAGCCTTTCCTGATTATACGGAACCGCTGAGATCGGTTTTCCGTATCGCCCATTAGAAGGCTCAGACCGGCCGATCGCCCATTACCGTCGTGCGGTGCATGTGCCGTGTAAAGCGCTTGTCGTCATAGGGTTGCGCGAAATGCATCGTGCAGCGATTGTCCCAGAACACCATGTCACCCTGGCGCCATTGATGGCGATGGATGAAGGCGTCGTCTTCACAATGCGCATATAGTTCGTCTAGCAGTGTGCCGCTTTCGGCTTCTTCGAGGCCAACGATGTACTTTAACAGTTTGCCACCGAGATAAAGCGCCTTACGGTCCGTCTCAGGATGGGTGCGGACAATTGGATGATCGTAGCCTGGCAGGCGCGTAGCCTGGTCGTCGTTGAGACTGAAGTTCTCATGCGCATGATTGTAGATATGCATACCGCGCAAACCGTCCAGCCGCGCCTTCGTCGCCGGTGGAAGCGCCTCATAGGCTGCCGTCATGTCACAGAACCAGGTATCGCCACTGCCGTCCTCGGGAATTTCCAGGGCGTAGAGAATGGACCCAAGAGCCGGCCGTTCCTCGTAGGATTGGTCGGTATGCCAAAATCGGCCCGCATCGGGCAGTCCAACGTAACGTCCGTCTTTCGTTTTGTTGGACACGAGGAGAATTTCGGGGTGCCCCTCGAGTAGCTGGTCTTCGAGGACATGGATCGCCAAAGGTCCGAACCGCCGCGAAAACGCGATCTGCTGCTCGGGCGAAAGTCTTTGATCGCGGATCACGATCACGCCATGCGCCAGATGCGCCGATTTAATCGCCTCGAATTGCGCATCGTCCCCATGTCGGCCTAAATCAGCACCGGTAATTTCGGCAAAGAACCCGGACTCAGTCAGTGGTTTGACCTGGATGGATGTCATGCCCTACTCCCGGGAAGCCGTTCAGGTCTCAATCTTTATAGGACGGGTCCAGCCGTTCGGCGAGCCGCAGACAAGCGCCCCAATCCTTACCGCCCTTGAGGAAATCGCCGGCGTCCTTGAACTGGCTGTGCGCGTATTCGCAGGCCGCCTTGTCGGGCACCAGATAATTGCCTTCACCCGCCGCCAGCGCCGCGATCTGACCCTGGCAGGCCATTTCCAGCCAATGATGATTGACCGTGCATTCCGCAACACTTTCACCGCACACCAACGCGCCGTGGCTGCGCAACAGCATAAGATTGCCGCCGTCGAGATCCTTGAGCAGACGTTCCGTCATGGCCGGATCGAATTCGAATCCGTTGAAATCGTGATAGCGCAGCTCACCGTAGAAGCGCATGGCGTGCTGGTTAATCGGCAGCAAGCCGAATTTATGCGCACAAACGCCCATCACGTTGGGCGTATGGGTGTGCAGAGTCGCGTTCAGGTCAGGGCGGTTTTTTAGTAGGCCCGCATGAATGATCAGCGCGCCGCCGCGGATCGTCTTAACGTCATCCGAGCCAATGACATTGCCCTCGAAATCGGTCTTCAACAGGGAACTAGCGGTCACCTCGGCGAACATCCAGTCAGTACGCTTGACCAACATGTGATCCGGCTCGTCCGGCACGCGCAGGGCGAAGTGATTGTATGTCATGTCGTTGACGCCGTAATGCGACAGCACCCGGTGTCCCGCCGCCAATTCGACGCGCGCCTGCCATTCCTCGGCACTAACTCGTTCGCGGATGCTTTCGTCCTTTTCGACCAACTGGATTGCCATTGCGTTTTCCCTTGCTTGCTGCCTGACAGGATTCAAACGCCCCGTCCCGCCGCTGTCAAATAGACCACAAACCGGACCCGCTCTCTATTGAGTCCGGTTGCGCCCACTGACTATCTCTTGCACTTGGTTTCCATATTGGCGTCGCCGATTTCCATCTTTTCAATAAGTGCGGCGAAACAGGTCGGACCACGTGGCAACGTGAACGGAAGTTTACCAGAAGCCAATCCAAATACGTCATGCTTCCGCATGTCTTGAATAAAAAGAACATACCGGTTGAAGTCACCACAACGCCAACCATCATCACCATTTTTTCCCTTGGTCTGCCCGCTATTGCCGCCGCGATACCTGATGCATATGTCGTAGCGGTGCGCTTTCAACGACACCCGCCATTCGAAGCCGAAAGCCCGGGTCAATCCAGGGTACCAAAGATACCCCTTGCCTCCTTCATCATGGAAAATAATCCGCGTACCATGTCCATTCTTGCGCACGCATGGTTGCTGCGGGCAGTAGGGGCCGTAAGCATCGAAGGTAAGTACCGTAAAATTGACGAGGAAATCCGTAACCACCTGGTGCGATTTAGTTAGCTTCCAAAGCGCGGCCTTCCGTTCGTCCGTTAGGGCGTTCAGCATGGCGATAGGTGGTTTTTCGATTTCGACGGAACCCTTGTCGTTCGCCGTTATCGAGGCAAAGGACTTTTCCTTATTCGGCAAAACCTCTCCGCGCCCACCCACCGTTAGTTGGAATAAGTCTCCCTCACCCACCTCTCGCACACGCGACGCGAACGCACTGAGATCGCTGCAGCGCCATGCGGGTTGGCCCTTCTTATCCTTTTCGGCTTCTTGTGCCGTTTCTCGATCATCCGATCGCCAGAAGCAAAGCCTATATCGATCTTTCTTGCGCGCCAGTTCCCAAAGCCCGGACGCAATGTGTACGTTTCCCGAGTGCCACGTGAACGTGAGTCCTCCCGGTGAAAAATAAATGATCCGAGATGTCGCGCTGCCCGAGCTGTAACAGGAAAACGTCGTATATTTTCCAACGAATATGGGAATGCAATTTTGTGGTGCTGGATCGTGAATGCGGACGGTTCTTCCCGCAATATGAGTCCACGCCTCCGCCTCCGACATTGCGTGAATTGTCCTGACCTCGGGACCCAGCGATGTCGAACCATCGTGGATGCTCGCGCAGCCCGCAAATAGAAACAAGCTGAGTACGAATGCCGTAAACTTACCTTTTGTCATGGTTCGATAGTTTACCTTGCTCGGTTCAGGATCGCTTTTAATCACAGCATACAACCGAACATTGTTCTTATAAATAAGTGTTGGGACAGCACACGGGAAACCAAGCAGGCTTTGACCGATGTGCCCTCGCGGTATCAAAATGGGTAAGGTAATTTTAGGGAAGGAAGTGACATGGGACGGTTGGAAGGCAAACGCGCGGTCATCACGGGGGCGGGTTCGGGTATCGCCCGGGCGGCGACGCGAATGTTCATCGCGGAGGGCGCGCGCGTCGCGGTGGCGGAACTGGATGCGGAGAAAGGCACCTCGAGCGCCGCCGAGGCCGGTGACGGTGCAATTTTCATTCAAACCGATGTCACCGATGATGCCAGCGTCAAGGCGACCATGGATGAAGCCGCGGAAAGGTTCGGCGGCCTCGATATCCTGTTCAACTGTGCCGGCGGATCGGTGCTCGACGACAACAGCGTCACCGAGGTTGGGCTCGATGTGTGGGACCACACCATTCCACTCGATCTCAAGGGACCGTTCCTGTGCTGCCGGCATGGCGTGCCGAAACTGATTGAAAGCGGCGGCGGCGCGATTATCAACGTCTCGTCGGTCGTGGCGCTACGCGGCAATCATCCAGCCCATGTTTATTCCGCGGCGAAGGGCGGCATCATTTCGCTGACCCGCAGCTTGGCTGGGTCTTATTCCGAACACGGCGTGCGCGCCAACGCGATCTGCCCGGGACTTATCAAGACGCAACGTATCCTCGACCGCTATATCGAACGCGAACGGCCGAATTCGCGCAAAGGCTCCGTCGGCACCTTCGAGAGCTATCCCTTTGGCGTCGGCGAGCCCGAAGACATCGCCGCGATCGCCCTGTTCCTTGCTTCCGACGAATCGCGCATGGTCAATGCGGCCATCATTCCTGCGGAAGGCGGCATTTCCGCTTATTGAGGGGAAGCTGATTTTCGTCCCAGCGCTACCATCGAGCTGGAAACGGACACGTTGCCGAGGAACGAAACTTACGCACCGCCTCGCTGAATGAGCCCGCCCGTCAGCGTGGCGCGTTCCGAAAGTTCGATCCAATTGCCGTCGGGATCGCGGACGAAGGAATAGCGCACCGTATCGCCGAGCGTGAGCGGCGCGCGCCCTTCCCGCCCACCGGCGGCAAGCGTTTGGGCGTGGGTGCGGTCGCAATCTTGAATCTGCAGCGTGAAATAGCGCAAGCCTTTCCCCGGCAAGACTCCGACTTCTGGTGCGTTGGCATCTTCCTCCAGAAAGATTAAGGACTCGCCGCAGCGGAGGCGCCCGTCCCCGCCATCGTCAAAGCCCAACGCGCCGCAATAGAATTCTTGCGCCGCCGCGCAGTTCCGAACCCTCAGCCGCAGCGCCAGATTAACGATGCCATCCTGCTCCGGCGGCACCAATGAAATTGCGTTACCATCGGGGTCCATGAGGTCGCGCTGTTCGCTGATATCGTCACGCGCAATAATGAGCCCGGCAAGACCGGTCGGCGCGTCGTCGGCAAGCGCAACCCTGGTATGATTCACCTTGATGATCGATCCGTTGCAGTGATGGCGCAATTGATGCACGCCACCGCCGAGCTTACCCAAATGGTCGAATTCCAAACCAACGGTATTTTGCCAAAATTCCAACTGTTCCTGACGACGGTTTGTGTAGAGACCAATATCGATCTGCTGTTTCGCGAGTTCCACGCAA
>JAJFJC010000058.1 GCA_021774385.1 Alphaproteobacteria bacterium
TACCAACCGATGGGGAGACGATCCGGACGCGGCGACCGATCTTGCCGAACGCTGGTCGAAAACGTTCTATTCGGAGTTGCCGAGTTCATCCAAGGCGTACCTTTATCGAGGGCTCACGCTTATGCGTAAGGGACAGTTTCAGGAGGCCTTGGGTAATTATCAACACGCACACGACCTCAATCCTAACGACACTATGGTGCTCTGGTGGTGGGCAATTTGCGAAGCGCGAATTGGCGAATTCGATAGTGCTAAGAAACACGCCCATATGGCCATTAATTTGAGCTCAAAGCGCGATCCACTACTCGGCCACGCCTATTCAGCACTTGCCACTGCCGCGTTCCTTGAGGGGGACGGCGTGGCCTTCGCAGAATGGGCCACCAAGGCGATTCAGACCACGCCCGGCAGGCCGATGACGCGAGTACTTATGGTCGCACACGCGGCGGATATTGGAGACAAGGCGCTGCTCGAAAAGCACAAGGAAGAATTAATGAGGCGGTCGCCAAACTTTGTTGGGAGCCTCTTCACCGGAGACAACAACATGTTCCCTCATCCAGAACACATGAAAATGCTGCTCGACGGGCTCCGCAAGGCCGGCTTCTCTGAATAGCTACGACTTCTGCATTGGGTCATTTTTTCCGTGAGCCCGACTCGTTGAGCACGTCCGGACCTTTGGGAAAACGCGACATCAATCGGACGATTCCGGACATCCCTTAACAGTCGACATCGGCGCGGCGATGTCAGCTTTAGTGCCGTTTTAGTCCGCTTGTTGCGCAGCTTCAGACGTGCCGGGCGATACCACGATTTGGTAATTTATGACCCATTGCAGAAGTGACTGGCAAACGTGTGGCATGCGACAGATCACCCGGAAGCCGGTAACAGGATAACCCACGATTTACGGCCAAATCCGGTAAAATTCAGCCAGATTCGAACCTCAAATGTTACTGTCTAGGGGATTGTGTAGCACTACTGTCGACTTGAAATGGCGAAGAAGCATTACACCGTTGTCCGCGAGCAGACCTTCTTGGACCGACGGCTGATGCCAGCCATACTCGCCAACCCAATACCGAATAACAGCATTGTCGCAGGCTCTGGTATCGGTGTAGCCGAGCGTATCAAGAAACTCCCGCCGTTCGCATTTGACTGGCCTTTGACTGCGGTAAGCCCAGGATTTTGAAAACGACCAGAATTGGTGTTGAGGTTTACCTGTACGAATGACCTAGAGACAGTTGTTGTGCTAAACGGGTCGAAGTCGGCAAAACCTTCCGCCGTTGGCGCGGTACTGCCGCAAAATAATGTGCAGCCGAGTAAATCGATAAGGTTCTGAGCGTCTGCGAGTTGCCCCGTGGTGAAAACGCCATTTTGGTTTGCCGCCCCAGCGTTGTCGAACAAAGCCGTGACGTCGTTAACGTCGGCGAAAGTAAAACCGAGGTCGACAACAAACGTAGATCCTAAGACGGTGTTATAGGCTGTATTTTGGGTCTGTGTGAGGTCAAGCCACTCGAGGTTGGTGTCGCTGTCAAACGTGATCAATCCATCGCCTGCCGTAAAAAGGTCTCTTTCAGAAAGCGTGGCCTGCGCCGTAGACGGCAAAATTGCTAATCCAAGAGCCAAAACACCCAAGATTACGGAAAACGAAATTGTTCTGAATGCGAACACGATGGAACACCTCCCCGTTTGAGAATGTCTGAATTCGAGACATTCGGATTTCCCCCGTCGAAATTCAAGCAATAAGTGTGCCAAAAAAATATTTACGCTTTTTCAATGACTTATGTGGGTAAGCGAGCTGTCTCTCGCGGAAATTTGTAAAGAATATCGACACTTAATACTTAGTTTCCCTTACAAAAATGAACGTGCGTTGGAAAAATATTATTATTAATCAATAGGTTGTATGGTTAATAGGCGAATATTCTTAGTAGTTTTTCAAGTGTAAAGCAAACCGACGCCTAATTACCCAATCGTAGCTCGATCAACTTCCCGCTATGGGCGTGTTCTTTGGCTTTCTCGAACATACCAGCGCCCGCCTCGCAAAACGACCAGGAGAACAGCACGAGCGCATCGTTCGGGTTGAGTTCATGCGCCTGTCGAAAATCTCTATTCGCATCTTGGTGCTGTCCATTTCGCATCTTCGCCGTGCCAAGACTGCGATAGGCTAGGTAGGAGGAGGGCAATTCTGATTGAAATCTGCGGGCCCAGTGCAATGCCAGATCGGCAGCTGCAGAGGGATCTGGCCCCCATCTCATGAGACTTTGCATCGAGTAGGCGTAACTGATCGCCTGATAGCCCGGACCGCATTTGGCATTCATGCCAACCGCTTCGGTCGCCATCTCGATGGCGCGCGCGAGATAGGCGGGGTCGCGTTCCACGAAAGCGGACCTCATCACATATCGCGCCCGCCAGGCCAACTCGTGGCTGGTATCGAACACACGTTCGCCACGGTCCGATCGGTCTACTTGCTCTTGGCGGATTTGTCCGGCGATGCTGCTTACGACTTGCCTGGTTACGTCTTCCTGCAGATCGAATACGTCCTCGGTTGCGCCGTCGTATCGTTCCGCCCACATATGGCCGCCGTCCCGGCCGTCGATGAGCTGTGCCGTAATTCGTACGCGGTCGCCCGCCTTGCGGACGCTGCCTTCAAGGACGTAGTGGACGCCGAGCTCCCGCGCTACATCCTTCACGTCGACGCGCTGGTCTTTGTAGGTGAAAGATGTGTTTCGGGCGATGATGAACAATTCGTCGAAGCGAGAAAGTTCAGTGATGATGTCCTCTGTCATGCCATCGGCGAAAAATTCTTGTTCCCGATCGCTAGACATGTTTTCGAAGGGCAGTACTGCAATCGATGGTTTGCTCGGCAACGTCATAGGTGCATCGCTGTTCATCGGGCTCGGCGCAGCGGAAGGCATCCACTGCCACACGCGAACCGGACGAGAGATATTCTTCAGGGTCTGTTCGCCGAGGTCTTCAAAGACGGCGTCGAGCCTGTCGCGCACATCCTCATGGACGCGCCGCGAGATCGTAACGCTACCGGGTTCGCCGATCCCCTGCAGACGAGCAGCAACGTTTACGCCATCACCATGTATGTCTTCGCCATCGATGATGATATCGCCCAGATTGACGCCGACGCGAAATGCAATGCGCCGGTCTTCATCGACCCCTTTGTTACGCTCCGCCATACCCTGTTGAACTTCGATGACGCACAGTGTGGCGTTGACTACAGACGGAAATTCCAATAGCAAGCCGTCGCCCATAGTCTTGACGATGCGACC
>JAJFJC010000059.1 GCA_021774385.1 Alphaproteobacteria bacterium
CAATGATAGGGAAGGTGGCGGCTGGTCAAATAACCACGCGCGCGTTCGACGACTTCTCCCTGAACGTCGGTTACATGGCCCAGCAAATGGCCGCGCGCGTTTTGGGCGCGGGCCGCGCCGAAATAGGTCCCGATACCCCAATATAGAGTCGCAACGTCCTCGATTGGCAAACCATCGATTGGCAGACCACGGAGCAGTACAAAACCCCGCCCCCGGATGACGTCTTGGCGTAAGGCATCGAGTACCGACCCGAGACCCGGTAGCGGAAAATCGCGACGTCTAATGGCCTGTATTTCCAAGCCATGGCGTCGAACTTGGCCCAAGGCGGATAGCACTTCTTCTTGCTGTTCCGGCGATAGCGTGAAAATCCAATCGTCCTTTACCGCCAGTTCCGGTCCGTACCAGACGGATGGCCCCTCCACGGGACCTTGGTGAATCGAAGGATGGTTTGTGGGTAGCCTGTCGCCCTTCAGAATGGGCATTATTGTTGAGCGCTGACGACGATTTCGACCAAGGTGTCCGACGTTGCGAGAGCCGCGCCGACACATGCGCGCGCCGGTCGCTTGAGATCGCCGAGCCATGCCGTCCAGGCCTCGTTCATCTCCGCTTTCTGGTCGATGTCCGTGAGGTAGACGGTCGCCATGAGCGGTTTCGATTTGTCGGTGCCGCAGCGAGCAAGGCGGTCGTCTATCTTCTTGAGAACTTCCTCGGTCTGCGTGCGGATGTTTGCAGAGCGATCGTCGGCGGTAAGCCCGCAGGGATAGACAATGCCATTGCAGGTTACGGCCTGACTCAAGATTTCACCGGAATCGAGATGTTCCATAGTCATATTTGATATCTCCCTCGCTATCGTTCGATGTCGGCGACAGTGCTTCTCTTTTGGTCATTGATTATGGGGAACGTTCCCCGCCATAGGCATTGCTCACCGGAAGCGTGCTGCCGTCAAAGATATTCTTGCCTCGGTTTTCCGTCGCCGCCAGCCACGCCGCCTGTTCCTCGGGACCGAAATCCACCACCGCCGGCCGGTCCGGATCGTGGTGATTGTAGCGATCGCTGCCGCGCACCAGCATCGCCGCCTCGCGGTGGCGGTGCGATATTGCGTGCGTCGGCATCATCTCCACCAACAGCATAAGGCGGCGGTCGGATCCGATGTTGACGCCTGAACCGTGAATGATGCCGGAATAGAACAGCCCTATTTCACCGGGTTTCAATTCAAGGTCGATTGCTTGGGAGGTATCGAAGTCCGTGTCGATATATTGACCGCGGGCGAGGATGCTATCCGGATCGGCGGCTTCGCCATGCGGCAAGATTTCTCCCTTGTGCGAGCCTGGAATGACCCTGAGGCAACCCTCATTGATCGTGCATTCGGACAGGGCCAGGGCACCGATTACCAGGATCGGTTCGATCGGCAAATAGAGCGTGTCCTGATGCCAGCCGGCGACGGTCTTGCCGTCGGCGTTCTTGTTCCGGAACGCCATGCTGTAGCACATAATGTCAGGCCCAATCAGATCCTCATAGACATCGAGGATACGCGGATGGCGCGCAATTTCCACGACCCAGGGGCAGAGCAGATGCGATTTGGTTTTCAGTTTCGCCAAATCGTTGGGATGGTCGCGCTCGAAGGATTCGAGCTTGCCGCGAAAATAGGCCACCTCCTCGGCATCCAATACCGGAACCGGTCCAAGATATCCCTGACTATGAAAGTGTTCCACCGCTTGTTCGGTCAATACATTCGGCATGTACATCCTCCCGGTATATGGACTTTAGAAACTACGAGACCACGATCTGCGGCCATCGGACAAGCCGAAACTTAAGATTTCTTTCGACGCTGGCGGTGGGCCTGGAATTATCGGTCATTTCGAATTCCGAAATCTGCTAGGCTGCCGCAATAGGGCGTGGTGAATAAAGGGTGAATTATGACTGATGAGACCGCATTGATAGAAATTCCGGCACGGCGGGGCAAGGCAGCGCGGGTCGCGCGGGGCCAATCCGTGAAGGTCGTCAATACGCATGGCCAGCAGGTCGTCGATACCTGGGCCTTCAATCCGGCGGATATGAGTGAATGCATGTCGATGGAGGCGACGCGGGCGACGGTGTTGAAAATGTGGCTCAAGGTCGGCGACAGCTACCACAGCAATAACCGGCGACCGATGCTGACGCTGGTCGAGGATACCTCGGCCGGTGTGCACGACACCCTGCTGGCGGCGTGCGACAATTACCGCTATGGCCTGCTTGGCTGTACCGAGTATCACGACAACTGCACCGACAATCTGAAAGCCGCGCTGGACGCACTCGGCCTAGCCGCGCCGAAGACGCCGAGCCCGCTCAACCTGTTCATGAACATTCCCTGGACCGCGGAGGGTGGACTAAGTTTCGAGGCGCCGGTGAGTAAGCCTGGTGACTATGTTGTCCTTCGCGCGGAAATGGATTTGGTGGTCGCGTTCTCTGCTTGCCCGCAGGATATTCTGCCGATCAACGGCGAACTGTGTGAACCCGTCGAAGCGCATTTTGCGATAGTTTGAGGGCAACGTGCCATGGCGACGGCATCATCTCGGGAAAGGTTCAAGGGCTGGCTGATTGCGGCAGAAGTGCCGACCTGGGTGCTGGCCGTGGTCATCTACGCCTGCTGGTTCGCGCTGGTCTGGTTTCACGCCGAAATTCCGTGGTGGCTGTTGCTGCCGGCGGGTACCTATGTCACGGCGTGGCATTTCAATTTCCAGCATGAGGCGGTACATGGCTGGCGCTCGATTCCGGTCTGGTTGCGCTGCGCGGTCGTCTGGCCGCCGCTCGGTCTGTGGTTCCCGTTCGAGATCTACCGCCGCAACCACACCATCCATCACCGCAATGCGCGGCTGACCTATCCGGGCCAGGATACGGAGACGCTGTATCACGGTACCGGCGATTGGGCGAAGTATTCCTTCTGGTGGCGCGGTCTGCTGATCGCCAACCAGACCATGCTTGGCCGTTTGCTGCTGGGCCCATTCATCCGCTGGTGGAAACTGTTGTGCAACGATATCGTGCCGCTGTTCCTGGGCCGCTGGGTCGATCTGGCGATCTGGGCCCGCCATGCGCTCGGCGTGGCCGCGATACTCTGGTTCGTTCTGGCGGTCGCGGAAATGCCGCTTTGGCAATTCTTGTTATTTTTCATTTTTGGCGGCATGTCGCTCGGCATGTTGCGGCCGTTCTTCGAACATCGCTGGGCGGATAAGCCCTATGAACGGATTGCCAGTGTCGAGTCGAACTGGATTTTCGGTCTGCTGTTTTTATGGAACAATCTCCACATTGCTCATCATTTGCATCCGACGATACCTTGGTTTCAATTGCCGAAATTCTATCGGGAGAACCGGAGCGAGCTTCTCGGTTTGAATAATAATTACGTATTCACGGGCTATGGCGTGCTTGCACGCCGGTACCTGTTTAAGCCGGCCTTTATCCCACGGCACCCAGAGGCATAGCCATGAGCCAACTGAACATAAAACCGGTAACCGGCAATATTGGTGCGGAAATCGAAGATATTGATTTGTCCGCTGGTGTCGATGGAACCGCGCGCGACGACTTAGTACAGGCGTTGTGGGCCCATCAGGTCTTGTTTTTTCACGATCAGGAAATCGACATAGAACGGCAAAAGCAGATAACGAAAATCTTTGGGCCCTTGCAGCGCCTGCCCTATGTGGAACCGATTTCGGAC
The DNA here is from genome assembly GCA_021774385.1 of Alphaproteobacteria bacterium. Lineage (GTDB taxonomy): Bacteria > Pseudomonadota > Alphaproteobacteria > UBA8366. The sequence goes on from JAJFJC010000059.1 coordinate 3,689, forward strand.
GAACCTTTCGTCATCGGCGTGCACAAAAAGGCGACGGACCGGAAGGTTGCGGTGTTCGGCGGCAATTGGCACTCCGACTTCAGCTTTCTGGAACATCCGCCGGCGGGATCGTTGTTGAGTGCGGTGGAGGTTCCCGAAGTCGGTGGTGACACCGTTTGGTCGAATCAAATTACGGCCTACGAAACCCTACCAGACGACTTGAAGGCTGTGGTCGATGGGCGTGATGCCATTCATGTGGGAAAGCCCCATGGCGTCAAATTCGCACCGAAGGGGAATCAACGCAGTACCGTCAAGATGGTCCGTGGCGATCCTGAAGCGGACCGTGAAACATTTCACCCCGCGGTTCGTGCGCATCCGGAGACAGGACGAAAGGCGCTGTTCGTAAACCCGGTTTATACATCGCGCCTCGACGGTATGTCCGAGGCCGAAAGCGCGCCGATTTTGGACCGATTATTCTGGCATGCGACCCGGCCGGAATTCAGTTGCCGCCACCGCTGGCGTGCCGGCGACCTCGTCGTTTGGGACAACCGAACGACGCTTCACTTTGCGGTGAACGATTATGATGGGTTTGACCGCCTGCTGTACCGGACGACCTTTTCGGACGATCAGCCACCACATTCTTGAAACACCTGCACATCGAAACAATATGTCTCATCCACTAGTTGTCGGGAGGAAACGATGAAAACGGGAACGAAGCCACGCATTGTCGGTTTCAACCATGTTGCGTTAGAGGTCGCTGATATCGACGAGGCGCTTGATTTCTACGGACAGCTGTTTGATTTCACACTTCGTAGTAAAAGCGAGCAAATCGCCTTCATCGATTTGGGAGATCAATTTATCAATTTTTCGAAGGGCCGGCGGCAGGCGCCCGACGATGCGCGTCATGTCGGCCTGGTCGTCGATGATAAGGAAGCAGTGCGGGTTCGGCTTGCAGAATTGTCGATTGAGATTCTGCCGGGTCGTTTCTTGGATTTCCTCGACCCTTGGGGGAACCGAATTGAAATCATCGGATATCCGGACATACAGTTTACCAAGGCGCCACATATTCTGCGCGGTATGGGACTCGAGGGATTGAAGAAGACGCAAAAGGCGCTTGATGAACTAGCCGACAAAGGAATGGTGCCAAAATAATTCCCTGCTAAGACCTTATCTTTAAACCGAATTACAAAAGATTCTAAACCTTGTGACGACCATCACAGCCCTTGCCAAAAATCATCGGCATTAAGGGTATGGGAAAATGGGGAGACGCGAGGAAGTAAGTCAATGGAACCCGAAAGAATCGATTCGATAAAAACGATAATCGGCCAAATCGACGCAATCAGCGATGCGGTAAATGGGCATTTAGAAGCCGTTCGGCAGGACGCCGACGAAGAAGAAGGCGAAGACGCGGCGCAGCGTCTTGAATTCGCGTTTGCGGAACTACGCGCCGCGCGGCGAGAGCTGACCGAAGCGACCAAATACGTTTTGGAATACGTTTAACCAGGTCGACTCTCAAACGACAGTCACGTTAATTATCATCGCGCCTCTCGGCTTATGGCCGTGCGGGGTGGACGCGCTTCCGGATCGATTATTGCGTCGATGATGCAAGGTTCACCGGAGGCCATCGCATCCCGTAATGCGGCGTCAAATTGGTCCGGTTTATCGACACGATAACCGCGGCAGCCAAACAATTCCGCGAGTTTGGCGAAATCGGGGTTTCCGTGATCGACGCCAACGACCGGGCCGTAGGCTTCGACCCTTTTGCGTTGCGATCCGAGACGGAAATTATTGAAAACGACGACGACTATGGCGAGGCGTTCGCGGACCATAGTTTCCAAATCGCCAAGTTGCAGCATCAAATCACCGTCTCCGATGCAAGCCACCACGGGCTGGTTCGGACGTTCCAATTTCGCGCCAAGGGCGGACCCTAATGCACAACCCATCGCGCCCAGTTTGGTGGACATCAGATGCGCGCCGGGATGCGCGACCGGGACCATAAAGCCATAGAAGCCATGATCGCCCGCGCCATGTGTGAAAATCGTATCGGCAGGAACCTCCCATAGCGCGCTGACCATTTCCTGTGGCTGTACCAGGCCATTGTCTGGCGTGGCGTCAATCCAGTCCGCACGCCAATCCTCGGTTCGCTGGATGAGACTATCTACCCAACGCTTGCGATCGTCGGATACGGTAAGATTTTCTGTGTCGAGGGCCGTATTCAGAGAATCGGCGAAGGCGCGCGCATCGGCAAGAATACCCAGTGTGGGCGTATGTTCGCGCCCGATCACCGCACCGTCGATATCGACTTGAACGATCGGCGCGGTATCAGGGAGCAACGCCCCTCGCGAGGTTTGTAAATCCGACAACCGGGATCCAATCGCCAAAACAAGGTCGGCTTCGCGGACGGCCTCGCCGATTGGCTCATAGCCGACAATCCCCGACGGTCCGAGGACGAGGCGATGGGTTTCTGGCACCGCAGAGCGTGACGTCGGTGTATTGACCACGGGCATGTGCAGTCGTTCGGCGAGCTGCAGGAGCGCCTCGCCGGCATTGGAAAAGTTAGCGCCACCACCGATAAGCAAAACTGGCCGTGCGGCGTTGCGGATGAGATCGACGCATTTCGCGACGGCATCAGGGTCTGGCCAGGGGCGCAGAGCTGGTGCGGTGTGGGGCGCGATATCGGGCAACGGTCCGTCGCCGTCCAAGGCTTCCGTCGACACATCGATGGGCAAATCAATCTGCGCGACACCAGGCCGCCCGGTTACGGATTCCCTTAAGGCGCGGCGGATTGCGTCGACCGCTTGGTCGGGCCGCTCGACACGGGTCTGCCACTTTACAATATCGCTGAGGGGGGAGAGGACGTTTGCCGTCTGCCACCAGCCATTTTCCATCGCCTGCTTTTCCTGCGTGGCGCTGAGCACGATCATGGGAGTTGAGTCGAGCGCCGTGGAGGCAATTCCGAGGCTCGCCGCGAGCAGGCCCGACGCGCCATGCACCATGACACAGCCCGGTTGTCCACTGAGCCGTGCCGTGGCGTCGATCATCGCCGCCGCCACCTGTTCGTGCCGTACACCGATATAGCGTGTGTCGTTACGGGTCGCCAAGCTGCCGGCATAGGGTGCGCTAGTCGATCCGACCATGCCGGCGAAATATTTCACGCCGCCACGGGTCAATTGGTCGAGAACGGCTTCGTAGACTTTCATGTTGCATCTCCGCCTTGTAGGGCCTGCCAAATTCGGTGTGGTGTCGCCGGCATATCCAGGGTTCGCACGCCTGCCGGCCGCATCGCATCGACAATCGCGTTCATCAGTGCCGGCATCGCGCCAACACATCCGGCTTCACCCGCGCCTTTTATCCCCATTGGGTTTGTTGGGGAGGGCGCGTCTTCATTCACGGCTGACTGGAAATTTGGCAAATTGTCCGCGCGCGGCATTACGTAATCCATGAAGGAGCCCGTGTTGAGCTGGCCGCTCTCGCGGTCCCAAATGACATTTTCCATCATGATTTGGCCCGCACCTTGCGCGATACCTCCATGAAGCTGCCCGTCGAGAAGCAGTGGGTTTAATACGGTGCCGACATCGTCAACCGCGACATAATTGGCGATTTTTAGCACACCGGTTTGCGGATCGATTTCGACTTCCGCAATGTGGCAGCCATTGGGATAAGTCGGCGCCGGGGGACGCCACGATGCCCACTCGTTCAAACCGACATCCATGTCCGGTGGCGCGGTCATGAAGTTCTGTAGAAGCTTGGCGCATTCGATAAGGGTGGTGGATTTGTCGGTTCCCGCTACGGTGAAAACTCCGTCCGTGAAAGCGATATCGTCCTCGGCCGCTTCGAGATGATGCGAGGCCATCTGGCGCGCCTTGTCGATGATCTTGTCGGCAGCCATCATCAGCGATGCACCGCCTACGCCTGAGGAACGGGAACCGAATGTACCAGTCCCCGCCATGCCATGATCGGAATCACCCTGCTGATAGTAGATCTGCTCGAACTCGAGGCCGAGCCTGTCGGCAAGCATTTGGCGGAACACCGTTTCGTGCCCTTGGCCATGATTATGCGTTCCCATGACGACGGTCACGGTGCCCGAAGGATCGAAGCGAATCTCGGCCCATTCCGGAAAGCCGCCCGCGGCTTGCTCGATAACGTTCGAAATGCCGATGCCGCGTAGCTTTCCGTCCGCTTTTGCCGTGTCCCGCCGTACTTCAAAACCAGCGTAGTCACTCATCGTAAGAGCGGTATCCATGTTCTTCTCGAATTGACCGGAATCATAGTTGAAGACAAGGCCCGTCTGATAGGGCAGCGCCGATTCAGGGATATAGTTCCGCCGCCGAAGCTCGGCGGGATCGATACCAAGCTCCGCAGCGGCCGTATCGATAGTCCGTTCCAGCACATAGGCCGCTTCCGGGCGACCGGCGCCGCGGTAAGGACCGGTTGAGGGCGTGTTGCTGAAGACGCCAGTGACATGGGTAAAAATCGCTGACGTCGTATAGGTTCCGGCGAGCGTGCCCAGATTGTTGGTCGAGGAATGCGGTCCGAACATGGTGAGATAGGCACCGAGATTGGCCACCGTCTTAACGCGAAGCGCGAGAAACTTCCCGTGTTCATCGAGAGCGAGTTCGATTGTCGAGATATTGTCGCGCGCCTGATCGTCGGCCATGAAGTGTTCCGCCCTGTCGCCGACCCATTTAACGGGCCGCCCGAGTTCCTTCGCGGCATGCAGGCACAGCAGGTTTTCGCAATACGGGCCGCTGCGCATGCCGAAGGCACCACCCATATCCTTACTGACGACCCGAAGCCGGTTCTGCGGCACTCGTAACATTGGCTCCGCGATGACTTGCCGGACGAGGTGTGGGCCTTGAGTGCCGGTATAAAGGGTGTAGCGCTCGGCGAACTGGTCATACTCGCCAATACACGCGCGCGGTTCCATGGGCGCGACGGCGACGCGGCTGATGTCCAAATCGAGGGTGGTGACATGATGTGCTGATTGGATCGCCGTATCGACCAATGCTGCATCGCCTTGCTCGAAGACGAAACAAACATTGCCGGGCGCTTCATCCCAAACATCTTGTGCGCCGTCGCGCAAAGTATCTTTGGTCGCGGTAACCGACGGCAATGGTTCGTAATCGACTTCGATCAACTCCGCCGCATCGCGCGCCATGTCGTGGGATTCGGCGACGACAAAGGCGACATAGTCGCCGACATAACGAACCCGCCCTTCGCGCAAGGGCAGATTTGGCGGCGTGAACATCGGCGTGCCGTCTGCTTTTTCACGTGCCACGAGGCAAGGTACGCTGCCATAGCCTGCCGCTACGATATCCGCGCCCGTATGGACACTAAGTACGCCAGGCGCGGCGATGGCCGCGCGCGTATCGATAGATCGAATAATTGCATGGGCATGGGGTGAGCGAAGGACAAATCCATGTGCCTGACCAGGCTGGTTCAGATCGTCAGAATACTGCCCACCGCCTCGTAAAAGCCGTGGATCTTCCCAACGTGGAACGCCTTGTCCGATACCGAATTTGGTCATGCTATCCTCTGGCGACACGCGCCGTGGTTTGGGTTTTCAGGGGTGGATAGATTGAATTTAAAATCATACCGCCATTGACGCGCTTGGCGTGGCGAAAAAATGCGCACAGCCTATAATCCACCTTGAACGGGTTATGTGAAGCGTAATGTCGGTCCGAACATCTAAAAATATTGAAATTCCTTACGGCGTGTCTTTGCCACCGGGTAGTCATCTACTGGTAGACGCGAATGTTGCGCGTGAACGTTCCGCACCAATCGTGATGATTGACCCCGGGGCGCGGAAGGTGTTGCGGCTCAATGGCGATCAATACGCTTTTCACGAGCCACCCGATCTTCGCGCAATGATAGATGCGGCGTTTCAATTGGAATTTCTTTGCGGTCACTTGAAACAATTTTGCGATCTGTGGGCGAAACCACCGAAAATATTTTTGGACCGATATTTTGAATTCGCGGGCGATTGTATTGGCCGCCATGAAGGAGCGTTGGCAAAGAGATTGGCGCCGTTCGGTAATTTATATCAGGCCTTGGATTGGGCATTATCAGCACCGCGCCCTTTGCCTCGCGCCCTGGTGCCGATGGGGCCAGATAATTTTTGTGCCGTCGATTTCGCGTTTTGGCTGGGTGATCGAATTCTGGCCGTGTTGCTCGTCGGCTCGGGGACCGTGACACGAAAAGACGAGGATCGCCGTCTCGCGCTTCGAGAGGCGGGAATAGAAACCGTCGAAATTTCAACAAACGCGCTTGCAGCGGATGGGATGGCCTATATTGAAGATGCTTTACCACAAGATTTCCAGGCGTTTTGGGAAGACGAAATCATGCCGTCCAGTCCTTTCAAGGGAACATCATTGGGCGAAATTGTCCGCCAATAACGGTCGTTAAATATCGGCTTCTAGGATGTACAGCCCGCCGACATGGCGGTCGATGATGTAGACGAGGGCGTTCTCGTCGACATAGACATCATTGATCTGGATCGCGCCGCTTGGCGCCCCTTCCGGCGCGGCGGGCACGAAGGATGCGATCTCTTTCGGTTGGAAGGGGTTGGAGGTGTCGTAAGCGCGAACGCCGCCATTAAAAAACGTGGCAAAGATGATCGTGTCGGATCGGAAGGCGGGCCCCGGCCGGTTTTCATGCAGATTGTGCGAACCGTAACGGCCGCCACGGTTACCGAATTCCTCGACGGGCGGCATCGGGAAGGTGCTGATCGGCACGAGATTGGTTTCATCCCGCGCATCGACGACCCAGGTCAATTTCGGCCAGTCGGCGCCGTTGTCGCGCACGCATTCGTCGGCGACGATCAACAGGTCCCGCTCCAGTAACGGTAGCACCGTGTGGCAGAAGCCGGGATAGGGCGGGTGGGGGTTCCAGTTTGAGATAAGCTTTGGTTCTGACATGTCACTGATGTCAAGAATCGCCGTTCCGCCGTCGAGGCAGCCGAGATAGGCGCGGTCCGGCCGGTCGGGATAAACATTGGTGTTGTGCATGCGGAAGCCGGAGTCGAATTGCGGGTGGCGGGTTGGCGCCGGCGTATCCTCGTCCTCCATTGTGCCCGGATACCACCAACGCCCGGCTTCCGTTGGTTTGGTCGGGTCCCGAACGTCGATGATCGTGTAAATCTGATCGTCTTTCGGGTTGCGCGGCGTGAAATCGGCGGCGCCACTGGTGCAATGCACATAGTCGCCATCGACGAACCACAGCTGATGCACGCCACGGGAATGCGGACCCGAGCGGTCGAAGAATGAAATAGACTTGGGATTCTCCGGGTCTGCGATATCGAATAACTCGACCCCGGCTGGTTGTTCGCCATGTACGGCGGTCTGGTATGCGACCGCCATGATGTCGCCCGTGACTTCGAGCGAATTCGAGCGCACACGGTTGTGCGGCAGTTGAGTCTGGCAGATCACGCGCGGTTTCTTCGGGTCGGTCACATCGACACCGCTGAAATTGGTCGGTGCGGATTCATGAGCAATCCACATCACGCGGCGCCCATCGCCGGTGAGCTGCATCGACATCCCTTCGCCGCCATTGCCGAACCCGTTGAGTTCGTCATGCGCGATCAGTTTCATATTAAAGGCTTCGTCCTTGCCCATGATTGTTCTCCGGCGTTAGGCTTGATTGCATGATTCCTGTTTCGATTATTACCGGTTTTCTCGGTAGCGGAAAGACGACCTTGCTGAACCATATTGTCCGTCAGCCGGGCATGGCCGATACCGCTGTCATCGTGAACGAGTTCGGCGAGATTGGGATCGATCATTTGCTGATCGAGCAGGCCTTCGAGGATACCGTGCTATTGGAGAATGGCTGCATCTGCTGCTCGATCCGCGGCGACTTGGTCGATACGCTGATCGATTTGGAACAGCGCGTCGCGAATGGTGACTTGCCACCCTTCAGCAAAGTGGTTGTCGAAACGACCGGCCTCGCGGATCCGGCGCCCATCTTGCAGACGCTGATTTCGGAGCCACGCCTGCAGCGGAATTATGTGCTCGACGGGATCGTGGCGACAGTCGATGCGGTCAATGCCGCTGGTCAACTCGACGAGTTCGAGGAATCTGTCAAACAGATCGCGCTGGCGGACCACCTCTTGCTGACCAAGTCGGACCTGTCGTCCACGTCGGCGGTGGCGGCCTTAAGCGCCCGGTTAACGGATATAAATCCGAACGCACCGATTGCCGAGACCGACCATGGTCAGGCGGACCCAAGCATTCTGTTTGGGAACGGGATTGGTACGGTGCGGGATGTGGCAGAGTGGCTGCATCATGGGCACGATCATGGCGGCCAATCCGATATTAATTCCTTCGCATTGACCATAGAGGCCCCGTTACCGTGGGAAGCGGTGAAGGACTGGCTTGAATCGATTGCCTCGTTGCGCGGTGCCGACTTGTTGCGTGTGAAGGGTATTTTGAACGTAGCCGGACGAGACGGACCCGTTATCGTGCATGGCGTACAACATGTTTTTCACCCACCGGTCGAGCTAGCGGAATGGCCGGACGAGGAAAGGACGACGCGCATCGTCTTCATTACACGGCATATCGAAAAGGCGTCTCTGGAGAATGCGCTGACCGCCTTCGTGGCGCGCGCAGGGGTGGTCGCGTAAGATCCGTTCGAATTAAACAAACATTGGAGCAGGCATCATGGTGGAAACGATGGTCTTCGAGGCGGGGAACTACCGCTATGTGCGCGGTCCCTTCCAATATTCCGGCGGGGTCGCGGCGCAGCCGGGTTATGCGATCGAGCGAGTGCGCTTTGCGAAACGCTTGCCCATGGTCGAAGGGTTCCAGGCGATTGAAGCGCATCTGACCGCGCGGGGTCGGCCCTTCACGGCGTTTTGCGCTTGCGAATTACGCTCTCCCGCACCGTTCACCGAGCAGGGCTTCATCGATTTCAACCGCGTCTATGTGGGTACCCTGGAGCGTTGGGGCATCTTCAAGGACGACGAAAATCCAGTTGCCCGCTCAAATGTTTGCCCGGAACTCGACGGTCCGCCGGAGCCGAGCTTTGAAGCCTTCTGCTACACTGTACCGGCGGATAGTGTCGCCCCGGGCCGCGCCGATCCCAGCTTCGTCATCGCCGGTTCCGGAGAGGCCCCGGAAGGGCCGGGCGGTTACGAAAAACGCATTATTCGGCTTGGCGATACCTCCGCGGACTCGATCCGTGAGAAGGCGCTTTATGTTTTGGGTGCGATGGAGACGCGCATGACCGCGCTTGGTGTTGGCTGGGCCGAAGCGACGACGACACAGGTCTATACCATTCACGATTTACACCCGTTCCTTGCCGACGAAATGGTCAGCCGAGGCGCAACGCCGGCCGGCCTCACCTGGTACTATGCCCGGCCGCCGGTCGAGGGCTTGGAATATGAAATGGATGTGCGCGGCGTGCCGGTGGAGTTGGTGGTCTAAGGCTTAGTGAAATTGGGCGTAGTGTTAAGAGAAAGCCAAAATAAAAGGGCGCCCGGATCAATAGGCCGCCCTGTTGAGGCGCTAGAAAGTGCCCGCTAACGATAATCAGTCCGCCAATTTGCATGCAGAGCAGATCTCTTCGACATGACGATGACCCGTGTCACAGCACCCGCCAAGGATTGTTACATGGGGCCTCCGCTCACGAATTGCCCTGTATCTCACTCAAACTGTTGGTGTTTAAAGGAGCAGGCTAGATGAGCACAGTTGAGCCACGCGGGATGTACTATGAGGATTTCGAGATTGGCAAGCGATTGCTGACGCCACGCCGGACCATTACGCAGACCGATATCGTCAACTACGCCTGCTTGTCCGGTGATTTCAATGCGCCGCATGTGGACTGGGAGTTCTGTAAGACGCAGCCCTACGGCGAGCCGATCGCGCATGGTCCGCTGGTCTTTGCCATCGCCTCCGGGCTTTCCTGTCAGAGCGGTATCAACGACGGCACCGTGGTTGCTTTTCTCGGTCTGGACAATTGGCGAATTCACATGCCGGTCAAACATGGCGACACGATCTACATGGCGAACACGCCGACCGAAAAGCGCCTCACAAGTAAGGGCGATCGTGGCATCGTTACGTTCCAGCGCGATATCTTTAATCAGCACGACGATATGGTGCAATCCATGTCGACGACATCAATGTATCTGCGGCGGCCGGCCTAAAGCGAGTCGCCGTGATCGACTCACAACGATACTATCTAAGACAGTGTAACGTAACATTGGAAGAGGTGAGACATGCCAAGTGCGATAGACGTTTGCCCGGGCGTCTTTCTTCGCTACGACCCGGTCGTCGCATCGGTCCCGGTGCTCGTCGATGTGTCGCGCAGCGGGCGCGAATATCCGCATGATTTTCGCTCGCCGATCTCGTTTTCGGTTTTGCACGACAACGTCTCGATGTATGTCGAGGAACTTTGCGGCAAGGCACCGGAGCTTGGTGCGACCATGCTCTACGCCTGCTTTCCCAATACTTATATCGACACCAACCGCAGTGCGGCGGATATCGACGAACGTCAGATCGACGGTTCATGGCCGGGATCTATCGAACAAAGCGATTTTACCGAACGCGGCCTAGGCCTAATAAAGCGGCTATCCCGCTATGGCGAGGCAATGCAAGAGCGGAAATTGACCGTTGAAGAAGTTAAAGCGCGGCTCGACGACTACCACGAACCCTATCACCGGGAGTTGGCGCGCCTTCTCGACGGGATGAATGCGACGCATGGCCGCTCGTTTCAGATCTCCTGCCATTGCATGTCCGCGGTCGGTGCACCGACCCATGCCGACCCGGGCCAGGCGCGCGCCGACTTCAATCTCGGCGACGTTCACGGGACAACCTGTACACCCGAGTTTCTGCGGTTCGTCACCAAGACACTCGAAGACCGTGGCCATTCGGTCAGCATCAATTTTCCCTATTACGGAGGCTATCTCACGCGCCGGCACAGCGACCCGGCGAATAGCGCCGAGAGTATCTTCGTTGAAATCAACAAGCGGATGTTTATCGACATCGAAACATTCAAACGAACGGATGCCTTTGCAGCGGTCAAGGCGACCATGGACCATCTCATCCAAGAAATCTGCCGCTATGCAGCGACATAACGTTAGCGCGAGAAGCGTCCCTTAAAGAGTGCGACGCTTGGTCCGGGATGATGTGACTGATGCGTGAGAATATGAAACCCTTACCGGGCGTGTCATCGTCTGCGTGGTCGCGGGCACCGGATATCGGCTTACTCGTTTGGCGGCAAAACCGATTAGACCGTTAGCGTCCGGTGAACCAGCCCTGCCGCCGATGACGTTGGGCTGTTACGCTCAGACTTGAGCGTAACGCCATGGCAGGAGTTCGTCGATACGGTTGATCTTGTGATCGGCGATATGGCTGAGAACATTGGTGAGCCAAG
>JAJFJC010000060.1 GCA_021774385.1 Alphaproteobacteria bacterium
GCCATCGATGCTGGTGAGGTGGTCTTCGTCGCCGTCTTGATGATCTCGTCGCTGCTGAATGTCGCGTATTTGCTGCCCGTCGTCGGGCGCGGTTATTTCTTGAGTCCAGAGGGCGCTGGAGATGAAAGGCCCGCGATCAAGGAAGCGCCGATTTTCTGTCTGGTACCGCTGTGCCTGACAGCATTCGGTTGCATCGTGATGTTTTTCTACGCCGACCAACTATACCAATTGCTAAAGCCGATCGGTGGAGGCTGACATGGCTGATCATAAAGAAGACGGCAAAAAATACTGGCTCGACAAACCAGGTAGCGTCGACAAGGTCTGGAGGGCGTTGTTACTGCTGTGCTTCCTGCTCACAGCAGCCGACCTGTTCTACGAGAAACACCCTCATTTCGAGATCGAGAAGTGGTTCGGGTTCTATTCCGCTTTTGGCTTCGTGTTCAGCGTCGGCTTGGTACTCGGGGCCAAGGAACTGCGCCGCATCTTGATGCGCAAAGAAGACTATTATGACGATTGAGCAGTTTTCACCTGGGCTGATTCTGATTGTCGGCGCTGCCTTCGTACCGCTTCTGAGCGGCTATTTGCGTTCCGCGTACATGCTATTGCTACCAGTCCTGTGTGGCTGGCAGATGTTGCAACTGACACCGGGCGAATACGGTACCGTTGAGGTCTTCGACTACACGCTCATTATGCTGCGGGTCGATAAGCTGAGCTTGATATTCGGGTACATTTTCACGATCGCGAGCTTCCTGTCGGTCCTGTACGCGCTGCATATGAAGGATACCGTACAGCAAGTCGCCGGGATGGCTTATGCCGGGGCCGCGATCTGCGCCGCGTTTACCGGGGACCTAATTTCGCTGTTCGTATTTTGGGAACTTACCGCGATCACTTCGGTGTTTTTGATTTGGGCGGTCCGGACCGAACGCGCGTTCCGGACCGGCATGCGTTACCTCGTCATTCAAGTCGGGTCCGGAGTGCTGCTGTTGTCCGGTGCGCTTTTAATAGTCGGGGAAACCGGCTCCATTACGTTCGGCCATATTGGCATCGACAGCTTGGGTGGAAAGCTCATTCTGCTCAGCTTTGGTATCAAGGCGGCGTTCCCGCTGTTGCATAACTGGCTGCAGGATGCGTATCCCGAGGCCACCGTTACCGGCACGGTATTTCTCAGCTCCTTTACCACTAAATTGGCAATTTACGCGCTGGCACGCGGTTTCCCCGGAACCGAAATGTTGATCTGGGTCGGTGCGACGATGACAGCATTTCCGATCTTTTTCGCGGTTATCGAAAATGATCTGCGCCGCGTTCTGGCATACAGCCTCAATAATCAGCTCGGTTTCATGGTTGTCGGGATTGGGATTGGAACGGAACTGGCGCTTAATGGCGCGGCTTCCCATGCGTTCGCTCATATCCTGTACAAATCGCTCCTGTTCATGTCGATGGGCGCCGTGCTGTTCAGGACCGGTACAGTGAATGGGTCGGAGCTCGGTGGCCTTTATAAATCGATGCCCTGGAGCACGGGGTTTTGCATCATTGGCGCGGCGTCCATTTCCGGCTTTCCGTTGTTCAGCGGTTTCGTAACGAAATCGATGATCCTCACCGCGGCGGCGGACGAAGGGCACTGGATTACCTGGACAGTTCTGCTGTTTGCGTCCGCTGGCGTATTCCACCATTCGGGGATTAAAATTCCCTATTTCGCATTCTTCGCGCACGATTCCGGCAAGCGCGTGAAGGAAGCGCCGATCAATATGCTGGTTGCGATGGGCCTTACCTCTTTCCTATGCATTTTTATCGGCGTAAATCCCGCACCGCTCTATGCGATTTTGCCGTATCCGGTCGACTACGTGCCCTATACGACGGCGCATGTGATCACAATGCTGCAACTGCTCGCCTTTGCGGCGTTGGCATTTGCTGTACTAAATCGCTACGGGTTTTATCCGCCGGAACTGCGCTCAACAAATTTGGACACCGATTGGATTTATCGCCGTCTGATTCCACGCACGGTTTCCGCGTTTTTGAGAAGCCTTGTCGAAGCGCGAAACGAGTTAAGGCGTTGGCGTGCCGCGTTGCTTATGTACATTCTCGACCGGGTTTTCCATTACCACGGTCCGCGCGGTGTTCTCGCTCGTACCTGGGCGATCAGCGGTGCCGCGCTATGGGTGATGGTGCTGCTCGGCGGGTACCTGCTGGTCTATTACCTCTGACCCGGTGATTTCCGTTCATTGAGCGGATAGTTTTTCGGAAGCGTCCAAAAATTGATCTGATTATGTTGGAGAGGCCTTCCCGGTTCACCCGGTGCAAGATGTTTGCCGATTAGTATCGCGATGTCCGATAAGACGCCTGGGTGTGCGCGATAATAGGCGTGGCCGACAAAACTATTGACCCCTTCGACATTGATAAAATTGACGTTCTTCACTCGAGCGAAGATTTTCTTGTCGTTTTCGTCCAAGTCTTTCTCGTCCAATTTTCCAAAGCGCAATCCGGCCATCAGGAATTGGGAGAAGCGGAGTGCCGCGTCTCCTTGGTTCATATAAACGGTGATCTGACCAAGGGCAGGACCGAATTTCTCGGCGATGAGGCGCTGTCGCACGACCCCGAAATCCAGATCCGGCGCGGCGAGGACGAGGTTTTGAACCTTTAGAGCTTTGCGGGGCTTCTTCCCAGCGGCGCGGGATTCGATGACGAGCTCCCGCAGCGCGGTCGTGGTGATGTCAGTGCCGCGGCTATGCGCAACGATGTGAATGCGCTCAACACTCTTCGTGCCAGCGAGAATTCGTAGGAATTCTTTGAGGTGGTAAATGCTGTATTCGCCTGATTCCCGGTCCTTGAAGTAGCCGAACAAGCCACCACTTGCCGCCGGCCAAGTATAGAGGATGGGCAGGCCGACGCGTCCGGTGAAATGCCAAATATCGGCAAGGGCGAGCGCGGCTTCCTCGAAATCGTTGTTGAAGCCGTGCACGAACAGCACGATGTCGCTTTCCCGGGTTTGGGCAAGCCGTTTTTCGATTGAGTCGCGCATCAGCTCGGTTGCCCGCCGATAGGCCGCCTGCGCTTCGGGGAGCGGTTCGACCGCGCCATTGTGGACGGAAAATGGCAGCGGTGTCTCCGGGAAACGCACGATTTCGGCGACATCGCCGAGGGTCAGGACGATCTCTTGTTTCCGCTTTGCGGCACCGCTCGCCTTGCGGAGTTCCGCCCAGCTTAGGTTTTCGCCGAAGGTGACCGTTGCGGCGCCAAAAGCCATGGAAGCCGAACGACCGGACCCGTAGCCTGTACCACCGTCGACTGAGATATTCGGTTTCCGGTCGGTGACGTAGAAAATGTCAGGCGCCGTTGTTTTGAGCGAAGGGGACTCGTTGCCCAACTTGTAGCCGTTTCCTTCGGTGTAAAGATTAGGCGAGGGGGCGAGAGGGTGAAGGGAACCGCAGGCCGAGATTGAAAGTAACAATATCGGGAGCGCGATGTTTCGAGCGTTTCTGCGGAACACGGGCGGCCATGCCTCCAGTCAAGGGTGAATTGGAAGATGCTGGTTTCCTTATGGCGTGCAATGCATTGCGAGGAAAGTTTTTATTGTGGCTTGCGCGAACAACAATGCGATGTCTAATTCAATTTACCTTTATTAAGAGCAACGGCGCCGACCCGAGATGAACTTCGAAATAATTTTAACACTCTGCCAGATGCAACGGTTTCCGTTTGCCGGTTTGGCTTCTGAATGAGCCACGCCAGCCTTTACAGCTCGCCTGCGGGATCTAAAGGACAACTTCGTACGCTATTGACCTTGTTGCCTTATCTGTGGCCGGCCGGTCATTGGAGCCTGCGGGCGCGCGTCTTCGTCGCTTTTGGGCTGATGGTGCTGTCCAAGCTAACCAATGTTTATGTGCCAATTTTCTACCGCGATATCGTCAACGCGCTGACCGTTGAAACGGCGCTGGCGGTGGCCCTGCCGGTGGGGCTGTTGCTGGCCTATGGCGGATCGCGCGTCTGCGCGGTCGCGTTCGCGGAAGCGCGCGAAGCGATATTCGCCCGAGTCGCACAGCGCGCGGTGCGTAACGCGGCGCTGCGCACTTTCCGTCACTTGCATGCGCTGAGCCTGCGCTTCCATCTTGAGCGCCAGACCGGCGGCCTATCGCGGGTTATCGAGCGCGGCGTGAAGGGCATTGAATTCGTTCTTGCCTTCATGATGTTCAATATCCTGCCGACGCTGTTGGAAATCTTCCTGGTTTGCGGGATCCTCTGGGGCTTGTTCGATATTTGGTATGCGCTGGTCACCTTCGTGACCATCATCGGCTATATCGTCTACACCCTTGTGGTGACCGAATGGCGGATCAAATACCGGCGCGAGATGAACGACCGCGACACGGAGGCGAATACCAAGGCGATCGATAGCCTGCTAAACTACGAGACGGTCAAGTATTTCGGCAATGAAGCGCATGAGGCGCAGCGCTTCGACGGCTCGATGCAGCGTTACGAGGAAGCCTCGGTCCGCAACACCGTCACCTTGTCGCTCCTCAATGTTGGACAGGCGGGTATTATTTCGGCCGGGCTGATCATCGTGATGGTCATGGCAGGTAACGGCGTGATCGCGGGAAGCATGACGGTCGGCGATTTCGTGATGGTCAACGCTTATTTGATCCAGCTCTATTTGCCGCTCAATTTTCTCGGCTTCGTATACCGCCAGATCCGCCAGTCGCTAACGGACATGGAGGTCATGTTCAATGTCCTTGAAGTGAAGGCGGAAATCACCGACGCACCGGACGCTCAGGCTCTTGTCGTAAAGGGGGCCGAGGTCGTGTTCGAGAATGTCGATTTTGGGTATGATCCCCGGCGACCAATTCTGAAGGATGTATCCTTCACGGTGCCGCCGGGCAAGACGGTCGCCATCGTCGGGCCTAGCGGGGCCGGAAAATCGACCTTGAGCAGGATCCTGTTCCGCTTCTATGACGTAGCGGCCGGATCGGTCCGCATTGATGGTCAAGACATCCGCGAAATCAGTCAGGAAAGCTTGCGCGCCGCGATTGGCATCGTTCCGCAAGATACGGTGCTGTTCAACGATTCGATCTACTACAACATTCTGTATGGCCGTACCGATGCCAGTACGGCGGAGGTGGAGGAGGCGGCGCAGATGGCTCGCATCCACGACTTCATCATGGAATTGCCGGACGGCTACGACACTGGTGTCGGCGAGCGCGGCTTGAAATTGTCCGGTGGCGAAAAGCAGCGCGTCGCCATCGCCCGTACGATCCTGAAACATCCGGCGATCCTGTTGTTCGATGAGGCGACCTCGGCGCTCGATACCCACACCGAAAAGGAAATTCAGGAAAGCCTGCGCGAGGTCTCCAGCGACCGCACGACGCTGATGATCGCGCACCGCCTATCGACGGTGATCGACGCCGATGAGATCATCGTGCTGGACGCGGGCCGCATCGTCGAGAGGGGCCGCCATGTCGAGCTTTTGGAACATGGCGGCGCTTACGCGGCGATGTGGGCAAGGCAGCAGGAAGCAGCGAAAATAGGAGAAGTGGCACCAGCGACATAGCCATTCGGTGCCCGAAAGGAAATTGCAATGTCACGTCTAAAGCCGCTACATCCCGAAGAGATGGCACCGGCGCAGCGGCGTTATTACGACACGATCATGAACCGTCCGAACAATAGGCATTTACCGGAAGGCACGCCGCTAACCGGGCCATTCCATGCCTGGCAACGCAGCCCGGATTTCGCCGAAAAACTCAACGATTGGACGCGATACTTGCGCGAGGCGGGATTGCTCGAGCTACGGTTGATGGAACTGGTGGCGATTACGGTCGGGCGTGTCTGGTCGGCGGAAGTCGTCTTCGCGGCGCATGGGCCGGCGGCGGTGGCGGCGGGTATCGATAGTGACATCGTCGAAGCGATCCGACGAAGCGAAACACCGGAATTCGAGAAAGCGGACGAGGCCGCGGTCTATCACTTCATCCACCTGTTGATGACCACCCATGAGGTCGATGATGGGACCTATCAGGCCGCGCTAGACGAACTGGGCGAGCCGGCGTTGGTGGAACTGATCGGGCTGGCCGGCCTCTATGCGACCGCGTCGATGACCCTGAACGCGTTTCGTATTCCCGTTCGCCCCGGCATGGAACGGCCCTATCCCGACAAAATGTGAATGAAACCATACAGGGTGAGAACATGGCTTTGAAAATTGTCGGCGCCGGGTTCGGCCGGACCGGAACGAATTCGTTGAAACTGGCGCTGGAGCAGCTTGGTTTTGGGCCGTGCCATCACATGTTCGAGGTGCGCGACAATCCCCGGCAATTGCCGTTCTGGCAGGCCGCGGCGCGCGGCGAGGCGATGGATTGGGACGAAGTCTTCGCCGAATACAACGCCTGCGTCGATTGGCCTTCGGCATTGTTCTGGCGCGAGATCGCGGATCACTTCACCTCGGCCAAGGTATTGTTGTCGGTGCGGCCCGCGGAAAGCTGGTTCAAGAGCGTGCACGCGACGATCTATCCCAGCATGATGAAGCGGGCCGGCGATCCGCCCGGCGTGAACAAGGATCGCCGCGATATGGCCTATGAAATCGTCGTCAACAAGACCTTCGATGGACGTCTTGAGGACAAGGCGCATGCGATTGCTGTGTTCGAGGCGCACATCGCGGAAGTCCAACGTACGATCGTACCCGAACGGTTGCTGACCTTCGATGTCGCGGAGGGGTGGGAGCCGCTCTGCGCGTTCTTGGAGGTGCCGGTGCCGGAAACGCCATTTCCGCGCACCAATTCGACGGAAGAATTTCGCGCCCGGATCGTGAACCGGGACAAACGGTAAGGCGCCTCTTTGGCTTTGGTCGTTCGGTGTGGCCGGAATTTTGTTTTGGCGCTGGTGTGACGGGTTATTCCGGCCGTTCGCCTCTGACCAGCGCGCGATAGATCATGCGGTGCTGGCTGTGGTCGAAATCAAAGCCGGCCTTGTGCATGGCCGAGCGGTTGTCGACCATCAGCATGTCGCCCAATCTGTATTCGTGGACATAACTGAATTCCGACTTGATCGCGGTCTCCAGCAATTCCTCCAGGAAGTCCTGTGTCTCTTGCGGCTCCATACCGATGATCCGTTCGGTCTTGCTTTTGTGGAACCAGATCGCCTTTGTTCCACGCTCGGGATGGGTGCGCACGAGCGGTTGAATTATGGGCGGCGTTTTCGATTCTTTTTGCGTGCGGACGATGTCTTGGTTGGCGGCCGCCATCCGTACGCTACTGATCAGTGTGTTCTCGGTTCGCATTCCGGTGATGCGATCCTTGAGGTTCTGCGGCAAAGCCTCGTAGGCGTCGCGCATGTTGCAGACCGCCGTGCCGCCACCGGTATCGGGTAGCGAGACGGGATAGAGGCAGGTAAATTTCGGGGGGAGTTCCTGGTTGGTGTGGTCGGTATGCCAAGTCGCGTTGTTCGCCATCTTTGCTTGCCCGCCCTTGGTGTCCTTGTTTTGGTTCGACAGTACGCTCACCAATGGGACACCATCCGCAAGATACATACGGTTCTGATCTTCCATCAACTCGCCGAACAGGCTTGCCGCGTCTGCGTATTGCGCGGCGGTAAAATGCTGGTCGCGGATGACCAACGCGACATTGTCAACCAGAGCATCGTATAGCCGTTGGCGGGTGACTTCGTCGATGGGCTGGGTCAGATCGACGCCGGTTGCCTCCGCGCCGATATGTTCCTTGATCTTGGTGATCCGTAGAGTCGGTTCCTCGGCAAGCACACTCATGATACTTTCACCTCGCGACGATGAAGGGCGAATTGCCTCTTTAGGCTATGTCGCCTCGTGTGTTGTATCAAGCGCACCACCGCTGCGTGCGGCAATCAGCCGCCTTTTAGTATCTTGCGCAGGAAGTTCAAGGCGTTGATGACCGCGTAGTTGCGGAACCGGTTTCGGTCGCCTGGCAGCGAGACGGTTTGCGTATGGGGCGTGCCGTTGATGTCGAGACTGACAAATACGGTGCCGCGCGGCTGTTCGTCTTGGGGACGGGCGGTTGCAACCGCGAGCCCGACATCGGTTGCGAAATCTTGCCGAACCTTGGCGGCGGCTTCCGCGGCGCACGCGTCGCCGCCCCGTTCGCCATCCTCAATTTCGGTTCCAACCGTCCCACCGCGGAATATCGCCATGCGCTGGTCGATCTCGGACAGTCGCGATGAAAGAACGCCGCCGGTAAGCCCTTCCGCGACGGCCAAGGTCATGCCGCGCTCGCCCAGCATGTTGAGGATGACGGTTTCCATCGATTCATCATCGACGCCAAAAATGACATCGCCCAACAGGCTGCGGATCAAGCCTTCCTCGGCCGAGATAATCGATTCTGCCGAGCCTTCGTCTGGCGCCTTGGCCGTGATGCGGACCTTGATGCCCTCCATGCCGCTAGCCTGGAAGGCGAGGGTCGGGTTGCCCAGTGTGTCGAGTTGGTCGATCCGGTCGGCGAG
>JAJFJC010000007.1 GCA_021774385.1 Alphaproteobacteria bacterium
TATCCGGGTAATCGTCGAGGCCCTGCACGAGCGGGTAGGGCAGGAGGTCGCCAAAGTGGCGCGCGAAGGTCAAGTACTGTTCCGGGGTGATGTTCTGATCGCGCAGAAATATGACCAAATGTTGGAACAGTGCCTCGCGTATTTCCTCAACGGTCTGGGCGTCGAGCGGTTCGCGCAAATCGACGCCGGATACTTCCGCGCCCAGCGCACCGGCGGTCGGTTCGACGGTTATTCTTTCATGAGTCATGGCGAGGCCTCGGCGCAAAACGAATACATTTCTCCGTCCCGGAAAATGAGCCGTTTGGCGAGAGCGCGCTTTGATCTAGATCATCGGGTGGTTGTGTCGTCGTCGCCCGCGTTTAAAAGGGCTTTTCCCCCGCCAGCGTAATCCGGTGCAACAGGCGACGATGTCCGTGATAGTCGTTGATCGGATTATGCTGCGTAATTCGGTTTTCCCAAAAGGCGAGCGTGCCGACTTCCCAATGAAGCTGACAAGTGAATTCAGGGCGCGTTTGGTGTTTGAACAGATAGTTCAGTATCGGTGCGCTTTCCGCCTCCGTCATGCCTTTGAAATGAGTCGTATGACCGAAATTGACATACAGACTCTTCTTGCCGGTCACCGGATGGGTTCTTACGACCGGGTGTTCCGCCGTCGTTTTCAAACCGCTGTCATCCTTGGCGGCATCCTTGCGCCGGTCTTCGCGGGTCGCCGCCGCGCTGCCCTTCGTGGCGCTGTTTATTGCGATCAAGCCATCCAGCATCCGTTTCATGCCTTCGGACAGCGTTTCATACGCCATCATCATATTGGACCAGATCGTATCGCCACCTTTTGGCGGCAGATCAAGCGCCAGCAGCATCGAGCCCACGGGAGGCTTTTCGAGATAGGCCGTATCGGTGTGCCAAAGGCCGCCGAAATTGACTTTCTCATCTTCCTTTTTCAAAACCGGCACGATGTCTGGGTGGTCCGGGAGGCCCTGCACCATCGGGTAGGGCAGAATATCGCCAAAATAGCGCGCGAATGTCAGATATTGGTCCGGCGTAATATCTTGATCGCGAAGCACGATGACGCCAAATTCGTAAAGGGCGTTTCTAATCTCTTCGACCGAATCCGCAGTAAGGGATTCCGCAAGGTCGACACCCGACAATTCGGCGCCAAGCGCGCCCGACATCCGGGTTACATTTATTTTCTCATACGCCATTGATCGATCTCTTCGCCTCTGATCTTGGACACGACCGGTCATATTCTAGATAGTCGGTGCTTCACGCAAATCTGTTTGCCAAAATGAATGTGGATGATTTGACAACGTCTCCAGCTAGACCGGTGCGCGCCGACGGTGCACGGCAAAGCTTTGATCTCGCCGAACTTTGGGCGCGTGGATGACCGTCAGCGCCATAGCCGACCCGCCCAAAGCATCCCTGGAGCGCTATTTCGTTCTGGGCACGGTCACGTTGGCGACCATGATGTTCGCCATGGCGGTGACGAATTCGTATGTCGTACTGCCGCAAATGCAGGGCTCGCTCTCGGCGACCCAAGATCAGATTGCCTGGTCCGTCACATTCAATCTCGTGGCGATGGCCGTGATGACGCCGACGTCGGGCTGGCTGGCCAACCGTTTCGGGCGGCGCGCCGTCATGCTGTGGTGTGTAACGGGATTTTCGGTGGCCACGATCCTGTGCGGCACGGCCACGAGCTTGGAGGCCTTGGTCACTTATCGCGTGGCGCAGGGCATTCTAGGTGCGCCGATAACGCCAATATCCCAAGCCATCATTTTGAACAGTTTTCCGCGCCATCAGCATGGTCTGGCAACGGCCGTGTGGGGCATGGGGGTCGTTGTCGGTCCTATTATCGGACCGACGCTCGGGGGCTTCGTCGCCGAAGCTTATAATTGGCGCTGGGTCTTCTTCATGGTGCTTCCGGTATGCCTTGTTTCGATCCTGGGCATATGGGTTTTTATTACCGAGCGGCAAAGCGACAAACATACGCGCCTCGATTGGATAGGGTTTCTTGCACTCGCCACCGCGATTGGGTCGTTTCAACTCCTCCTCGACCGTGGCGAGCGTCAGGATTGGTTCAATTCGCTCGAGATTATCGTCGAGGCAAGCCTTACCGTGATCGGGCTCTATATATTCGTTGTTCATACCTTTACGACGACGACGCCCTTTCTACGACCGCAGCTCTTGCTGGACCGGAATTTTGCGCTTGGGTTGGCATTCGCCACGGCGTTCGGCGCCCTTGCATTTGTCCCGATGGTGTTGTTGCCGACGCTGTTGCAAGATCTGCGGGGCTTTCCGGATTCCATTGTTGGCATCATCCTGGCGTCGCGCGGCGTGGGCAGCATGATCGGCACGGTCACGGTCGTTTGGATGACCCGCTTCGATCCGCGTATCAGCCTTGCGATAGGGTTTATCAGCCAGTCGATCAGCGGCCTGTTCATGGCGCAGTTTGATCTAAACCTGTCGATCTGGGACGCAATGTGGACCAGCGCCTTTCAGGGTTTCGGCAACAGTTACCTTTGGGTGCCGCTGACGATACTGGCCTTCGCGACGTTGCAGCCGCGGCAGATGGGCGAGGCGACGGCGATCTTCCATCTCGTCCGCAACCTCGGCAGCGCGTTGTTCATCTCTGTTTGCGTCGGCGTGGTCATCCATTACACGGGTGTAAACTATGCCGTAATTTCCGAACATGTATCGCCGTTCAACGAAGCGTTCCGAATGGCGAGTGTCGCCGGAGATTGGAATATCGATAGCCTCAACGGCATCGCCCGTACGGGCCGGGAGGTTGAGCGGCAGGCCTCCATGATCGGTTATATTAACGCCTTCTATCTTTTCTCGGCGGTGGCGATGGCGGTTGTTCCATTTATTTTCTTCCTAAAACGGCCCGAACCAGCGGTTTAATTCCAGCGACCGATTGACCTGACCCGCGTGATAGCTCAATTTTGCGGTGCAATATTCTAGTGTTCCCGCAACCCACCGACAGGATTGTTTGAATGGCCGAAAAGCAGGTCGAAGCAAGCGCTTTGGATGACGTAATCTTACCGGAATTGCCGGAGGACGCGGTAAAGAAAAGAATTTCGGGCCCCGTCTATTGGATCGCGCTGCTGCTCGGCGGCTTTGGGATACTGGTTGCGATCAATCAGACATTCAGCCTCAATGCGTTCAACTATGTCATGATCGACAACGCCTATTTTTACCTTCTCATTGCGATCTTTATGTCAATCGCGTTTTTGCTGTTTCCCGCCCGGAAGAAGGACGCCGACCACGTACCGTTTTATGACTGGTTGCTCTTTGCAGTGACCATGGTGACGGCGCTTTACCTCTCCTACCATGGCGAGGATATGATCGAGAAGGGCTGGGATATTGTCGCACCCGACCTGCCAACCGCGGCGGCGGCGGTCATGTGTTTTCTTGCCCTGGAAGGGGTGCGGCGCGCTGGCGGAACGGTTCTGTTCTTCGTCTGCTTGACGTTTTTCACCTTTCCCCTTTGGACAGAGCATGCACCGGGATTCTTGTGGGGCGCGGGGAAAGAGCCAGTCGAGTTGGTTCGCACCTATGCGATGGGATTCGAGAGCATCGTCGGGCTACCGATGCGGGTCGCCGGCAATATACTGATCGGTTTCCTTGTATTCGGATCGGCATTAGTCGTGACGGGCGGCGGCGAGTTTTTCATGAATTTCGCCTCCGCGCTACTCGGCACGAGCCGGGGTGGACCGGCCAAGGTAGCGGTCCTGTCCAGCGGCTTTTTTGGCTCGCTGAGCGGTAGTGTCATTTCCAACGTTATCACAACCGGACAGCTCACTATTCCGACGATGAAACGGGCGGGGTATCCGCCGGTCTATGCGGCGTCCGTTGAAGCCTGCGCCTCGACGGGCGGGACACTGATGCCCCCGGTTATGGGGGCGGTCGCGTTCCTGATGGCGGAGTTCCTGAACATTCCCTACGGCGAGATCGTAATCGCCGCAGCGGTCCCCTCGATCCTCTTCTATCTGGCATTGCTGTTGCAGGTCGATTGCTACGCCGCGGTGAACGGGCTGCGGGGGCAAGACGCTGAAGAAATTCCCAAAATGTGGGATACGTTGAAAGATGGCTGGTTCTATCTGTTTAGCCTCGCCCTGCTCGTATACATGCTCGTCTTTATGCGGATTGAACTTTACGCGCCCTACTACACGACGATTGTCTTGCTTGTATCGGCGACACTGTTCCGGAAAAAAGAGAAACGGTTCAATTTCGCGAAATTAAAGGAACTCATTATCGAGTCGACGACAATCATTTCGAACATTATCGCGATCCTGGCCGGTATTGGGGTGATTGTTGGGTCGCTGGCGTTTACAGGCGTGGGCGGCGCCTTCTCGCGTGAGTTGATTGGTTTCGCGGAAGGAAGTTTGGTGCTGTTGCTGGCGATGGGCGCGCTGACCAGCTTCCTGCTCGGCATGGGCGTTACGGTGAGTGCCTGTTACATCTTTTTGGCCATCGTTTTGGGGCCGGCGCTGATTCAATTTGGCCTCGATCCGATCGCCAGCCATCTGTTCATTCTGTATTGGGGCATGATTTCCTACATCACGCCGCCGGTGGCGCTGGCTGCGGTGACGGCGGCGGTGATAGCGAAATCCGACCAATGGCAGACCGGCATCATGGCGATGCGGCTTGGTTCGATTAAGTTCGTCTTACCCTTCATCATGGTATTGACGCCGGCATTGATTATGCGGGGC
>JAJFJC010000061.1 GCA_021774385.1 Alphaproteobacteria bacterium
CCGCGAGATGATCCGCCGTGGCGGTTCGGGCCGCGCCGTCATCTTCTCAAGCCACATCATGCAGGAGGTGGCGACCCTATGTAACCGCGTCGTGGTCATGCATGACGGCCGCGTGCTGAAGGTTGAGCGATCCGACACCGACGGTTCCGTCCAGGTTCTGGATATCGAACTCGCTGGCCCGGCACCGGAACAGACAACGCGCGCGTTCGAGACGCTCCAGGGTGTCGCCACGGTGGAGGTGCTGACCGCTATCGATCGAACGACGCGCCTGCGCCTGACCGCCGAACCCGGCAGCGACATCCGCGCGGCGGTCGCGAGAAAGGCGACGGAAACCGGCGACTTGGGGTTCCTGGCACCCTGCGAAACATCCCTGGAGGACAGGTTTATCGAAAGCATCGCCGCGGCGAGAGCCGCGCATGAAGCAAGCGACGCCGCGTCATGAACGGATTAAGCGCCGTCTATATCAAGGAAATCCGGCAGTATTTCGCCACGCCGATCCCCTATGTCCTGCTGGCCGTCTTCTGGGGCCTGATGGGCTATTACTTCAGTTTCAACGTGTTTTTCGTCAACGTCGCACAGATGGTCAACGCGTTCCACAATATGAGCATCATGCTGCTCTTGATCGTGCCCCTGATCACGATGCGGATATTCGCCGAAGAGAACCGCTCCCACACAATCGAGCTATTGATGACGCTGCCGCTCGATGAGGCGGGAATCGTCTTAGGCAAATATCTAGCGAGCCTGACCCTGCTGTTTTTCATGCTGTTGGGAACCGCCACGGCTTTGGTGCCGCTGACGGTGTTCGGCCAGCCTGACCTCGGTCCGGTGCTGGGCGGGTATATCGGCATCACGCTGCTGGGCGCGACATTCCTCGCCATCGGCATCCTGATTTCCGCGCTGTGCGAAAACCAGCTCGTCGCCGCCCTCGTCACCTGGGCGATGCTGCTGATTTTTTGGTATGTGGATTATGTCTCGAATTTCGCCCCGAACATGGAGAGCGCGCGGATGATCCGTCATCTGTCGTTCTCGATCCACTATGTCGACCTGATCCGGGGTATCCTGCCGCTCGCCACCATCGTCTACTTCGTTACCGTCATCGTCTTCGCGACGACATTGACCGTGCAAATCCTCAAGGCCCGCCGGACATGACGGGGCTGGGATCGAAGCTGCAACGCCGCCTCGCGGTCTGGCTGCCCGTCGCGGCGATTTTCTCCGCCATGCTCGCCGTCAACCTTTGGGTCCATGATGAGCCGGCGCGCGTCGACCTCACCACGGGCGACGTCTTCTCCATTTCCCCGGCGACGCTGCGCGTTATAGAGACGCTGAAGGAGCCGGTCCGGATTACCTATTTTTTCGATATCCGCAACAAAACCTTCACCGATGCGATGGCGCTGCTCGTGCAATATGCCGCGCTCTCCGATCTCATCACCGTCGAAGGATTCGACCCGGCCTTGCAGCCAGCGGAAGCCGCGCGGCACCAGGTGCGGTTCGTCGGCGCAGCGATTTTCGAGTCCGGTGACCGGCGCATCGCCGTGTCTGGATTGACCGAAGTCGAATTCACCAATGGACTCATCCGCGCCTCCAGACAGGCGGCGCAACAGCTCTGCTTCACCGCCGGCCATAACGAAAGCGATCCTTTCAGTCTGCAGAGCCACGATCACTTCGAAGGCAGCATGGGCGCCGGGCACAGCCATTCGACCGGCGGGCGGCCGCTTCTGCTGCACGAACGTCACGGCATGGGCATGGCCCGCAATGCCCTCGAGGCATTGGGCTACAAACTCAAGAGCATTCAACTCGTCAAGGGGCCTGGCCAATTGGATGGCTGTTCCGTCGTCATTCTGGCCTCGCCGCAGCAGGCCTACATCGCGCCGGAAACATCGCAGTTGGTCGACTATATGAACGCCGGCGGCCGAGCACTGCTGTTGCTTGACCCGTACATTGCGAATGGGCTGGAACCGATACTCGACCTGTTCGGCATCGTGAATGACGGCTACCCCGTCGTCGATCCGACCAGCCATTATTGGACCGATCCCGGCACGCCCGCCATCAGCAGCTACGCGCGCCATAAGATAACCCGCAATCTGGCGCTGACGTTTTTCCCGGGCGCGACCGCGCTGCGCCCACGCGCGGCGGGGATACCCGACGATGTCCGCGTGCGGCCGCTTATCGAGACCAGTCGCGATGCGCGCGTCGACGCGCCGGACAGGGAGGCCGAAATTTCCCGCGGACGCCGCCGACATCCCATGGTGCTGGAAGCCACCAAACGACTCGGCGAGGGGCGGGAGGCGAGCGCGGTCATCATCGCCGACGGCGATTTCGCGACCAATTCGTTCTTTCACCTGCTGGGCAACGGACAACTCTTCCTCAACGCCGTCAGCCTGCTCGCGGAACAAGAAGCTTTGATCGACATCCAGCCGCGCAACTACGCGATGCCGAAAATCACGCTCAGCAATGGGCAGATGATCTTCACCTTCGCGTTCAGTGCCATTCTGCTACCGGTGCTAGTGCTGTTGACCGGGTTCGTGGTCTGGCGACGCAAGCGGTAGCGCGGGGCATGCACGCGAAAGCTGGAATATGGGTTTGGTCGGCGGTTTTCATCGCTGGCGTGATTGCCAGTGCTTACTTCGTGACCGGGACGGTTGAAGACGGTGAAGAGCATGCGCATGATTCGCCAACGGAATTGTTGTTGCCGATGCGTATGGACGATATCGCCGCCGTTGAGATTGTTGTTCGGGGTGACGCTCACCGTTATGAGCGAAACGACGACGGCGCGTGGTATAAACACGCTCACACCCATGACGCAGTCGTGTCCAAGGATGCGCATCGCCACAAAGTGCCGGCGGATGTCTCGGCGCGCATTGCGAAGGCTCTGACCACGTTTAGCCGCACGCGTGTGGAACGAGTGATTGCGAAACTGCCGCTGCAGCAAGACAATTATGGGACTGCCGAGCCGGAAATTGTTATCGCAATATTCGTAATCGGAGAAGTGCGCCCCGCCTTGTCGTTACGGGTTGGCCATCAAACACCCGACGGATTTGCACGGTATGTTGCGGTGGTCCAACGGGGCGTTGTGGTGGCGATCCCGGAGTTTCAAATAGCGCGTCTTCGGGAGTTTACATCTTTGCGGCCAACGGCAGGTAATCGGGTGGGCCAAT
The DNA here is from genome assembly GCA_021774385.1 of Alphaproteobacteria bacterium. Lineage (GTDB taxonomy): Bacteria > Pseudomonadota > Alphaproteobacteria > UBA8366. The sequence goes on from JAJFJC010000061.1 coordinate 3,156, forward strand.
AGGCTCAATCGAAAGTTTTTCAATAATGAAGCAAAAAAACAAAACCCCGGTGCGGGGGATTTGCACCGGGGTTCGTCGAAGCACCACGCGGCGTAAATGCGCGCGTGGACTTCTTTACAGATGAGATTTATTCGGCTGCGGCGGCAACGATTAGCGGTTGCTGTTCCAGTTCCGCGTCGAGGAATTGAGCGACCGCACGCATGCCGGCTCGCGCCGTACCGGCAATGCCAGCTTCCGCTTCCGCATCGTCGTTATAGTTCGTGTTGGTGTTGACGTCGTATGTCCACGCCGTGCCCTCGCCATCGAAGATCAATTCGATGCCGGAGACTTCGATGTCGTTGGCCGCGAGGAACGCTTCATAGCGTTCGATGTTCGGGTGCTCGAAATTTTCGAGGATTTCGAAACGGGGACCCGGTGCCTCGCCGACAGGGCAGGCTTGATCCTCTATTTGACATACGTCCGCGGGGCAAAGTTCGAATCCATTCGAGGTGTCGACGCGAACGGCATAGAGAAATTTGCCACCAACGAATTCACATCGCACGATGGCACTGTCGTTCGACTGGATGAATTGTTGAATTAGGGTCGTTCCGTCTGGGCCGGCATCGAACTCGTCACTGTCGAGATACCTATCGAGGGCGTCCAGTGATTGGAACAATTGCACGCCCGCACCCTTGCCGCCACGGTTCGGTTTCAGCATGAGGGGGGCGCCAAATTCTTGCGCCGCGCGGCGGATCGATTCCCTGCCAACCGCGACGGTTGTCTTTGGGACCTGAATACCGAAGGCACTCAATGCCGCATATTGCTTGACCTTACTGATTTCGAGTTCAAGCGCGCGGCTATTGTTTACGACACGGCGGCCATGGGCTTCCAGCCAGGCCAAAACGCTTGCCGTGTATTCCGGTGCGTGGGTATGGCCTCGCGTATGCGAAGAGGCGCTCATGCGGTTGTAAAAAATTCCGGCGGGCGGCGCGGAAGAGAAATCGAAATGACCGCTATCCAGATGCCATTCCGTGTAGGGTGTGCCGCCGTCCGCCAGCGCGTTGCGCAACGGTGGCAGCCATGCCGCATTCTCGTGAATGATGTAGACTTGATTCATAACGCATTCTTTGTGTGTTATTAATTAATAACGCAAATTTAGTGTATATAAAAAATATGTAAAGGTAATTAGTGTGTAACTAATCCGTGATAGCCGCCAACGCACAGGAAAATAGGCGTGAAAGTTTGTCGCAAACCGTTGGTTCACTTGCCAATCAAGCCGGTGTAGGATACCGGCTGATTACGCGATAAATCCACACCACACTAAGGAAACGCCATGACGGATTTGCCAAATTCTCCGGAAAGTCGCGATATCGCGTCGGTTGTGCATGCCTATACCAACCTGAAAAAACATCAGGAAACCGGACCGATGGTGATCCGGAAAGGCAAGGGCATCTGGGTCTATGATGAAAGCGGTAAGGGCTATATCGAAGGGCTCGCGGGCCTTTGGTGCACGTCCCTTGGCTTCGGTGAAAATCGGTTGGTCGAAGCCGCTGCGAAACAGATGCGGGAATTGCCCTTCTATCACGTCTTCGCGTCAAAAACGCATCATCCGGCGATTGAACTCGCGGAGCGGCTTTTAGCGCTGGCGCCCGTACCGATGTCGAAGGCGTTTTTCGCCAATTCAGGTTCGGAAGCGAACGATACCGTTGTCAAAATGGTGTGGTATTACAACAACGCTTTAGGCCGCCCGGAAAAGAAGAAAATCATCAGCCGGTTGAAAGGCTATCACGGCGTAACGGTGGCGGCAGCTAGCTTAACCGGGTTGCCGGCAAATCACATGGATTTCGATTTGCCGATCGCGAATATAATCCATGCCGATTGTCCTCATCATTATCGATATGGAGCACCCGGTGAAACGGAAGAGGATTTCGCAACGCGCCTCGCGGAAAGCCTGGAAAAACAGATCCAGGATGAAGGACCGGAAACCGTTGCGGCGTTTATCGCCGAACCAGTCATGGGCGCGGGTGGCGTGATTGTGCCACCACGGACATATTTCGAGAAAATTCAAGCGGTTTTGAAGAAACACGACATTCTGTTCATCGCGGACGAAGTTATCTGTGGGTTTGGCCGCACGGGCAATATGTTCGGAAGCGAAACCTTTAACCTGCAACCGGACATGATGACGATGGCGAAAGCCTTGTCCTCGGCCTATTTGCCGATCTCCGCAGTGCTGATCAATGACAAGGTATTTGATGTCATTAGTGAAAACAGCGACAAGATCGGAACCTTCGGTCATGGTTTCACTTATTCGGGTCATCCGGTACCCGCGGCAGTCGCCGTGGAAACGCTGAAAATCTATGAAGAGCGGGATATTGTCGGCCATGTTCGTGGCGTAATGGGCTTATTCCAAAAACGTCTCCGGGATTGCATGTCGCATCCGCTTGCCGGAGAAGCGCGTGGCGTTGGTCTTGTTGGTGCGTTGGAATTGGTTCGAGACAAAGCGACCAAGGAACCTTTTAATCCCGCGCACGGTGTCGGCGCGTTTGTCACCGCGCAAGCTCAAGAACATGGCTTGATCGTGCGGGCAATGGGAGATTCCGTGGCGTTTTCTCCGCCCTTGATTATCACCGAAGCCGAAATTAACGATATGTTTGACCGATTCGAAAAAGCGTTGGCGGAGGGCGAGGTGATGGCCGCTGGTCTTGATTGACCCAAGCGCAGTTACCTTGCGATAAATCAATGACGCATTGGCTGCTCATGCGGCAAATTGGCCGGGGTTAAACACTGTACTTAAACTACTCTTAACGTTAACCACATAATTTCAATGAAGCAGACATTGATGTTGCCGTGAGGGCAAGGCCGTGGACTACCAAAATTTCTTTTCCGATAAGCTGTCAGAGTTACGCAATGCAGGCGACTACAGGATCTTCGCCGATCTAGAACGAGAGGCGGGCGCTTATCCCAAAGCCGTGTTTCGTGAAGGGGCCCAGCAGGCGCCGGTGACGGTTTGGTGTTCGAATGATTACCTTGGCCAAGGCCAAAATCCCGATGTGATCGCGGCGATGCATGAGGCGTTGGACAATTGCGGCGCCGGCGCTGGGGGTACAAGAAATATTTCGGGAACCAACCACTATCACGTTCTCCTCGAGCGTGAACTGGCCGATTTGCATCAGCGAGAAGCGGCTTTGCTTTTCACTTCGGGCTACGTCGCGAATATGACGGCATTGTCGACTCTGGGGATGCGGCTGCCGGGATGCCTAATTTATTCGGATGCCTGGAACCATAATTCCATGATTGAGGGTATCAGACATAGTCGGGCCGAAAAGCGCGTTTTTAAACACAACGATCCCGCTGATCTCGAACGAATGATGCGCGCCGATGACCCGGATGCGCCCAAGATGGTCGTATTCGAATCGGTATATTCCATGGATGGCGATATCGCGCCGATTGGCGATATTCTCGATGTTTGTGAAAAATATAATGCGATTAGTTATTTAGACGAAGTTCACGCGGTTGGGATGTATGGGCCCAGTGGCGCGGGCGTCGCGGAACGTGACGGCGTTATGGACCGGGTAACCGTGATGCAGGGAACGCTGGCGAAAGGTTTCGGCGTCGTTGGCGGTTACATCGCCGCGTCTAGCGCCTTGGTTGATTTCGTTCGCAGTTTCGGAAACGGGTTCATCTTCACGACCTCCATGCCGCCAGCCGTTGCCGCCGGTGCGCTGGCCAGTGTCAAATATGTGCGCGGTGCGCAGCATCTTCGTGACCGGCATCAGGAGCGGGCACGAACGTTGATGGCTAAACTGGACAAAGCCGGACTTCCGGTGATGCCGTCCGTTAGCCATATCGTGCCTGTATTGGTTGGAGATCCAAGGGCCTGCAAACTGGCGAGCGATGCCCTGATGGACCGTTTCAGTATTTATGTACAGCCGATCAACTATCCGACGGTTGCGCGTGGTACCGAGCGGTTGCGCATCACGCCGACGCCGCTGCATACGGATGCGATGATGGACGAACTTGTTTCGGCGCTTGTCGATGTCTGGGACGATCTGTCGCTGAAACGGGCGGCATAGGCCTTATTGGCCCCAGCTTTATGGCCAGTAACGCAATTGGGTGATGAAATTTCCGGTGAAAGCTTTATATAATAAGGACCTTCATCACCGGGATTCTTTGAATGTATCGCGATAATACACTCATACCGACGGAAGCCATTCGATTGGCCGCACTTGGCAGTTTGGCGGAAGGCGATAAGCAATATGCCGACCTGGCGCGCGAAATCCGCTATTTTGTCGCGCGGGTTGCCGGTCCATCACTTGATTTGCTTGGTACGTCGTTGGAGCTTTTGCACTACGAGGAATTGGCGGTTCCCGTCGATGGCGGCGTGGTGGGCGATGACGCCGTGCTACACATTACCGATGGTGGCCGCGCTGCATTTCAGGTTTTGATGACGTCGAATGTGCGTGCGCCGGTAAACGATGTCAGCAAACTGGTTATTGCGCTCAAGATGCGTTTTTTACACTTGCTCACGTCGGAAGATCGCCATGATCAGGCGGAAATGCTGACGGAAATGTGCGAAGTCGAATTGGCGCGTCTCATGGAGCTTCGGGGTGGCTATGATCAAGAACCGCTCGCGCAGTGGCTTGATTTGGAAATTGCGCAACTGAAGCAACGGCTCGATTGGTTCCAGGGAATGTTTCCCGGCGCGTGATCCGTCGCGCCGTTAGTAGACGTGCTGCCCGCCGGTGACGAATATTTCAGTACCGGTAACATAACCAAAATCTTTTGTGCAGAGTCGGTAAACACAGCCTGCGACTTCTTCGGGTGTACCCATGCGGTGCATTGGGATTCGATTTATGAGCGGTTCGTATTCCGCCCCGATCATTTCGGTTTCGATTTCTCCTGGCGCGACGGCGTTTACGCGCACACCGAGCTGTGCGAATTCAACCGCCATCTCGCGCGTAAGCGCGGAGAGCGCGGCTTTTGACGTGGAATAGGCGGATCCTGCAAAGGGATGGATGGCGTGACCGGCGATCGACGTAATGTTGACGATGGCCGCGCCCTCTTCTTGCGCGCCCCGCCGGAGCGCGGCGGCAAACCCGCGCGCCAATAGGAGGGGCGCAAACAGGTTTAGCTCAAACACTTCCCGCCAACGCGCGATATCGCCGTTCAAACAGCCCAATCTCTCCTGATAGGGTGTTTTGGGGGAGACCGCGGCATTGTTTACAAGGGCGTGCAATGGATCGTCGCCAAGAAAGTCGTTCGCCTCGGCGATGAATTTGTCTACCGCGCCGACATCGGCGAGGTCGGTTGGAAAATGGTGCGCCCAATTCGGATCGCGTTTACAGTGCTCCGGAATGTCTTCCCGGCTGCAGCTGATGATCCGCCAACCTTCGTCTGAATAACGCTGAACCGTTGCATGCCCGATGCCCCGGCTTGCCCCCGTGAGCACGACTGTTTTTCGTTTCTCCGCCATATTCAAGTCCTAACGGCATGGGCCGGCCTGGCCATTGAAGGGGTAACGTGTTGGCTGAATTCTACCCCGGGACGGGATGGTATTCCTCCAGCCCTTCGGGGTCTTGATGAATGAGGACTTCCGCGCCGGAGAAGGCTTCGCTTATTTCCAATTCCACCTGGTCGGAAATTAGGTGCGCATCCATTAGTGAAATCTCTCCATCCAACTCTAAGTGCAACTGAATGAAGACGTCGGACCCTGACCGCCGCGTTCGCAAATCGTGCAGACTGCATACATCTTTGTGCCGATAGGCTATTTCGCGAATTCGTTCCCGATCCGATTCTGGTAATTCCCGATCCATCAGCATATCCAGTGCGCCTTGGAGAATATTCCAGGCGCCAATCAGCAAATAAAGCGAGATTGCTGCGCCGACGAGCGGGTCAATCAATGGGATGTCGAGCATCGGCGTCAAGATCAGCGCGATAAGGACCGCGAAATTTATCAGCAAGTCGCTTTTATAATGTAGCGAGTCGGCGGCGACAGCCAGAGAATTGGATCGCTTGACGACGAATGACTGAAAAAGAACGAGCGCGAGGGTCAAAATGATCGAGCCGGTCATGACGATGACCCCGACGTCAGTATCCGCGAGCGGTTGGGGGCGAAATAGGCGAGTGCCGGCTTGAAAGATGACGATGACCGCCGAACCGGCGACAAAGGCCGATTGCGCCATCGCTGCCAAGGCTTCCGCCTTGCCATGGCCGAAGCGGTGCTCCCGATCCGCGGGTGTTAGCGAATGACGCACCGCAATTAATGTGATGACGGAGGCAACGCCATCAAGCAGGGAGTCGACCAAGGTCGACAACATCGCCACCGACCCCGTAAGCGACCAGGCAAAAAGTTTGGCCAGAATCAAAATCGACGCAACGGTTACTGATGCGTATGTCGCCCAACGCATCAATCGCGCGGAATTGGGCGCGTGTTTCGTGGTTTCTTGAGAGCTGCCGGCAACCGTCATGGGAATAATCGTTCCGTTTGCCAGCCGTCGGCATGGCGCGTGTATGTCTCACGTTCATGGAGCCGGAACCGTCCGTCGTTCCAGAATTCAATATATTCTGGTGTGACGCGATAGCCTGACCAGAAGGCGGGGCGCGGTATTTTTCGTAGCCCAAATTTCGCCGTGTGGCGCGCAATTTGTTTTTCTAGATCGTGACGGCCTTCCATCGGGTACGACTGTTTGCTTGCCCAGGCTCCAATTTGACTGCCCCTGTCACGCGAAGCGAAATAAGCATCGGCTTGTTCGTCGTCGACCAAGGCCGCAATGCCTTCGATACGGACCTGCCGTTTCAGTGATTTCCAGTGGAAAAGAAGCGCGACATGAGTATTTTCAGTGATTTCTGCGCCCTTGCGGCTTTCCAAATTGGTATAGAAGACGAAACCATTTGTATCGAAGTCTTTTAACAAAACCATGCGCGAGGATGGCTTGCCGCGCGCGTCAACCGTCGACACGGACATTGCCGATGGGACGTCGACTTCACGCTTCTCCGCTTCTCTATACCATTCCCGAAATAGCGCGAATGGATGATCCAGGTTTGTATTTGGCATCGTTAGTAAATATATAGGTCGCGAGAGTTGTTTTTAGAGATGGCGAATGGTTTCGTCGATATCGCCTCGAGCGCAGTTTATTGCCCGTACCGATGTTGCGAAAGCCTAGAGTCGTTAATGCGGATGGGTTTGACCGTAGGATTACACTTTAGTTTAGAGGTGCCGTGATGAAAAAGATCGCTTCTATCTTTGCAATTGCCCTTATATTAGGTGCTTGCGCTGGTAACCAAGGCCAAAAACAGACTGGGGGCACCTTGTTGGGCGCCGGTCTGGGTGCGTTAGCCGGTTCGCAAATAGGGTCCGGTAAAGGGCAGCTCGTCGCGGTTGCGGTCGGCGCGCTGGCGGGTGCCTTTGTCGGCAGCGAAATTGGCAAATCGCTCGATAGCGCTGATAAGGCCGCCATGCAGAATTCCACACAGCGCGCCTTGGAAACCGCTCCTTCCGGGCAAACGGTCGCATGGCAGAACCCGGATAGCGGAAATTCGGGCACAATCGTGCCGAAACCGGCTATTCAGGAAAATTCGGGGCAATATTGTCGCGAATATCAGCAGACCATCACTGTTGATGGCAGGTCCGAGCAGGCGTTTGGCAGGGCCTGCCGGCAGCCGGACGGCAGCTGGAAGATCGTTCAATAATATCTCTCAAGGCAAACATTCACGGATGTGTTTCTGAGTGATGAAAAACCCGTATGAAGTATTAGGTGTGCCGCAATCCGCGTCGCCAGACGAAATCAAATCGGCGTACCATGCCCTTGCGAAAGAACTCCATCCGGATGTGAATCCCGGAGATACGATCGTTGAGCAACGCTTCAAGGAAATCACGGCGGCCTACGAAATGCTGTCGGATGACGAAAAGCGAGGACAATTCGATCGTGGCGAGATTAATGCGGATGGTTCACCGCGCATGGACGGCATGTTTCATCGCACTCATCAAGGTGGGGGGGCCGGCAACGCCGATTTCGAGGATCTCGTTGCGGATTTGTTCGGCCGCCGCCGCCGTCCCCGCCAAAGCAGAGGCAAAAGCGTTACATATTCGGTCCGTGTTCCGTTTTTGGAGGCCGCACGTGGCGGTGTGCAAAGGGTTCGTTTGCATGACGGCGCAACCGTTGACGTCAACATTCCCCCCGCGACAAGCGACGGCGACAGTCTGCGTTTGAAGGGACGCGGAATGCCGGGTTCTGGTGGCGGTCCAAACGGCGATGCCTTCGTTGAAGTGCAAATCGATCCACATCCGTTTTTTGTTCGTGATGAGTTGGATATTCGAATCGACGTTCCGATAACTTTGTCGGAGGCGGTACTTGGCGCGAAGGTTAACATTCCGACCGTGAACGGAACGCTGGCGGTAAAAATTCCCGCTGGGTCCAGCAGTGGTCGGATTCTGCGGTTGAAGGGGCAGGGCATTTCGAAAGGAACGCGGAAAGGTGATGAGTTTGCGCGCCTTATGATCCAATTACCGGAAAAAGTAGATACCAAATTAAAGGATTTCGTGCGTTCTTGGACGAAACAGGGCGACTATGACGTCCGCAAGAAAGCAGGCTTTGAGTGATGATGATGCATGGTCGAATTACGAGGTGATTTGGCCAGCTTACTTTGGACGCAAGCGCCGAGTGTTGATAGGATGACGCGCGGCGACAATGCACGGAAGGGGAGGGAATGACCGAGGCGACGTCAATTATGGCAGGTAAGCGAGGTCTCATCATGGGCGTCGCGAACGACCGTTCGCTTGCTTGGGGAATTGCGCGGACCGCCGCGGCGCATGGCGCGGAACTGGCTTTTACATTTCAGGGTGATGCGTTGGAAAAACGCGTGCGGCCTCTTGCGGAATCAGTCGGTTCGTCGCATGTCATGCCCTGTGACGTTACGGACGATGCCAGCGTCGATTCAACCTTCAACACTTTGTCCGAAGCCTGGGGCGAGCTCGATTTCGTCGTTCATGCCATAGCCTTTTCGGACAAAGAGGAATTAAAGGGAAAATACATCAACACCTCGCGCGAAAATTTTAATCGCACGCTGGACATATCCTGTTATTCGCTGACGGCGATCGCGCAGCGTGCCGTGCCGTTAATGCGCAACGGAGGAAGCCTGTTAACCCTGACATATTACGGTGCTGAGCGCGTAATGCCACATTACAACGTCATGGGTGTTGCCAAGGCGGCGTTGGAAGCGAGTGTCCGGTACCTGGCCGTCGACCTCGGTGACCAGAATATTCGTGTGAACGCGATCTCCGCGGGCCCCGTGAAAACGTTGGCGGCATCGGGAATTGGCGATTTCCGCTATATTTTGAAATGGAACGAGTTGAATTCACCGTTGCGGCGCAATGTCAGCATCGACGAGGTTGGCGGCTCTGGTTTATACCTTTTGAGTGATTTGAGCGCCGGCGTCACGGGTGAGATTCATCATGTTGATTGTGGTTATAACACTGTCGGCATGGTCGCCGTCGACGCGGCGGAGGAGGTCTCCGAATTGTTGGCGGGGATCAAGGCCAAGTCTTAACAGCCGGACAGAATTATGTCGTCGAATAGCTTCGGCCACTTATTTCGCGTCACCACCTGGGGCGAAAGCCATGGCGCGGCAATCGGATGCGTAATCGATGGCGTGCCGCCGAGATTGCCAATCGACGAGGCGGAGATTCAGCTCTTCCTCGACCAACGACGTCCCGGACAGTCGCGATTTACCACGCAGCGGCGGGAGCCGGACGCCGTCCGCATTCTGTCTGGCGTATTCGAGGGCGTTACAACCGGCACACCGGTAAGCCTTGTCATCGAGAACATGGACCAACGCTCCAGGGACTATGGTGAAATCAAGGACAAGTTCAGACCAGGGCATGCGGACTATACCTATTGGAAAATATACGGAATTCGCGACTATCGCGGCGGCGGTCGTTCTTCGGCGCGGGAAACGGCGATGCGGGTCGCGGCGGGCGCGTGTGCG
>JAJFJC010000062.1 GCA_021774385.1 Alphaproteobacteria bacterium
CTTGGCTCACCAATGTTCTCAGCCATATCGCCGATCACAAGATCAACCGTATCGACGAACTCCTGCCATGGCGTTACGCTCAAGTCTGAGCGTAACAGCCCAACGTCATCGGCGGCAGGGCTGGTTCACCGGACGCTAACGATATAACAACCCACCAAGGGCAAGATTAAACGCGCTCTGCGGAAAATGGAACGCGGTGAGGAAACCGTATGCGCACTGTCTTAAACCTTCGTCAGGCGAAGCGGGGATCCTGAATGATCAAGAATTTGGACTTCGATATCGTTTTCTTGCGTGACCCGCTTAATAGAGGCCGCGCCTAGCGCTGAGAATGCCGTTGAGAATGCGTCTGCGGTTGTTGCGTTGTTGGCGACTACGGAAACTTGCCTCCAGCGTTTCGCGCTCTTCCCGGTCACCGGATCAAACAGATGATGATGACGACCGGCGGCATCAAAAACGAAGCCAGTCCCAGCGGAAGTGGCAACGGCACCGTCTTTGAGATCGATTTTTTTCGGTGCGTTTGCCGAAGTGTCGTCACGGTCGAGTCCAATGCGCCACGGCCGTGCGATCGAATGTCTTCCAAGTGCGCGGATCTCGCCCATATTGACGAGAACGTTCGACATTCCTGCCCGGCGCAGTAATCCCGCGATGCAATCGGTGATATAGCCCTGAGCAATGCCGTTGAGCGTGACCGCCATGCTCGGACGGGTCAGCGCAATCTCATTCATACCGACTTGTAAGTACCTATAATCCACCAGACGCATCACCGACCGAATTGCTGTCTCGGCCGGCCCCCGAGCATCCGCGCCAACAACAGAAAAGTGGTCTGCGTACAACCGCCAAAGCGGTTGCACCGTGACATCGAAAGCACCGTCCGTCATTTCCGAGATCTCGATGGCTCTGGACAGCACTTCCACAAGTTCCAGCGGCGGATCCATCAAGCGGCCTTCGGCGTTCAATTGTGAAACAGCAGAATCCGCCTGATAAAGGCTGAAAATTCTCTCTAGCCGCCGCACCTCGGCAAGACTTGCCGCGATTAGATCTCTGGCCCGCTCACTATCTTCGGCGCGAAGCAAAATTTCAGCATCCGCGCCAAACGCGACACCTCTCCAACGATGCGCGGGTATCGCCGCGCCATATGCGGCACCAGAGAGCGAGGCGAGGCTTGCCGCCGAGATCGCAATGAAACGGCGCCGTTTCATTGGCGCAATCATTTCGATTTCTCCATCCCATGATGGCCATGTTTCATCGTCGCGGCGTTGTCCTTGTGCTTCATATCGCTTTGCTGAGGTGGCGCTTCATTAGGGTCGCTGAGAATAAAATCACGAGGAATTTCCGAAAATGAGACCACCTGGCCACCATATTTGCCGACAAATTCACCCGCGCGACCGGCATCGCCGAACGGTACCGCTTCCGGTGCCCCCATGCCGCCACGCCGGTTCGAACCAATAACGTAGACCGCATCCTTCGCCCTCATCCAGGTTCCAGCTTCTGGTGAATCCCAATTCTTGGCGCGCGCCATATCGTTCACATATACGGCGGCGATATCCTTTGATTCCTCGGGAAGCATGGTAAAGGCGATCGTGTCGCGCACGGACGAAAACCACAATGGTTCTTCTTCGCCGTTCAGGAAGATGTGCCCTTTCGGTCCGGCATGCTCCACAACGGTCATTTTGCAGTAATATCCGGTGGCATTCTGCGTTGGTTCTTGCGGTGGCCGGGCTTCCGCAACTTGGGCGTCATCACACGCGGCCACGCTCAAGGCTGCCAGTAAAACCGCCAAGGAAAGCTTCATAGCTCTCTCCTTCTGAAAACCAGCATGGCGAGCGTCAAGGGAATAACCGACCACGCGACGAGAATCGCGGCCAATAACTGCTGCGAAACCTGGCCAGCCTTTCCCACTGTCGCCATTCCGGATAATGCGGCGATCTCCGAACTCCCGGTCAAATTGAGCATTCGATAAACATCCGCCGGATTGAGCATCATCAATGCGGTAACGGTGCCAGCTTTCAACGTGGCGCCTTTGTCCGCAACTAAAAGCCCCAATAGGCCCATGTCGAAGAGCAGTACGAAAATTAGCCACATGGCGACAGCGAGACCTGCGGCGGTACCCCGTTCTTTTACCAGAACACTGATCAAACAACCGATCGCCAGAAAGGCCATACCGAGTAATACGGAAGAACCGCTCATCGTGGCGAAGGCGGTCCAAGCATCGATACCCGTCCCTTCCGCCATTAAGCCGACCGCGAGCCCGGCTGTACCGTAGCCAATGATTGTCGCCAGAGACAAAACCGCCGTATGTCCCACGAATTTACCGGCAATGATTTGCCACCGCTGCACGGGATAGGTTAGCAGCAGGAATAGGGTCCCATTCTCGGTATCGCCAACGACCGTATCGAAGGACAGCATGAGTGCGATCAATGGTACGAGGAATATCGTCAAGCTGGACAACGAGACGATGGTAATGCTGAGCCGTCCAGTCGCGACGGTTCCCATCGGCGCGCTGCCTAGCAAGGCCAGCGACATCGAAAGCGCAAGCATTAAAAGCGTGGTGGCTACGATCCATCGGTTGCGGACACACCGTTGGAATTCCTTCCGGGCGATGATAACCACCGGGGTCATTGCTGGCTCTCCCTGTTATGAAAATAGCCATAGACCTCGTCGAAGGTGGGAGGCAAAATTTCCACATCGTGGATCTCGGAGCCCAGCGTCGTAATATCGTTAAGAACCTTCAGCTTGTCGCCAAGATCGCAAGTGAGATGAATTTGCTGGTCGTTGACTTTTGATAAATTGGCCGACCCGGCGAGTTTCTCGGCAACCACACTGGCTGTGCCCGGTTTGACTTTGAGCCGGATATTCAGGGCCAAACCAGCCTCGCGCCGCAAAACGTCGAGCGTATCGCAAGCAACGAGTTTTCCGTGGTTCATTATCGCGATGCGGTCCGTGCGTGCTTCCAACTCGGTAAGAATATGCGATGAAAGGATCACGGTGGCACCGTCATGGCAACGCGCGCGGACGATGTCGTAAAAGCTCCGCCGCAACGCGGGGTCAAGTCCCGTTGTTGGCTCATCCAGCAACAGCAATTGCGGGGCGCCCAACAATGCTTGAGCCAAACCGAGGCGCTGACGCATACCCTTGGAGTATGTTTTTACACGCTGCCTTGCGGCCTCTTCCAGACCAACCGTTTCGAGCAACGCGTAGCCTTCGCGAACGGGGATGCCCTTTAAACGGGCAAAAAAGGCGATCGTCTCGCGGCCCGACATCGTTGCTTCGAACATGACCGATTCCGGAAGAAACCCAATGCCCCCATGACGGCGTGCTTCACCGGGGTTGTTGCCGAAAATTTGCACATCGCCACTGTTTGCACGCGCAAGCCCAAGCATGAGTTTCATGAGTGTTGTTTTGCCGGCGCCGTTGTGGCCGACCAAAGCCAGACATTCTCCGGCGCTGGCATCAAAAGTCACACCGTCAACAACAGTATGCTCGCCGTAGCGTTTTGAAAGTCCGCGGCATTGGACTGTTAAGTTGTCCGTCACCTGGCTGTTTCCTGATTTGCCGGCACCGGTAATGCCGGCGACTTCATAAGCGGGGCGCTATCTACAACGCCGCCAGGATAGAGAGCCGGAAATCGGCGTTGTGCCCAGCGCAACGTGCGCGCGGCAGGGCTGTTTATCAACAGTTTGGCGACCGGGTATGCCCATAACACTTCATCGACGAGGTCATTAGGCTTATAGGCCGTATCGGATATACCATCGCCATCCAGGTCGAACGCGGGATTGTCGCTCCAGTAGTTGCCGCGCCCTTTGACCGACCAGTCCAGCCATCCAGTGCCGACATATTTTACCTGATGACGATTTCCGACAAATGCATTCTCTGTAAACCTGTTTCGTTCCGACCCTGCGGTAAAGTGAATACCAACCGCGCAATTTTCAAAATGGTTCCGTCGGAATTCATTTTTGGACGAGTTGTAAATAAAAACACACTTTGTTTTCCCGTTGCGCACGAGGTTACCTTCGAACAAGGAGCGGTTGGCGTAGTTGAGAAGAATGCCGTGGTCGCGATCGTTCTCCGAAACATTGCGCCGAACGATAAGTTTCTTCGAATACATGAGCGCATAGCCGACGTGATTGTTTACCGATCGATTTTCCGAAACCTCACTGTCGTTGGTGTACATATAATGGACGGCAATTCGCGTTCCCTCGAAATAATTGCCTCGGAACACGTTGCGCCGACTGGTCGTAACAAAGATTCCATCCCGCCCGTTTCGAATTTCATTTTGTTCGATAAGCGAACCTGAGGAACGCCAGATCTGAATGCCATTTCCTCGCTCATTAACACGCATATCGGTGAGCCCAAAAATTTTATTGCCCTTCACGCGGACATCCTTCGGACCTTTTAGATAAATCCCAATCAGGGAATCGCGGATTGTATTGTTTTCGATAACCGCGCCGTTTGCCTCCTCGGTGACGAATATCCCGGTGTCCTCGGTAGCCAGAGATCGGCCAGTCGCGCGAACGGTGATCCCGCGCACGACAGTTCCCGGCGCCGAGACCGTCAGTGCCCGACTGGCACCACCGGCATCGATAACGGCGCCCGGCATTCCTTGCAGAACGATTCGACGGGAAAGCACAATTGGTCCTTGATGCACGCCGGGTTTCAAGCGAACGATAGTCCCGGCCTTGGCCATGCCCACGATATTTTTAAGATCACCGCCTTGGGCCGGGACTTCGAGAACCGAAGCGGACAGGACCGGCGCCGGGAGCAAAATGCTCCCGACGATCATTATGATCCGGAACACCGGATATCCTTTCATTCGTCCGCTTCCTACGCCTGTTCGTTAGCGTCACGCGCTCCGGGGCGTGACAAACATGCGACCCCGCATCTCCATATGAAGCGCGTGGCAGAACCACTGGCAGTAGAACCAGTGAACGCCCGGCCGGTCCGCGACAAAGGTCGCCGACTGTGTCTGCTGTGGACCGACTTCGAAGGCAATACCATAGTTGGCGAGAGTAAAGCCGTGCGTCAGGTCTTGAACATCATCCATGTTCGTGACGACGACGGTTACCTCGTCTCCTTGTTTTACTTCGAACTTTTCCAAGGAGAATTCTGGCGCGACGGACGTGATATACACACGCACCTTGTTGCCGTCGCGGATGACGTGTTCCGCGTCCTCGGGGTCGACGCCATCTTTTTTCGCCATCTCAATGGTGTCGGCGAAGGTCGGGTCTTTGCGGTCGTAGACATGCACCGGGTTGATCTTGGATCGATGCACGATGATACAGTCATGCGGCTCGGCAAATGTCGGACCATCATGGACAACTTTCATTTTATCGCCGGAAATATCGATGAGCTGTTCGTTTTCGGGCTTCAGTGGACCAACGTTGATGTATCGGTCCTTTGAAAATTTATTCATGGAGACCAGCCATTTCCCATCGGCCTCGGAAGTTTCACCCATCGAGGTGTGGTTATGACCCGGTTGATAATGGACATCGACCTTGTCGAGGATCGGATTGACCTTCTCTCCGGCATAGGCCCGTATCGCCATATTGACATTCCATTTCGCGACCTGACTATCAAGGAACAACGTCGTGAAGGCGTTACCTTTGCCATCGAAGGCCGTATGAAGCGGTCCCAAGCCCAGTTCCGGTTCTGCGACGACAGTATCCCGCGCCTTGATCTTATCGGCGAATAAGTCCGGGAACCTGGTCACATCCAAGACGGTTACCGTCGGTGACAGCTTCCCGTTGATGACGATGTGTTTCTTGTCCGGGGCTGCGTTGACGCCGTGCGGACTGTTGGAAATTGGTACGTAGCGCGTATAACGCGAACCCTTGCGGCCGTCGAGGACAGGAACTCCCCCGTCGAAGGTCTTGAAATCACCGCTCTTTACGCCGTTCTCGATTGCGGCAAGATCGAAAATGACCGCCCAGTCCTGTTCGCTGGATGTCATTTCCGCCAGGGTTACACCGCCTTCCGAATTGTAACAGCTGGAGACCGCGTATTTGCCTTGGTAATCGGCATCCACGTTGTCCAGATTGCCATCAACGATGACCTGCCAGGCGACTTTCATCGTGTCGCCGTCGATCGCCGAGAAAATAGCGTGATATTTGTTCGGCTCATCGAGCACCATCCCATCGTTAGGGATTGGAATGCGGTGTTCGCCATTCGCGAATACATAGCCCGTGCGCGGGAATTTCTGAGGCCGTAAGCCGTGGATATCGGCGGCGTTGGGCACCTCGATCATTTTATCCACCTTCATAATATCGCAGCGGATACGGGCTACCCGGGTGTTCGCCTTGTCGTTGATAAAAATATAGCGGCCGTCATAAGTGCCATCGGTGAACGACATATGCGGATGGTGAGCATCACCGTTGAGGTACACACCGCCCCGGCTTTCCAAGAATTTTTGAGTCTGCGGGAGCATGCCTTCCGTCATAATTTTTTTGCTCTCATTGGTCTGCCCCCAGCCGCTCGCGGAGCAGCGGTTGAATACGGGAATACGCATTAACTCCCGCATGGACGGAACACCGAGAATACGGACTTCGCCCGCCTGGCCGGACGACCAAATACCGTAATACTCATCCAGTTCGCCCGGCGCGACGTGAGCGTTGGCGCCCGATGCGGCATGAGCCGGTGACGAAATCAGCGTACCCCCCGCCAAGCCGGTTGCCGTGCCGGCCGCGCCTATGCCAGCCAGGGCTGCTACCTTCGCAGTGCCACCCAAGAGGTCGCGCCGGGTAACTTCGGAAGTACCTTTTTTCGAGTTGGTCATCTTCTATCTCCTATTCTTTCGATTGGAAAATTCGTTCAAATTCTTCACGTAGATGTCGAAGCATTGCCCCCCTGAGTCGGCGTCGGCGCGTGCCCTTTGCCGCGCATCGATGGGGAACTAAGTCGTTGGCGGCGTTCCCGGCGTTCCCGCTTGGCAATCATGACGGGACAGCGCTGATCGTCGGAATAAAGCGTCTGACAATGCAGGCAGTAGAGACATTCGTTCGGATTGATGTGCCCCTCTGGATGAATGGCTTGGACCATGCATTCCGTGGCGCAACGCTGGCAGGGTGAGCCGCATTCTCGGTATCGCTTCAGCCAATCAAACATGCGCAGACGGCCCGGAATGGCTAAGGCGGCGCCCAAGGGACAAATGTATCGACAGAAAAAGCGCTCGATGAAAAGTCCGATGAACAGCAAGGTCGCGGCATAGACGACCCAAGGCCATTCCCGGGCGAATTTAAGTACGATGGCGGTTTTGAAGGGTTCGACTTCGGCCAACTTCTCGGCAAAGGCAAGCGAGTAGATTGAAAGCCCGAACAACCCTAGGAACAAAATGTACTTGATGGGCCAAGCGCGCTCATGAACGGGCCAAGGAATGCTGACTTGAGGAACTCTGCAAAGTTTCGCCAACTTGTTCAAAAGTTCCTGCAAAGCGCCGAATGGGCAGAGCCAGCCGCAATAGCCACCACGCCCCCAGAACAATAGCGCAACCGCAACGGCACACCATTGAACGAAAACCATTGGCTCCATTAGAAAATATTCCCACCGGAAGCCGGACAATAGCGCATTGGCAAACGTAAAAATGTTAACGACCGACAGCTGGGCTTGCGCATAAAACCCAATAAACCCAACCGCAAAAACCAAAAACGAGACGCGAAAGATCTCCGTTCGTTTGGGGCTTAACACCAAGTAGTTTTGAAAAAAGAAGGCCCCCGTCAAAATGACCAGCGCGATGCCGAGTATCGCGACGTCCTGGATACGGGTTTTCCAAATGCGCTGCCATAGGGGAGAGGCGGCGGCCAATTCCGGTGTTGCGGGCGTCGTCGGCCTCGCCGAGGCCGAAGGCGCTTCTTGCTTTATGAATTTGTCAGGAAGCTTGTAGGTGGTCTCAAAGCTGATGAAGGACTTTTTTATCGGACCAATTGCTCTTTGAACCAGCAATTGCAGGCGCCATGGTGCCGCTGGATCGAAGGAAGCTTTCTCGGGCATGACGAAGAGCCCGATTGCCTTGAATTTTGGCGCCCCTTCAGCGAGCATCTCGCCGATACGCTTATGGTTCTTGTCTCGAAACCGGTAACTCGTTTCGTTTTGGATGATCTGGAAACGTTCAAACAAGCCGCCGCGCACATATCCCGACCCCTTGAACGAATAACGCCCGTTACTGAAAAGCAGAAAGGCTGCCTGATCTGGTTTAAGGCGGTCGACAAGGAGTTCGTATTCGGCGGGTCCGAGTAGACTTTCACCGATTACCGGCACGTTGGCCGGCGCCAGATAGAGATCAATGAATGGCGCGCTATCGAGCCCGGGCTCCGGCCGTGATGCCGCCTTTGAGTTGCCGGTTTCTCTGAACGCCCGGTTGATCTCCCCAACCGTCAGCCGCCATTTTCGAACCGCGCCGTCGCCAAGCAAGGTCTCCCAGTCGGCCCTGCCGGTGACGGACATGTCAATTTTTCGAGACACTCGGGCCGTTGTTGTTTGCCGTTTCAGTCCGGCTAATCCAAGCCGCCGCGCCACTTTTACCGCCGACCGAAAAATACTGTCCTCGATGACCAGAACCGTCACGGTCGCACCGCTAATCATGTCGACGGTATGCGCATCGTCTTTTTTATTTACGATGTCCGAAACGCCGATCCCACGATATCGGTTCATGAACTCGACAATACGCTTCTCGGGAATGCCGATCAGAACGATCGGTTCCGAATGCTTGACCAGCTTCGCTTGCTGGATACGGCCAGCGGTATCCAGTGCGATCAAAATATGAATTGGTTTCCCCGAATAACCAGTCGCGGAAACGATGTCGGTATTCAGAAAGGCATAGCCGATGGTTTTCCTATCTTTAAGAATAGGAACGAGCGGCGGTGAACCCTGCATTTCACCATAGCCGTTCGCGCCATCGACCATTTCGGCGGGAGGCGTCACCGCCAGAAACCGATTGAGTTTCGACTTGGCTATCGCCGGATGTACCCAAAAAATTGCCAACAATGTGGCGAGAAGGACAACACCAGCGAAGCGAAACGGCTGGGTATGAATTGATGAATATCGCAATTGGGGACTACCTAGTGCCCAATAGACCAGACGACAATTCTTGTTGAAACTGATGCCGATCTATTGGATTGATAACGCTCGCTGCTCTTGCAACTCACACTAGGTATTGCCAGACAAACCGTCCTTGACCCATATCAATAATGCAGAAGCAACAGGCCTTACGGGAACAATTGCGACTGGTATTCACAACAATCAAGGTCGCACAGCCTCAGCCGAAGACCACACTCAATCAATGCGGCCCCATAAAAGCGCGTAGGACAGGTCCGTATTGGGGAATGGCCGAAAATATCCATAAGTTGTCACGGCATCGGTTTCCGACATTTTCTCCAGCGCATGCATTTCGGCGAAATCATGGGCGGGGTCGGCATGATGTTCGTCCAGCGATTGGAGACGAGGCTGTCCAATGGCTATTTCGTTTGGAACTTCCAACGAAATCAGGAGATAACGGACCGGTCTACTCAGATGGAAGCGGCTCGATTGCAGGGAGTCACCCGCCATCGTCATGGTCAGTGTTTTATGCATGACATCACCATCTTGAAATGAGGCATGCCGAGGGTGCACAGCGTATTTGAGAAAAGAATTTCCACCCACCGTCTGCGCTTCGCTCACCTCAACCTCACAGGGCGAACGGGTTCCGTTTCGAACCAACTGAAACTCAGTATCACGGCGAATGACATCATTTTGTATTTCTTCCGTTATGGAAAATGTCGCTATTCCCGACCGGCTAAAACTGAATTCTTCCTGCATAGTTTCTAGGATAGCCTTCTCCGAAATTTGCCAGCGCATCGTCAAACCCGTGGCGGCGTAGCCATTCGAAAGGTCATACAAATTGAATTTTTCTCTCGTGGAAGTGGGAATCGATTTTTCTGGCTCGATACCAGCGGTTAGGGAATACCCCAAATCGGTGATCCCAATCGATTCAAAGGCATGCGAAAGGCGCACGGTCAGATTTGCGATTGGAAGGGAAAGAAATCGTACGGGTTGCTTATTGGCCCAAAATTGGGGTGCCAATTGGCCAAGCCACAGCGCCACCAACGCCGCTAGAATTCCAAAATCAAAAAATAAAACCGAAAACCAAGGCGACAATAGTTCCGGTATTTCAATTTCCGTCCCAGGAATTATTTGAATTTCGGGAAAGGAACAAATTCGACTAATAAAAAAAACCGTTATGATCGTACATAACTGACGTCCCGCCAGATAATCCTGTACATTCTCCTCCGACCTGTACTTCGCATGCAGCGCTTTTACCGATGGTTTTATTCCCGCGACCAAATCAATGTCTTTTAATCGCAGCGTAGCGATACTTATTTGCGTTCCTTCCAGTAAAAATAGAACACACAATAGAACAAGTACGGCAATTAGTCCGTAATACGGATTGTCTGAAAAATAAGAAACGGATGACTTTCCAGAAACCAAGGCATTAGCCAAAACATAAATACATACTATACCTAAAATAGAGAAAATTACTCTTCTTGCGTTTACAATAATTCCAATGATGTTTAATTTTTTACTATCATTTATTTTATGATCTAAAAAATTTTCTTCGACTAGGTTTTCGATGAACATTTGGTCGGCACTCGACAAATCATCCAAATTCTGTAGATCCGGACTGGCTTTTAGTATCCTCTCGATTTGCCTAATTTTACGAGTCGGCAGAGCCTTACTGGTTTTCAGCGAGACGAGAAAATAGGAAAGCGTCTTCGGACTTAATCCCACGGAATGGAGTCGGTCTCGAAACAGTATTGTGCTACTTTCACTACTGCGCTGCATGAATGCCATTTGGAAATGCCGTTTATTTGATTCTTTGACACCGCATGGCTATCGCGACGCCGCAACCTTCGAACGAGCGAAACTTTTGTTTGACCATGAACTTACTTGGATAATTTGACGACCTCGCCGTCAAGACGACAGGATACCCACCGCTTCGCATCCGCATCCCAACTCTCACCGCTTCCCGTCATTTTGTCGTGCTGCCACGTACCTTCGCAACGTTGATTATTGGCGCCAATAAATACGCCGAACCCCTGTCTGTCACCGTTGACGAAGGCCCCTTCATACCGGGCACCGCTAGGCCAAGTTTTAACACCCCGACCGCGCATTTTTCCCGCCGAGAATTCGCCCTGATAGCGGGTTTCGTTCCGCAGCGTATAAATCCCCTTACCGTGTGCGCGATCATCCACCCAATTGCCCTCGTAGCGACTACCGCTGGCATAATCCATGACGCCCTTGCCGTGCCTTTTCCCGCCGGCGGTCTCGCCTTCATATCGATGCGTTTTTATTTCGTCGTTCCTGCTATATGTCCAAACGCCAACACCGCGGCCACTAACCTTTCCCGCGACACACTTCCCGGTCCATGTAATCGTCTCGCCAGGAATCGGGTTTTCGTTCCACACATGGCATCCGGTATCGGTCGAGATCCACTCCCCAGCGAGGGCTGGCGCGGCGGCGGCGATGAGGACGGCGGCAAAGTGTATTTTCATTGCCACAACACTCTATCGCGAACCGCCCTGTAGTATCAACGAACTCTCGGTTCCTGGCAGGCCCCTCATCGACCATGGCCAATGCCGAGACCTCACGCCAAAGGTGCAAAATACGCCGACACCTTACGCGGAATCTCATTGGCCTGGCGCAGCTCTCGGTTTTCGCGCACCAGAGCCTTGAGAGGGTCCCGTTCCTCGGTCGTCGAAGATCCTGATCTCGCCCGGCCGAACCAACCCGCCCGCAGCGTCTCCCCGGTGCAGCCGATCCTCGAGACAATCGCCGACCGCTACAAGGCAAAATCGTCCCAATGTTCTTCTTGTCATAGCTCCATCCTCTCAAAAGTTGGAGCCTCCGGCGAACCCAGTGCGGTTCAGTCGTAAGCGGGTTACTCTTTGCAGATTAACGGTAGAGGAATTGTCTGATCTTGGATTGAATGGTGCCGCGATGGCGTCTCCCCGTACAGCACATAAAGTGATTCCGATTTATCTCGATTTACTCTTGCAAAGCCGCCTATTTCGAGTGTGCCGCCAACCATTCCTGGGCAAGCGCTTTTGCGTTTTCGATGTCTTTGGGTGACATTTTAGTCGAGATACTGTCACGGTTGAATTCCGCGTTACTATCCCCATTCGCAGCCGCGATGGACAGCCACTTAAGCGCTTTTACATTGTCTTTCTTCAGCCCCCCCCTGCCAACGGCAAACATGAGCCCAAGATTGTTCTGTGATTCCGTAATCCCCTGTTCGGCGGCTTTCCTGTACCATTTCTCCGCCTCTCCATCATTTTGAGCAACACCCTCGCCATTATCGTACATATAGCCCAAATTGTTCTGAGCCTGAGCGTGGCCCTGTTCGGCAAGAATCTTGAATTCAGCGAAGGCCGTGGCAAACTTTCCG
Organism: Alphaproteobacteria bacterium; assembly: GCA_021774385.1. Classification (GTDB taxonomy): domain Bacteria; phylum Pseudomonadota; class Alphaproteobacteria; order UBA8366. The sequence goes on from JAJFJC010000062.1 coordinate 12,410, forward strand.
CGCCCCCAAGCCGCCATACCTTCATCGAACCCGGCCCACGCGGAACTTGCCAAAACGCAAATCACACCAAATACAAACACTCCGCGCTTCATGCAAACCTCCTGTCCGCGTTAAACATCCGCATGATCGTAGCGCGGAAATTATGTGCTGTGGAGTCGACTGGAACACCGAACTTCATCGGAGCCTCTACCCTGTGGATCCGACTGGTAACTATCGGCGAAGGCGCACCGTCACGAGAGCGCCGCCCAAAAACGCGATCAGGCCGAAAGCGACGAGCGCACCGGGCAGGATCCATAGCGCCAAGCCCCGGTCTATCCGCGCGCGCGACGGATCGTTCGGATCGTAAAGAATGACGACGCTTTCTCCGACCTCATATTGCGGGTAGCGCGAGCCAATGTCGTCGCTCACGGTAACCGTTACACCTGCATTGGTAACAAAGCTAAATATGGGATACACCGATAAACTCCAGCCAACGGTGTCGCCGGCTAGAAAACCCTTTCGCTCAAACCCTGTAATTTTGCCCTGCACTGGTTCCGCCACGGAAATAAAATCCACCCGGTCCACCGTCACGAATACGCCACCTGCCAGGACCAATGCCCCCACCAGCGCCAATAGTGGCGAGAATACCTTGTTGAACCGGCTGGCACGCGCGTTCGCGTCACGAATTGTCTCGATCGCTACCATGTCGTTATCAATGGTCGCTTTCGATAGGGACTGTTCGGCACGAACCGTGCCTTTCGTACCCGCTTTTGCAAACGCCAACGACAAGCCGGAGCAATAGGCCAGGCCAATAATGGCGCTCACCCAACTGGCCGCGTAGGCGTAGAAGAATACGGTCAGCAGTCCGATGCCAAATACGCTCAAAACCGTGCCAATAATAGCCCGCGAACTCGAGGCGATCCGAGCCAGTTCGGGTTCATCCGGGCGATACAGCACACGGACTGTATTTCCAATTGACGCGTCGTCGAAATAATCTGCCCCCGAATCTCCGGTCACCTGTTGCGCACCCAAGCCGGGCGCGAGCAAGTCGATAACGGGATAATACATGGGATTGTTCTCATCGCCCTTGTTCACGACGCCGGCGATCCGACCGTCAAGCTCGATGCTTCGTCGGCGATGAATAATCATATCCGCAAAGATAGCGCCACCCAGACCCAGCAAGAACAATCCACCGGCAAGTATCGCGGCTTGTTCTCGCAACGCCAGAATGTCGTTGAGGATCTCGATCATCGAGCCAAATCCCTAATTTGCGTCTGGCTCATTCGACGTCCCGAATAAGCATCAACCTAGCGCTCTTGTCGTCCAGCACCACGCGGAACCCTTTCAAAAACGACATACCGAGGAGACGCACAAATCCGACCTTGGCATCGTCGACGAACGTAACCGCGACATTTGAGACGCGAACGTCAGCGACTTGTACCGCCCAAAGTTCACCGCGCAACATTGAAACAACCCCATTCGCCGTGCGCATGTCGATCGGTACCAAGGAATTTGGATCGAAACCCAATTCGCTCGCCATGGATAGCGGTAAGACTATGGTCGATGCGCCGGTATCGACGATCAACGGCACTGTCAGACGTGAACCGGTCCTGGAAATCAACTGCGCTTCGACCACATGATGCGCGCCGCGGCGCTTAGTCGCGATAACCACCGTTTGCGGGCGTTCCCCGCGGGCAACTTTTCGACCGGCAATGAGTAAGGATTCCACACCGCCCGATTGACGATGAACCAACACGTAATTATAGCTCTTGAGAAGCTTGTTCAACCGTTCGCGCAGCGGGCCACTGGCCCGCCTGGCTTTGACGTCTTCCGTTATGCGATGAATGCCGGAAATAGAAAAATCGTGCTGTCGCGACAGGTTTCTGAGGACATCCCGCAAACGGTCGGAATCTGCTTGTGCCTCAGTCGAAACGCCAAAAGTCGCCCCGAAGACCAGAACGAGGTATAACCAGGCGGTAGGCAGGGCGCGCAAGGCTGTCATTCCAATCGCCTATACTTCAACCTCAAGTAAGGATAGAATTAGCGAAGATATGATAATTTATCCAGTGTTTTAATATGGTTGGCGCATCAGGGGTGACCGTTTTGCTGTTT
>JAJFJC010000063.1 GCA_021774385.1 Alphaproteobacteria bacterium
GGAGGCGCGGCCGGTGTCGATGTGCTAACCCTTGCCCGGGTCATCCGACCCCGGAATTAGTATCCGTAGTTTGGGTTAAATATGTTCACATGAATAATTATCCGAATGCGAAGAATCCCTCACCCGCCGATTTGACCGCAAGCGAGGCGGTACGGGAAATTGACGCCGGTACCCTTACCTGTGAGGCGCTGGCAATGGCCTGTATAGAGCGCATCGAGGCGGAAGAAAAAACCCTACAAGCCTGGGCCTTTTTCGACCGGGCATTGGTTCTTGATGCCGCCCGGGCCGCCGACAGGCTTCCAGCGAAGGGACCATTGCAAGGTGTCCCTTTGGCGCTGAAGGACATTATCGATACAGCCGATATGCCGACCGGCCACGGTTCTTCGATTTACCAAGGAAACCAGCCGAATTGGGATGCCCCTTGCGTTGCCGCATGCCGTGCCGCGGGCGCAATTCCGTTTGGCAAGACGGTGACGGCGGAGTTCGCGCATGTCCAACCCGGCCCTACCCGCAACCCGCATAATCCGGCGCATACGCCAGGCGGGTCATCCAGTGGATCGGCCGCGGTCGTGGGGGCGGGCATGGTGCCGGCGGCTTTCGGGACACAGACCACGGGATCGACGATACGGCCCGCCGCCTTCTGTGGCGCGGTCGGTTACAAGCCGAGTTTCGGCGATTTCTGCCTGACGGGCGTTCGGGACAATTCACCGTCGCTCGATACGTTGGGTCTGATAACGCGTTCCGTCGAGGATTTGGCACTGTTTCGCAACGTGGTAATGGTCCTTCCTTATGAACCATTGTCGCCGGTTTCACTTACAGACTTGCGTATTGGCATTTGCCGCACACCATGGTGGGATCAGGCCGAGGGGTATACTCAAGAGCTGATAATGGATACCGCCGAGGCGCTGTCCGGAAGCGGGGCTCGGGTGTCGGATTTCTCCATGCCGGAGGGGGCGCCGGACTTGGTGTCGGCGATGCGGGATGTCTCCGGGTTCGAATTCGCACGGGTGATGTTGCACGAACGGCTGTGCCACGAAGACCAATTAAGTTCCAGGCTCCTCAGCGGACGTGTCGCCGACGGCGTTGCGTGTAGCTATGACAGCTACCGCTCGGCGCTAACGGCATTGGAAACGTACCGTGCCCAACTTTCCAACGCGATGATGGATTATGATTTATTACTGACGCCAAGCGCGGCGGGCGAAGCGCCGGAAGGCATTGAAAGCACCGGCAAACCGGTTTTCAATTTGCCCTGGACGGCGACCTATGTCCCGGCGGTCACGCTACCGGCGGGGTCGGGGCCGCTGGGCTTGCCGCTTGGAATCCAATTGATTGGTCATCGGAACGAAGATGCCCGATTTCTGTCCGCCGCAAAGGCTGTCGAAGGTTTCCTGCGAAACGAAAACGGTAACAAAGTCCTTTGAAATTAACCTTCCGGTTTGCCGGCCGCACCCGATTCCCGCAGCGCGGCGATATCGTCAGGGGAATAGCCGACTTCTTCCAGAACGGTGTCCGTGCTCGCGCCAAGTTGTTCGGGATGACGGTAATAGCCGCCAGGTGTCTTCGAGAAATTGACCGGTACCTTGATATGGCGAATTTTCCCTTCGGTCGGATGGTCGACCAGCGGGAACATTCCGACAGCGGAAAGGTGGGGACAGTCGAAGAGGTCTTCCGGTTCATTCATGGGCATGACCGGAATATCAGCCGTTTCCAAAATTTCCAGCCACGCGGCCGACGTCCGGTTTTGCATGACGCCGCCGACGATTTCGTACAGGGCGTCGATATTCTTGGATCGTGACGGCTGGTCGGCGAAACGCGGATCCTTGGTCAATTCCGGTCGGCCCGCGACGTCAAAAAACTTGGCCCAGTGCTTATCGTTATAGGGTAGCACGCAAATATGCCCATCGGCGGTCGGGAAGGGGCGGCGGTGCGGCGTTAGCATGCGTTGATAGCCAGCCGGGCTTTCCGCGGGCTCATACATTCGGCCCTGCATATGTTCGTTCATGACGAAGGCCGAGAATGATTCATACATCGGAACGTGGACGCGTTGTCCCTCTCCGGTGCGTTCGCGATGGAACAGCGCCATGGTGATGGCATAGGTGAGGAACAGGCCGGTCGTCTTATCGGCCAGCACCGTGGGCCCGTAACGTGGCGTGCCGGTTACCGCGCCGAAGAGGGCCGCCAATCCAGATGCACCTTGGATCAAATCGTCATAGGCGGGCTTATCGACATAGGGCCCTGACTCGCCGTAACCCGTCGCCGCCGCATAAACGATATCCTCTTTCCAGCCGACGATGGAATCGTAATCGATGCCAAGCCGCGCGGCCGCTTTCGGGCGGATATTGTGGACGAAAACGTCGGCGGTCTCGACCAACCGTTTGAGTGGCTCCCTTGCTTCGTCCTTTTTCAAGTCGAGAACGACGCTGCGTTTGTTGCGGCCTTTCATCATATAGGCCGCTGACATGCCTGGGTTTTTCGAAACACCGGTCCAGCGGCCAATATCACCACCCGGCGGTTCGATCTTGATGACGTCGGCGCCCATTTCACCCAGAATCTGCGTGCTGAACGGGCCGAGCATGACGGTCGTCAGGTCGATGACGCGGATGCCCTGAAGCGGGCCGCGTGGCGTGGAGGTCACGGTGCAATTCCTTCTCGTTTATTTCCGGCCGGCGATTCAGGAAACCACGTTTCGTGGTACCTCCCGGAAGGGCATTGAGGTATCCGTGCGGGGTTCCTTTGGCATTTTCAGAACCCGTTCGGAAATGATGTTCCGCTGGATTTCATCGGTGCCGCCGGCAATCGATGTTGCCGGAAACGAAACCAGGATTTCCGCGATGACGCCTTCCATGGGGCTGTCTTCGCCGGTGAGCATCGCATCGGCGCCGGTAATCATCGTATGCACATGTGCCGCCTGCTTGGCGACATTGCTGGACGTCAGCTTGCCGATGGAACCTCCGGGACCTTGTGGCTGGCCCTGCTCCTGAGCTGCCCGGGCGCGGCGCGCCGTCCATTCCGCGGATTTCGCCATGATCATGAGCTTGGCGATTTCCTGCCGCACCGAGGGGTCGGTGTTCTTGCCCGTTTCCTTGGCACGATCGATTACCAAGTCGACCCGGCCGGCGCGCTGTGGATACCATTTATACGGCTCCAACTGGTGTGCGATTTCTTCCGCTTCTTCGGTGTAGCAACGGCCTGTCCGGTCAGATGCCTTTTGCCAGCGGCGTAGCCCGTCCGCGCCGCGCCGTTCGTGCATCAAGGTAGTCGTGGCGACACTCCAACCATCGCCCAGCTCGGACACTTGGAATTCAGGTTCTATTTCGGCGTCGGTAAAGAAGACTTGGTTGAACGACGCATGGCCGTTCATCTGGCGCAGGGGCACCACTTCCACACCCGGCTGTTCGATGTCGATGATGAAATAGCTGAGGCCTTTATGTTTGGGCAGGTCCCAGTCGGTTCGCGCCAGCAGCAGGCCGTATTGCGCGTGATGCGCACTGGTCGTCCAGACCTTCTGGCCATTGACGATCCATTTGTTGCCTTTCTTATCCGCACGCGTCGTCGCGCCCGCCAGGTCGGAACCGCTGCCAGGCTCACTAAACAGTTGGCACCAGGTGTCTTCGCCCGTGAGAATCCGGCGTAAGAACTTTTCCTTATGCAAATTCGTGCCATGCGCGAGGATGGTCGCGGCGGCAAGGTTACGAATACCGGTGCGGGCGACGGAAACCGCGCCGATCCGTTCGAATTCCTCCTCCACGATCCGGCCTTGCGCGTCCGAGAAACCTTTGCCGTACCATGCCGTTGGCCAGGTTGGCGCGCCCCAACCGGACTCGATCAGTTTCCCTCGCCATTCGACCAGGCCGAGATCGGTGTTCCAGTTCTCCTCAAGCCAAGCTCTTGCTTCCGCGCGGATGGTATCGTCTGTCATTTCACTCATTGTCATACCCTCTCTACTTAAACGTCCCAGCGCTGCATGAGTTGCTCGCGGTGATAGCTCGGATCGCCCAAAAAGACCTCCGAACTTTTCGCTCGCTTGAACCATAAATGGGTGTCGTTGTCCCAGGTGAAGCCGATACCGCCGTGGGTTTGGACGGTCTTGATCGCGGTCTGCATGTAGGCGTCCGAGGCTCCGGCTTTCGCCAGGGAGGCAAGCGCGGGCATGTCTTCGTCGCCTTCCGCTGCCGCGGCGGCGGCGTAATAGGCGGCGGATTTTGCGAGCTCAACCTCGAGCAGCATGTCCGCGAATTTGTGTTTCATGGTTTGGAAGGAGCCGATCGCGCGGCCAAACTGGACACGCAACATCGAGTATTCAAGCGCGGATTCACGTAGCCGCTCGGCCCCGCCGACCATTTCGTTGGCAAGGCAAATGGCGGCCTGGTCGAGGGTCAAGGCCATCGGTGCGGCCGCACGGCCTTCTTCACCTAAAAGTTCGGCCTGTACTGATTTAAATGCCAGCCGCGCCTGTTTGCGCGTCGGGTCCGTCGTCTTAAGCAGCCTCCGTGACAAGCCTTCGGCATCACCGGAGACGGTGAATAGAGAGAGACCATCGTCACCCGTCGTGCCGGGTTGTCGTGCCAGGACAACAATCAGATCGGCGGTGTGCCCATCGAGAACGTAACTCTTCACACCGTCGAGTTGGTAACCATCACCGGATGCGGTTGCGGTCAGTTCGACACCACTATTGTCCCAAAGCCCGTTTTCTTCGGTAAACGCCAAGGCTGCGCGCGTCTCGCCGGCGGCGAGGGGGGGGAGCAGGGTTCGTTTTTCTTCTTCCGACGCCGCATTCAAGATCGCCGTCGTCGCCAATACCGCGGATGAGAAGTAGGGCGCGCAAAGCAAAGCCCGGCCCATTTCTTCCAGGACGATGCCGAGCTCTCCAAATCCGAAGCCCTGACCGCCATATTCCTCGGGGACATGAACCGCGGGTAGCCCGAGATCGGTGCTCAACTGTTTCCAAACCGCTTCGTCATATCCTTCGTCGGTTTCCATCAACCGCCGAACTTCGGTCGTTGGCGATTTGTCTTCCAGGAACCGCCGTAGAAATACGCGGAACTCTTCCTGTTCTTCCGAGAAGCTAAACTTCATACACCTTCCTCCATGGTCGCGGGACACGCTTTGGCATACCGCTAAAACTCAAAACCAAACCTGTCCGATGGCGCGCGGGCGAACCGTCATCCAAGTTCTGGAATTTGGCGGGACCGCGCGAACCCAGGCGGTGCGTTGTTCTCGCCGCCGCCGTTATCGGTGAAAAATACTAGGCATCCAGTCCGTTTCGTGGCAAGTCGATTCACGAGAATTTCGCGCAACCACTTGCGATCTGGCTTGGGAGTCGCCATTAATACACCAACTTACTGTTAAAGGTGCCGCGACACGGATACCCTGTCTATCGAGTCGGCCCTTGGAAAATTCGAGAGTGAAAATGGCCAAGATTGAAATTTATTCGAGCCCGCTTTGCGGCTTTTGCCATCAGGCGAAAGGCCTTCTTCAAAGCAAGGACGCGGCGTTTGAGGACATCAACGTGATGATGAACCGAACAAAAAAAGCGGAAATGATGCAGCGCGCCGGTGGACGGACCAGCGTGCCGCAAATCTTTATTGACGGTCATCATGTCGGCGGCTGTGACGATCTTTTCGCGCTTGAATCGGCGGGTAAGCTTGATCCGATGCTGGACGGCGCGTCATGATTTTGCGCGCTGCCTGTGTCCAAGTGACGTCCGCGGCTGAAATTTCGCCAAACATCGAGGTTTCGAGTGCCCTTGTCCGCGACGCGCACGCGCAGGGCGCGGAATTCGTCGCGATGCCGGAGGTCGTCAATCTTTGTGAGATGCGGCCCGGTCAAACGGATGGCAAAGCCCAACCTGAAGCGTCGGAACCCGCCCTTGCGGCGTATCGCGAGCTCGCCGCCGAATTAAACATCTGGCTGCTTGCCGGTTCCCTCGTCGTTAAGTTGGAAGACGACCCTCGAATGGCCAATCGAAGCTTCCTGATCGACCCATCGGGTGGCATTGCGGCGAAGTACGATAAAATTCACATGTTCGACGTCGATTTAAAGGGCGGCGAGAGCTACAGGGAATCGAAAAAATTTCGTCCCGGTGAGCGCGCCGTTGTCGCTCCGACACCCTGGGGACCAATTGGCATGACGATTTGCTACGACATGCGCTTTGCCTACCTCTATCGGACATTGGCGCAAGCTGGGGCCCGCATAATTACGGTGCCGGCGGCGTTTACGCGGCCAACGGGTAGGGCGCATTGGCATACTTTGTTACGTGCCCGGGCGATTGAAACAGGATGTTTTGTCATTGCGGCCGCCCAATGCGGTGATCACGAAGACGGCCGTAAAACCTATGGCCATTCGCTGATTATTTCGCCCTGGGGTGAAATTCTGGCGGAAGCGGGTGAGACGCCGGGTGTTATCGTCGCCGATCTCGACCTTGAAAAGGTCGATGAAGCCCGCTCGATGGTACCCGCGCTGCGGCACGACCGGGAATTCGCGCCGCCGGAAATGCTTCGCCTCGCCGGTGAGTAAATCCAATTGCGCTGGTCCGGTCCCGTGTGACGATGCCGACCGTTTCGAATTTGTAAGGCTCTATGGTCTTCGTGCGGCGATGTGCTGAACGATACGTGGGCTCGGTTTCTGTAAAACGCATTGTTCATATGCGATCACGTCCAAATGCCCCCGCACGGCATCGAGTAGTTCGCCGCTGCGCAAGATAAAATCTGGTCTCCGGGGTCTGCCAAAAGCTTCGTTGCCTTCGGCGAAGGTTTCGTAGAGCAGGTGTCCGCCGGCGGCGATAGAGCTAATAATTCTTGGGAGAATTGGCCGCCATAGATAATTTGTGACAACGACGCAATTGAATCGACGATCCGCCAGCGGCCAGGAATCGTGCGATTCCAAGTCTGCTGAAATTACCTCCGCTAAGCTGTCGCCGCTTAGATCCTCAACACCCGAACAATCCCTGTCCAGAAACGTTGTGGGATGTCCCTTGGCAAGGAATATCCGCCCGTGTCGCCCGCCGCCGCACGCCAAATCGAGGACCGTGCCACTCCGGGAGATCCGGTTCGCAAAACGTACGATCCACCTCGATGGCGCGATGCGTGTGGTATGGGTTTTTGATCTCGACATTTGTTTGCGAATTTTAATCCTTGCAGCGCAGTGGTGTAGACGCCATCTTTTCGAAAGTATGGATCGTAAAAACGTTATACGGTACGCATTGGTATGATCTCATTCAATTTGCGTTGCGCAAAGGACCATGTTTTCGAGGCTTGGTTCCAGAACAGCGCCGCTTTCGAGGAACAGGTCGCACGCAAATCCGTGGCTTGCCCCTCCTGTGGTAGCAAGAAAGTCGAAAAATCGATTATGGCGCCCCGCATCGCAAGGGGTGGCAGTGGCAAATCCGATGATATTTCGCCTGAGAAGATGCAAACCATGCTGGTTAAGCTCCGGGAGACGGTAGAAGAAAATTGCGACTATGTCGGCGGTGAGTTTCCGGAAGAAGCGCGTAAAATACATTACGGCGAAGCGGAGCATCGCAACATTTACGGCGAAGCGTCGGAGAATGATGTCGAAGAACTCACCGAAGAGGGAATCGAGTTTGGTCGAATCCCATGGGTGCCAACCACCGATAGCTAACAGGCTTTAAGCCGATTTCACGGCGACACCGATATAATTGACGTCGAGGTCCCGCGGGTCGAGAGACCATTTTCCGCTCAATGGATTGAAGACCACACCGGTAAATTCCTCGACGGTCAAACCGCCCCGCCGCAGACCCGCCGCGAGTTCGGACGGCCGAAGGAAACGTTTCCAGTCATGTGTCCCGCGCGGGAGCCAGCGCAATAGATATTCCGCGCCGATAATGGCCAGCGCATACGACTTCAGTGTGCGATTGAGCGTTGCGGCGATCATGAGGCCGCCGTCTTCCACAAGACCGCTTGAAGCTTCGAGGAAGGCGTCGACATCCGCGACATGCTCAACGACCTCCATGTTTAAAACTACGTCGAACCGTTTTCCGGCGGCGAAGAGCGCCTCCGCGGTTGTATTGCGATAGTTGATCGCCAGGCCTGATTGCGCGGCGTGCTGTGCGGCCACGTGAATATTCTTGTCCGTGGCGTCTATGCCCACCACGATGGCGCCTAGCCGGGATAATGGTTCGCACAGCAAGCCGCCACCGCAGCCAATGTCCAATATCCGCAGCCCATTTAATGGTTTGGGAGCCGTGGTATCGCGGCCGAACTGCGCCGCCACTCGATCGCGGATGTAAAGCAGCCGCGTGGGGTTGAGTTGGTGCAGCGGACGGAACGGGCCTTCCGAATCCCACCAGCTTTCCGCGATCGCCGCGAATTTGGCGACCTCGGATTCGTCTACTGTATTGGCTTGCGCGCTACTATTGCTCGCCGTCATTGCGGCCAGGGCTCCCGCTGGATTGAGTGGCGCTCTTGCGCCCGTTAATCCATGCGAGTATGGATACGCCGCCTCGCTGGGGCAACCGGTGTTATCGGCCAAAATTGCGGACCTAAGCCCATGGCGCGAATTGTACAGAAATTCGGAGGCACGTCGGTTGGTGATCTCGATCGCATCCGGCATGTTGCCACTATCGTAAAAGCCGAATACGACCGCGGTAACGAAGTCGCCGTCGTATTGTCGGCGATGTCCGGCGTTACCAATGATCTTGTCGGAAAAGTTAATGAGATAAGCCGGCTGCATGATACGCGTGAGTACGATGTCGTCGTCGCGTCTGGTGAACAGGTAACCTGCGGCCTGATGGCCATTGCCCTACAGAATATCGGCGTTCCCGCCCGATCATGGCTTGGGTGGCAAGTGGTCGTGCAAACCGATGATGTGCACGGCAAGGCCCGTATCACGGGAGTAGAGGCGGGAAAAATGGTCGGGCAGTTCGCCGATGGCGTTGTCGCGGTGGTAGCGGGTTTCCAGGGGATTTCGCCGCAGGGCCGAATTACATCGCTTGGTCGTGGTGGGTCGGATACCTCGGCGGTGGCGTTGGCGGCGGCGCTCGACGCGGATCGATGCGACATCTACACCGATGTCGATGGGGTCTACACCACCGACCCCCGGATCGTCGCAAAAGCTCAGAAACTAGAAAAAATTACCTATGAGGAAATGCTCGAAATGGCGTCGCAAGGGGCGAAAGTCCTGCAGACACGCGCCGTTGAGCTGGCGATGAATCGAGGCGTTCGAATGCAGGTACGATCCACCTTCGAGGATCTGCCTGGGACTCTCGTGGTTGATGAGGATGAAATCGTGGAACAGCAAGTCGTAAGCGGAATCGCGTATAGCCGGGATGAAGCCAAGATTACCCTCGTCAGCGTCGCGGATAGGCCCGGCGTCGCGGCGGGTATCTTTGGCCCCCTTTCCGATGCCAGCGTTAATGTCGATATGATCGTGCAAAATGTTTCGGCGGACGGGAAACGGACGGATATGACGTTCACCGTCGGAAAATCGGATTTCGACCGGGCGGTGAAGGTACTCGAGGATGTCCGCGAAACGATCAATTTCGAGTCCCTCAGCACGGATCCGGACGTGGTGAAAATTTCGGTTATCGGTGTCGGTATGCGTTCGCATGCCGGCGTGGCAACGCAGATGTTTCAGTCGTTCGCGGAAAAGGGCATCAATATTCAGGTGATTTCCACGTCCGAAATTAAAATTAGCGTGTTGATCGCCGAAGAGTATACCGAATTGGCGTTGCGGTCGCTGCATACCGCCTACGGTTTGGACGCGGATTAGCGCCCTGATCGTGAAAGTCCAATGATTGAATTTTGCGTGGGTCAGCACACCAACTTGTTGAAACCAGTGTGATTCAGATCCCAAAGTTGGTCGCATTCAATGCGACGAACTTCAGAAACATCATACTAGAGGTTAGAGTGAAACAATTGGTGATGTGACTAGTTGTATCATCGCCAAAATTATTTAAAAATTTAATATTACTTTCGTCATTGCGTTTGATTTAAGACTAGTGAAAATCAGGATTTGTTATTGCCAATACAATTTGGCCTTTATAGTATATTAACTAGTTAAGTTTATTTTCACTCTGTTGGATTCTGCGTATTCTTGCGTTTTGGCTTGTAGTCGCGGCGTAAATCCTGACAGCTAACATTGATCAACCCTAAATTGATTTTCGGTTTGATTAAATATCGTTCGTTCAACCTGGACAGTGCACGGGATGGCGAGAGGGCTAAAAAAGAAAATTCGATCCATGGCGCCGGCTTTTGGAGAGTCGGAAGTCGTGCAATTGAATCCCGTTGATACGGAACCGCGGACCGTCGGTGAACTCTTGCGGACAAAACGTGAGGAATTCGGCGTCGATCTGCGAGAGACGGCGGAATTCCTGCGGATTCGATATGCCTATCTGTTGGCGATCGAGGAAGGGGAGGTCGACGGACTTCCCGGTGCGACCTATGCGATGGGCTTTGTCCGTGCCTACGCGGACCATCTTGGCCTCGACGGGCCCGCTATCGTCGAACGCTACAAGGAAGAAATGGCGGAACTGGGTGACGACGTGCGGCTCGTGTTTCCCTCGCCGCTTCCCGAAGGGAAAGTGCCGAGTGGCACGATTTTGGTCGTCGCCGTTCTCGCGCTAGCGCTGGTTTATGGTGGTTGGCTGGCGTTCACCCAAACTAATATCAAGATCGCGGAGCTTGTACCGGCGCTGCCGGAAAGCTTTCGTTCCTTTTTAGGCTCCGATGAAACGGCCACGGTGGAAGTAGCGGATGCCCCCGCGGCCGAGGCTCCCACCAAGGAAAGACCATCTGACACTACGGCGGCGCCGGCACCCGAGAAGGCCGGCGAGCCCGAAGCCCCGGCAACCAAATTGAGTTCCGAAGCCGAAATTACGACAATTCAAACCCCGCCAATTCAAACCCCAGCGGAACCGAACCTCGCTGCGACGAAGCCGACACCGAAAATTACGCTTTCGGACCCGAAAGCACCGCCTGAAACCAGTGAATCCCAGACCGACATCCCGAAGGTCGGATCCGCCGAATCCGCGGTTTCAGAAACCGCGCAAAAGATCGGGGCGGCTGTCGAAACGAGTGCCGCAACGCCGGAAGGCGACAGGACGGTTGCACTCACCGACAAGCAAATTGGTTCAACGCCGCCTTCCACGAGCGAACCCGCCGTGCCGTCGGGGGGCCAACCGATGCCGCAGGAATTATCGCGGTCGGCAACGGTTGTGGCAGTAGTTCCAGACACTGCTTCCACGACGACAGATACGGAAACCGGGGCGCGTGCGGCTGTCGCCATTTCCGTTTCGGGCGCAGAGATTTCTGAGGCGACGCCTACAAACACGAATTCGTCTCAAGGAGCCGTTGCTCCAATTGAGGATCAGGAGGGGAGCGGATCGACTTCGAACGATACCGCTTCGCCTGTTGTCGCAGCGTTACCGCCGGAACCGCCTGCTTCGGCGTCGACGAAACCGCATCAGTACGGTGTTGAGAACACCGAGTCCCGCGTTACGATTCTGGCGCGGATCGATAGTTGGGTTGAAATCCGTGATTCGAACGGTGATACGTTGTTAACGCGAGTGTTGCGGGTGGGGGACAGCTACCGTGTTCCCGATAAACCGGGTTTACGGATGCTTACGGGGAACGCGGGCGGATTGTCGATAAAAGTCGATAATGCTGAAATTCCCGATATCGGACCAAAAGGGGCTGTTCGACGGGACGTGCTGCTTGATGCCGAGGCACTAAAAGCAGCCCAAACCCGCTAGAAATCATATTCGTCTGCTTTGGTATGGCCTGGTGTATGTCCTCGCGCTTGATTATTCCTTGCGGTACGCGCACATTCGCGCGGCTATTCGGCTAATTTCGTAACGTTACTTCCGAGGGTTCGTCCAAGTAATGGCATCGCTTCAGCCTGTTCGAGGCACACATGATTTATTGCCCGACGAAATGCGTGCGCACCGCCGCGTTTCTGATATCGCCCGTGATGCCGCGTCGCGCTACGGCTTCGATGAAATGGCGACGCCGATGTTCGAGTTCAGCCAGGTTTTTAAAAGGACCTTGGGGGATACCTCCGACGTCGTGACGAAGGAGATGTATACCTTTGTCGATAAGGGGGGAGACGAAATAACGCTTCGACCGGAGAATACGGCCGGTGTCGCGCGGAGCTTTATATCGGAAGGCCTGGCGCAAAGCGTGCCGGTAAAATTCTTTTATAGCGGACCGATGTTCCGCTACGAACGGCCACAAAAAGGACGGCTACGCCAGTTCCATCAGATTGGCATCGAATTGATCGGTGTCGATCAACCGCAGGCGGATTTGGAAGTGATCGCCTGCGGTGCTCGTGTTTTGGATGACCTTGGTGTTCTTGACACGACGGTTCTTGAACTCAACACGCTTGGCGATTCGGAAAGTCGCGGCCAATATCGCGAAGCGCTGGTGTCGTATTTTACCAAATATGTCGACGCTTTGTCGTCGGACAGTAAGGAGAGGTTGGCGCGAAATCCGCTCCGGATACTCGATTCAAAGAATGAGCGAGATCGAGAGATCATTTCCGATGCGCCGGTATTCGACGACTACCTTAATCAAGAAAGCCGCAACTTTTTTACGATTGTCCGCGACGGGCTGGATGCGCTGGAGATTGCTTATACGCTTAATCCCCGTCTGGTTCGCGGACTTGATTACTATTGCCATACGGCGTTCGAATTCACGACGCAGGCGCTTGGTGCGCAAGGGGCGGTAATCGCCGGGGGCCGCTATGACGGTCTGATCGGTATGATGGGCGGTAAGGAAACCCCGGGCGTTGGTTGGGCTGGTGGCATGGAGCGGTTGGCGATGCTAAGCGATGATCCATCGCCAAAGCCGCGCCCGGTCGTTATCGTCCCCTTGGGCGAGGCGGCAAGCCGGGCTGGTCTAAATTTAACCGAGACGCTTCGACAGGGTGGTTTTCGCGTTGATATGGGGTATAGCGGCAATTTGAGCCGGAGAATGAAACGGGCCAATAAACTAAATGCGACAGCGACGATCATTATTGGCGATGAGGAATTGGCGCGCGACGCAGCCACGGTGCGTCATATGGATACGGGCGAGCAGGAAGAGGTGCCGCTGACCTCCCTCCCGGACTTTCTCGCCCCGTACCGGTAGCGGTTCGTGACGGTGCGCGCGCGGGCGCGGCCTTTTGCCGTTGGCGCGAATCATCGTTCTAGTAGTGTTGTTTTGCGCGATCGGCTCTTCCTGGATGAGTCGAAGGCCCCGCTGTTCTTTGGCCAACTGGCCGAGCGCGGTATAGCGCAGGCAATTATTCTTTCGACATGCGACCGCGTCGAGGTACAGGCTGTTTCGGTACGGCCCGAAGAGGATGCATGCGTTGTTCGCGAGCTGCTTATCCGAGCTTCTGGCCAGCCGGATATTGTCGGTTCCGACCAGATTTATACCCTCTGCAATGATGCCGCGTTACGCCATATTTTCGCGGTCGCGGCATCGCTGGATAGTCAAACGATCGGCGAGCCGCAAGTTCTGGGTCAGGTGAAGGAAGGCCATCGCTTCGCGCGGGCGCGCGGGATGATGGGCGATGAGCTGGAGGCGCTTTTGCAGGCTGCCTACGGCGCCGCGAAACGTGTTCGATCTGAAACCGAGATAGGGCATCGCCCTGTATCGATCGCTTCGGCGGCGGGCAGAATTGCCCGCGATGTACAAGGTGATCTGTCAGCCGCGAATATACTTCTCGTCGGCCTTGGTGATATGGGCGACATCATTGTCGATCAATTGCGTGCGGCGGGTGCCGTGAACCTATCGATGAGCGGCCCCTCGCGCCGTACGGAAGGCGCGGCGCGGCGTGGTGGTTATTCGTTCGTTCCCGCTGAAAACCTGGATGACGCTTTGCAGGACGCGGAAATTATCGTCGCTGCAACTGGGACCGGGCAGGTTCTCATAACGGCCGAGGCCATGGAAGGGGCGCTTGTGCAGAGACGCCGCCGGCCCGTGCTGCTAATCGATGCTGGTGTTCCCGGCGATATCGAACCAAGTGTCGGCGCATTGGAAGGCGCGTTCTTGTTTACGCTTGACGATCTGGAACGGGTCGCTATGGAAGGTCGAACGACACGCGGTGCGGCGGCGGGGGATGCGTGGGGCATCATCGATCAGGAAGTGGACCTCTGGCAGCGAAATCTGGCGGGCCGTGAAGCGACACCGGCAATTGTCGCGCTGCGTAGAAAATTCGAAACCACGCGGGACCAACTACTCGCGGAAGAACCACGGATGGACGCCGAGGAAGCAACACGGATGCTTATAAACCGTCTGCTTCACGAACCTAGTAACGCGGTACGGATCATGGCGGAAGCCAAGGCTGACGGCCGCGGTACGGGGTTTTCTTCGGCCGAACAATTGTTGCGTCGAATATTCGATCTCGACGCTCAAGACGATAAGGAAGAGACATGAGTCTGGAAGAAAAGTTCGACAGCTTGATCGCGCGTCAGGAGGAGTTGGCGGCCCTGATGTCCTCTGGCGATATCGAACCTTCGGTTTTTACCGCGTACTCGATGGAATATGCGGAACTCTCACCGATCGTTGAGAAGATCAAGGAACTGAATGACCTCCAATCGGAGCTAGAGGGTCTCGCGGAACTCATGTCTGAAGGTGACGCGGATATGAAAGCGTTGGCGGAAGTTGAAACACGCGAACTGAAAGGCCGGCTGCCGGCCTTGGAACAAGACCTTCGCGTTATGCTGCTGCCGAAAGACGCGGCGGATGCGAAGAACGCGATCCTTGAAGTTCGGGCAGGAACGGGTGGCGACGAAGCATCGCTATTCGCGGCGGAACTGTTTCGAATGTATCATCGTTATGCCGATATTCGCGGCTGGAAGTTCGAGCCAATGAGTATAAGCGATACGGAGCTCGGGGGCTATAAAGAGGCGTCGGCCTTGATTTCGGGCCGTGGCGTGTTTGCCCGGCTGAAGTTTGAATCGGGCGTTCATCGCGTGCAGCGCGTGCCGACGACGGAATCCGGCGGACGCGTCCATACCTCCGCGGCGACCGTGGCGGTTCTGCCTGAAGCGGAAGAAGTCGACGTGCAGATCGATGACAAGGATTTGCGCGTCGATATTTTTCGCGCGAGCGGCCCTGGTGGTCAGTCCGTGAACACGACCGACAGCGCGGTGCGCATCACGCATATCCCGACGGGAATCGTCGTTTCGCAACAAGATGAAAAGTCGCAACATAAAAACCGCGCGAAGGCGATGAAGATCTTACGCGCGCGTATTTATGACCATGAGCGCGCCGAACTCGATGCGGCGCGCGCCGCGGATCGGCGTAGCCAAGTCGGCAGCGGTGACCGATCGGAGCGGATACGGACATATAATTTTCCGCAAGGGCGCGTTACCGACCATCGGATCAATCTGACGCTTCACAAAATTGATAAAATTATCAACGGCGAAGGACTTGACGAGGTTGTTGATCCCTTGATCGCCGATGATCAGGCCGCCCGCCTGACCAGTTTGGAATGACCGATATCCGGGCCTGCCTCGCGGAAGGCGCCGCGCGCCTGGCCGATGCGGGAATTGAAAACCCGTGGCGGGAAGCGCGCCTGTTGCTGGCGCATGCCACGGGTCTAAACATTGCCACAATAATTGGTTATCCGGAGAAACCGGTCTGCCGGCGGAATGAATTTCAAGTCCTCCTTGATCGGCGCGCCGCGCGGGAACCGGTATCGCATCTTGTTGGGAATCGAGAATTTTGGAGTCTTGATTTCGAGGTAACGCCGGATACGCTTGACCCGCGTCCAGATAGCGAAACGGTTGTCGAAGCCGCATTCGCGGTGGTATCCGATTCCGCCGCCAAAATTAGAATCGTCGATTTGGGTACGGGTACGGGCTGTCTGCTGGCGGCGCTTTTGACGATGTTGCCGGCGGCATGGGGTGTAGGTATCGACCGAAGCCCGGCGGCGGCGGCTGTTGCCATGCGAAATATCGCGGCCTTGGGGTTGGCGGATCGCGCGGTCATAATCGTCTCGGATTGGACCCAGCCATTGCAGGGAAAGTTCGAACTGGTCGTTGCTAATCCGCCCTATATTCCCAGCGCGGAGATCTCTGCCTTGGAGCCCGAAGTCTCACGGTTTGATCCACGCTCCGCCCTCGACGGAGGGGCTGATGGATTGGCGGCGATACGGCGCATCGCAGCGGTTTTGCCAGAACTCCTCGCGCCAGATGGCGCCGCCGTAATTGAATTTGGAGCGGGCCAAAAAGAGTCCGTGTCGCAAATCGTCCGTGCCCAAGGCTTGCACGTTCGCGCCGAGCGGGCTGATTTGGCGGGGCGGTCCCGGTGCCTTGTTTTCGGGTTAACCGATTCTTAACGGCATAAGATGCCTTTTAGGTTGGGTTGCCGCGATATCACCGTGGGAATTGTGTTCGCGGCAAATACGATGGTGGCTAAGATTTCTTCATGTGCCACGGTCTACGATGATGGGAAATTGAGCGAATCGGGTGAGGTTTTGCGGCAAAGTGTCGCGCGCACTTCAGGGATGTTATCGAATACTGTAGGTATTCCGTTGCTTGGCAAGGGGTTAGCTATTAGTGCCGGAACATTGCGTT
>JAJFJC010000064.1 GCA_021774385.1 Alphaproteobacteria bacterium
CTTGGCTCACCAATGTTCTCAGCCATATCGCCGATCACAAGATCAACCGTATCGACGAACTCCTGCCATGGCGTTACGCTCAAGTCTGAGCGTAACAGCCCAACGTCATCGGCGGCAGGGCTGGTTCACCGGACGCTAACACTGCAGACATGGCAAGCGATACCGCAGTTTGGTCGCTATTGACCCATGTCGGAAGTCAGCATGTGGTTTCCGACGGCAGATTATGGGACCGATTGGACGGCCTATCCTGCGATCGTGCCGCTGCCCGCATCGCATGCCGCAGAATTAGTCGTCTCGACGAACCGCGGCCCCGTAGTTACGTTTAGACTTGAGCGTAACTATAGGGCCATCCGTCGCGCAGTAGGCCGGGATGGCCGGACGGTAATTTTAATGGTGGGTCAGAACCACTTACTTTGTGGAAAGCTCGGACGGAGGAGCGGCTCTGATAATCGCCAACGCTAAGGACCAAGCATGAAACACTTAGCACGGGCCATTTTCCTTATCGTCGGACTGACCTTACCGGCGCCAGGTTTCCCGCAAAGCCAGGCTCAGTCTCCGGAAACGGCAAAGCGCGAGCTACCTAACAGACTGACAACGGCTCCCAGCTTAGAGCAACAACGAACGCTCTTCTCCGTCGTTCGAGAAACGCTTCCGGAGGATGATCCCAAAGTCATTCGTTGGCTTCGAGACAATGCCGACTATCTGGCGCCATCGTTTCTATTTGAGTTGTCTCGTCGGTTGATGGCGATCGATGAAGCCGACGCCATGGAATGGTTCACCGTGGCGAGAATGCGGGCCAATACGACGCTTTACGATGCGCCGACCGCAGTTCCCGGAAAGGTATCGCGCGGCTGCCACAAATTGCTATCGAGGTGGCCCTTTACGGGCAATCCCATCGCGAAGAATATGGCCGTGCAGGGCTGAAAGCGTTAGTCAGACCTCACCTTTTTACCGATGACGTGTCGCCGATTTGGATTTGTATTCACGGATTGGGCGTGATTCGGGCGGTCCAGGAAAATAAAGCACTAAAGAAGGAGCAATGGCTCGTACCCGAATCGGAGTGGCTCAGTATAAAGAGAAAAATCGTTGCCGGCGCAGAAACTTATTTCCGCCAGCAAACAGTGCCACAAGACGATCCCATCCCGTCGAGCAGATTGAAATTCGCCGTTCACACCCCTCAGGGACAGCTTAAAATCGAAAACTTTGCATGGCTGAACGACGATGAATTGGTATTTGGCGTTAATAACGGGTCGAAGGAATCCAGAAAGGAGATCGACCTATATTTCTGGCAGCCGGGTTCGGACGAAACGCCGCGTAATATCGCACTGGGTACGTATTTCTGGTGCGCAGGCCGCGGAACTGTGATGTATGAAACTGGGCAAATAGCCCTCGAAGACGACGTTTTCGAATATTCCTATCGAATTGGGCCCATAGGAGACTTTACCGAACAGCGCCTTCGCGTGAAGGGGCGTCCTATCAGACCGGAGCAAGTGCAGGACTGGGGGGTACGCTGGTCCCGAGCGGAAAATCCCTACCTGCGGAGCCGCTTCACCTGTCAGTGGGTGAAAAATAAACGGTTGTCCGAACAATACCATAGCCGCTGGCTGCCGTTAATTGGACGCGACGGATTTCTCACCTTTCGCTTCGACAGTTGGAAGCTGATTGGCGAGCAGTCCTCTGTGCGGTACGCAAGCAACCCGGAAAAAGACAGCGAGCCATTGCCGATCCAATGGATACCGGTATTGCCAAAATGCGTGAATTACTATGACTTCAAGAACGGTTACTTCCTCTCGCCTTGCGGCATCGGCAACAAGCATATCCGAGAGTTAAAGGTCCAGTCATGCATCCCGTATTGGTGGCTGAAAAAAGTCGGAGAGCGTATGGAGGTCGAGGAATTTTGTCCACCTGCCGACTCGGTCACGAAGAACAATCCGATAAAGTTTCCCAGCAAAGCCGGAATGCTGCGGTTGATTTCCGAAAGGGAGACATTTCACGGCGCAAAGATCGGCGGCGTATATCTCACCACGCAAAACGGGACAGTCACAAAAATTTTCGACGCCTGGATCAACGACGCGCAGATGTCGCCCGGCGGTTGTCTGTTGGCGCTTCGGCATGGTCCGGGGAACAACTTCAACAAACTGGGGCTGAGCGTCATCGACGTTTGCTCCGTGCTGCCTCTCGCGACTCAATAATGGGGAGACTTTTCTCGGCGGTATGATACCGGGGCAATCGAAGACTCGATCAGTCGCTTCGCAGATTCGGGCAGTAGCGGGCGGCTCACCGGCCCTAGTCCGAAGGAACCAGGACAGTAGCTGAATAGTTTAAAACCATTGCTGACTTCCGCCCCTGGCTACAAGCGGCTGTGAGGCTCGCGAAAATCGACTTCCGAAGTTCTCTCAACATCCGACGTTAGCGCGGTGATGTTCGTTTTCCGCTGGTTTACTTCCGCTTTTTCCCAGCACCGGGCGTGAGGCGCGGCGCTTGTTGACGGGGACTTTTGGCCCATAACGGAAGTCGCGCGTCACAGACGCTGGGCATAATTGGTGTTGTGCATTAGCATCGGGAACAATTTGGCGACACCTTTGGGGAAGGCCCGTGGAGCGGAGACTTGCGGCAATATTCGCTGCGGATGTCGTCGGCTATTCGCGCCTGATCGGCGCGGACGAAGCCGGGACGCTTGCGGCGTTACGCGGGCTCCTGAAGGAGTTGGTCGAACCGGTGCTGAAGCGCCGTCGTGGCCGGGTCGTCAAGCTAATGGGCGACGGATTACTGGCGGAGTTCGCCAGCGTCGTGGACGCCGTCGCGGCAGCGGTCGAAATTCAGGAGGCCATGCCCGAGCGGTCGGCACATTCGGCTGATGATCGGCGTATCGCATTGCGGATCGGTGTCAATACGGGTGATATCGTTGTGGAGGGCGGCGATATATTCGGCGATGGCGTAAACATCGCCGCGCGATTACAAGAAATCGCTGAGCCCGACGGCGTGGCGATTTCCGATGGCGCGCGGCGCGAGCTTCGCGGCAAGTTGGACCTTCCGTTCAAGGACGCAGGTGAGAAAGTTCTAAAGAATATCGAAGAGCCGGTTCGGACCTGGATTTGGTCACAGAATTTTACAAGCAGTGTTGCGCCTGAGCCTGACCAATCGCTTTCGTTATCGGACAAGCCATCGATTGCCGTGTTGCCCTTTGCAAATATGTCTGGCGACGCCGAGCAGGAATATTTCGCTGATGGGATGACGGAAGATATCATCACAAGCCTCTCCCGATTTCGCTCACTGTTCGTGATCGCCCGCAATTCGACGTTCGCCTATAAAGGCAAGTCGCCCGATGTGCGGGAAGTCGCACGCGAATTGGGTGTCCGCTACATATTGGAAGGGAGCGTCCGGAGGGGCGGAGATCGCATACGGATAACCGGGCAATTAATCGACGCGGAGACGGCTACCCACCTTTGGGCAGAACGTTACGACCGTGAACTGCAGGACATTTTCACCGTCCAGGACGAGATTACGCAGACGGTGGTTGGCTCTATCGCGCCCGAACTGGCCAGAGCGGAACGGGACCGCGCCACCATAAAGCGGCCGGACAGTCTTGATGCCTGGGATCTATACCAGCGAGGCGCTGCCCATCTCTGGGATCAGGGGGAGCATGGGCAGCCTCCGGAATTGGAGAAAGCGCTGAAATATTTTACCGACAGCACGGCGCTCGATCCTCGATTTTCACCAGCCTATTCCGGTATTGCATTTTGTCATTTCTATGACGTGCTTTTCGGCTTAACCGATGATCGTCAAGGATCGATCGAGACTGGATTTGCAGCGGCCAAAAAGGCTGTCGAACTGGACCAGCGGGACTCGTTCGCCTATGGGATCTTGGCGGGCATTCAAATTCTCAACCGTGAACCCGAAGAAGCCATCCGGACGAGCGAAATTGCCATTAAGCACAATCCAAGCCATGCACAATCCTTGCTACATCTCGGCATGGCGTTGGTCGTCAGCGGCAAGGCGTCGAAAGGCGTTCAACAACTTGATGCGGCGAGGGATTTGTCGCCGAACGATACATTTATCGGTCCGGCAATGGCGTGGACGGCGATTGGCTATTTGGTTCAAGGTGAATTTAAAGAGGCGGCGGACTGGGCCAGAAAGTCTTTGGATATACCGAGAACTCAAATTTGGGGAAACATTGCCCTGGTCTCCGCAATCGGCCATCTCGGTGAAAAAGACGAGGCCGGATGGGCGGTTAAAGTGTTGTTGCGAAGGAGGCCCGACTTTACACCGGCCTTTATAAAAATGAATTTCCCTGGCACCGATCCTGATAGCATCGAAATATTAATTGACGGCCTCCGCAAAGCCGGAGTGCCGGATGGATAATGTCAGAGTCTGTTGGCCATTAGCGGCTGTGACGCTCGCGGAGATCGACTTCGGCTGTTCCCTTAGAAGCTGATATCGGCTCGATGATGTCCGCTTTCAGCTGATTTACGTCAGCATTCTCCCAGCACCCGGCGTGACGCACTACGCCTGCTGACGGGAATTAATGACCCGACTCGGAAGTCCCGCGTCATCGACGCTACTCCGGCACGCCCGCCTTCCGCAGGCTATCGAGAAAGCTCTTCGCAATGGTTTCGTCGCCGCCGGGTCTGCGGCCGCGGAGGAAGCTGATCGAAAGTGCCGGTTGGAGCCGCATGGCTTTTTCGGTGGCCGTTCGAGCTTCGCTATTTTGTCCGGCTTCCGCCAACGCAGCAGCGAGGTTCAATTGGGGCATGAAGCCCGAGTCGGGGAACTGACAGGCCCGACGGCAATGTTCGATGGCCTCGTCATTGCGGCCGAGAACGCGAAGTGCCGAACCCTTGATTATGAGTATCGACCAGAGCAAAGGACTGCGCGGGCTAAACCGAAGCGCGGCATCCAAATGTGGGAGGGCTTGCTCGGCTTGGCCGGCGCTATAGTAGTAGGCGTAGCCGAGGCCGTGATGACCCCAGGCGAGGTTGGGGTTGATCGCAATCGCGGTTCGCATTTCGCCTATTGCCATTTCCGTCTCACCGGCAAAGATATGCACCCGGCCAAGGGCTAAATGCGCCATCGGTTCGTTCGAATCGAGAGATACCGCTCGTTCGGCCGCCGCTCGCGCCGATGCTGCGGCTTTTGCGTCATCCTCGGCGTCGCCTAACGCCACCGACCGAGAGGCCCGGAGCGTATAAGCGAGATAGGCATGGGCTGCAGCGAATTCCGGATCCAGTGAGATCGCTTCCCTGAATAGGCGTATGGCCTCAGCGCGATCGGTCTCGTTGATGCGATAGAAATGCGACAGGCCGCGTTGCACAAGCGCCCAGGCATCGAGGCTTTCCGGCGGCTTGCGTCGAGCGCGGTCACGCTCCCGCGCGCCGATCTCCGGCTCGACCGCGACCACAATCTGTTCGGTGATCTGGTCCTGCAGATCGAAGACGTCATCCAAATTTCCGTCGAAACGATCAGCCCAAAGGTGATTGCCGGTGGCGGCGTCGATCAACTGCGCGGTGATACGCACGCGATTACCCGCCTTGCGGACGCTGCCTTCGACCACGTAACGCACACCCAACTCGCTGGCGACCTGGGTAATATCGACAGCACGGCCCTTGTAGGTGAAAGACGAATTGCGGGCGATCACGAACAGCGAGCGAAAGCGCGAGAGCGCGGTGATGACATCCTCTGCGATACCATCGGCAAAGTATTCCTGCTCAGGATCGCCGGACATGTTGTCGAACGGCAGCACGGCAATCGACGGCTTATCGGGCAGCGCAAGCGGTTCGCTATCCGGCGGCGAACTCGAACCTGCCGGCCGCGCCATCGGCGACCAACGCCAGACATGTATGGGACGGGCAATGTTCTTCAGCGTTTGTTCCCCGGCGTCATCGAACGGGGCGTCGAGCCGGTCTTGCACATCGTCATGAACGCGCCGCGAAATGGCGACACCACCTGGCTCCGCGATTTCTTGCAGACGGGCTGCGATATTCACGCCGTCGCCATGGATATCCTCGCCTTCAATGATGATGTCGCCCAGATTGACGCCGACGCGAAACGTGATGCGCCTGTCTTCATCGATCCCTTCGTTGCGCTCCGCCATGCCTTGTTGAACTTCGATCACGCATTGGGTGGCGTTCACCACGGACGGAAATTCCAGGAGCAAGCCATCGCCCATCGTCTTCACGATGCGACCGCCATGTTCGGCAATCTTAGCGTCGATCAATTCCGCCCGATGAGCGCGCAGGGCGGCCAGCGTGCCTTCCTCATCTAAACCCATCAGGCGCGAATACCCGACCACATCAGTGGATACGATAGCCGCCAGTCTACGTTGAGTGTCCCCCGCCATGGAGGGAGTGTAGCGGCGCATGTTCGGTAAATCTACGCGCAGCGATGATACGCCCGATTTGAAGAATACCAAGGCGCTGCTACACGAACTTTCAAAGGTTGAGTGCTCTAAAAATGCTGCAGTGCAAGAGTCCGAGTCTGGCTAATTTTACGCGTCGCGGCATTTCCCAGAGTACGACCGTAGTCCGCTCAACAAGCGACATGCCGAATTCGATGTCGGCTCTCGGGGACGTGTTTTGCCACGCTGGCAAAAAATTGGCATTAACATTGGCTAGTTGAATTTTCGTAGAGTTTCGCAGGCAAAAAACCAGAGCCCAAACTCGTTAATTAGGATAATCCAGACCAATGCGGGAAGGAGTAATGCAACCGCGCCTTCGAGCGAAATTATTCTTATGTCTCCGCATCGTGTTGACGGTGGTCGCGTGGGTGGCATTCATCTCCTTTGCCCACCATTTAAGCCACGTATATCTCGGCGGCATCAAGGCGGCACTGGGGTCAACCACAGCCCAGGTGATTGCCCAGATCGTGATCCTGAGTGGCCTAATATACTTCATTATGCTGAGCCTGCCATTTCTGCCGAACCTGCGCGTTCGCGGGGTCTGCCTTCTCGCGATGTGGTGCACCATATTGGTTTTGGGCCATCAGCTTTCCCATGAAGGATTTCATCAGTTGCGGGATAATCTGGTGTCGGCGACCTCGGGAATTGGCATGTACGGTCTTGCACTCTGTGCCGTCATTTATGTGCTGGCGCTTGCCCTTCCTTTCATCCCAGGCGTGGAATTCGGCTTATTGCTGATGGTTCTTTTCGGACGTGAGGGCGTGATTGCT
>JAJFJC010000065.1 GCA_021774385.1 Alphaproteobacteria bacterium
CAACAGACCGACCAGTTTCGAGGTCGTCGAGCTCGACGGTGGGACAAACACGGTGTTCGTCGAAAGCGACGATGTCCTCAACAACACCGACAACGGCACCTTGACGATCATCGGGGACGGCACGAATAATTTCGCTTCGGACACCCAATGGGTTGATGGCGGTACGGTCACAATCGAAGAGTCGACCTTCACCCAGTTCACCTTCAACGGTGCGACGGTTCTACTCGATACGCGGATGGCGCCCGTCTCGACAAACTTAACGTTTATCGGCGGTCTCGATAATATTTGGTCGACCGGCGGCAACTGGAATCCCGCGTTTACCCCGCCCGCCGATGGTGATACCGCGTCCCTGGAAAGCGCCGGCACGGTTATTTACGATTTAACGGCGGGCACTGGCGGTGTTACGCAGCTCGATACGCTATCGGGCTTCGATACCCTGAGCGTAAACAGCGGCACCCTGACCGTTGACAATCAATCGACCTATGACGGCGATATCTTCCTCAACGGCGGCGGGTTCGGCGGCAACGGCCTGTTCATCGCAAACAATAGCTTTACCACCAGCGGCGGGCCGATCGATATCGTCGGCACGGGCGGTATCACCGTCGAAGGCAGCATGAGCCTCGGCGGCAACATATCGCTCGCCAGTGTGCTGACCGGGTCGGGCAACCAAACTTTTGAGGACGGCCTGAATATTACAAGCGCGGGCGGCAGCCTGACCGCGCTGAGCGACAATTTAGCAAAAGCTACTGATGGCACCGTCACGATCGGGACATCTTTCTCCAATGCCGGCGATTTTCAAGTCGAAAGCGCCGACGTCACCACCAATGGCTTTACGAACCTCACGACCGGCAGCGTCATCGTCGATGTCAGCGGAACCGGCAATCTCTCACAGTTGACCTCGACAGGCGGCCTCTCGAATGAAGGGCTAATCGACCTATTCGCTTCCAGCGGAGGCGGGGGCGGAAACGTCAACCTATCGGTTTCCGGCGGCGCGTTGAACAACCTCGCAACCGGCATCCTCAACATTGATGTGGAACTCCTCAGCGCCACGACGGTCGATGCGCAACTAACGAACCAGGGTTCGGTTTTCGTTGTCGGCGACGACACGAGCACCTTCAATTTTGCAGGTGCGACAAGTTCGAATACCGGCGTTTTTGATATTCAGGCGAACACGGTCTTCAATCTGGACCCCGGTGAAACGTTCTCAAACGCTGGCGATTTGACTGTCAATTCGGCCGGGTCCCCAATCACTCTCAACGTAAATGGCGGCACATTTCAACATAATGCCGGCGGTACGCTCGATATTGGGGCGTCGGATTCTTTCAATCTTTTTAACGGTATCCTAGATCTTAACGGTGGTATCTTCGCTGCCAATGAAGGTCCCGCGGGCTTTTCGCTCAGCAATTCCACACTGAACGTCAACAGCGACTTCACACTCGACACCAATTTCAGTTTTTTGCTCAACAATGGCGTCGATATCGTCAGCGGGTCGACATTCACCAGCAATGGCACGTTGGTCGTGAATTCCGCCGTAAGTCATACCGGCGGCATCCTCGACGCGAAAGATGGTGCGCTGGATGTGTTGGCGGGCAACACGCTAACCATCAACAATGGCGCGTTCGTCGTCGGCAACGACACGCAATTGAACGGCCTCGGCGAAATCCGCATCACTTCGAATTCGTCGATTGATATCGCAAATGGCGAAGTTTTCGACCTAGATGCCGGCACCACGGAAATCGTACTCGACCCCGGCGCGACAATTGGTGGCACGGGTGGTGGCGTTAATACCGGAACGCTCGATCTCTTAAACGATACGATAACAGTCGATCTCGCCAATTTCGACAATGTCAGCGGCGGGCTCATCAGCGTTATCGACTCCGAACTCGATATTAACGGCCAATTTTCCAATGCCGCCGGCGCCACCGTCTCGTTACTGGGTCAAAGCATTTTCACTTCCGTTGATTTCGCGAACGGTTTCACGAATGCCGGTATTATCAGCTTGACCGAAACCGGCGCAACGCAAGCCCAATTGTCGATGATCGGTGGCACCTTATCTAATACCGGCACTCTAGCCGGTAATGAAGGTTTCCTGCGCACGTTTGGCGCGGTGTCGAACAGTGCAACGGGGCTGGTCGAGCAAGATTCCACCAACGACTCGAGTAGCTGGTTCTTCGATACCGATTTTAGCAACGCCGGCAACGTACACATCACACAAGCCGGCACGGCATCGGTGAACAGCTTCTTCAATGTCGGCGAAACAACCACCCTTACCAATCAGGCGACGGGCACGATCCTGTTCGATGGTGGCGGCGGGAACCAATACGATTTCCTTGGCAACCTCAACAATCAGGGTCTTGTCAGCGTCAACACGATCAATGATGTCGTCTTCCGGTCCGGCGCGGCGAACGGCACGGTCACGGTCGTCAATTCCGGCACCATCGATGTCGCGGACAGCAACAATCTGGAAATGGGCAACGCCAACTTGGCGACCTCATTCTTCAACAACACCGGCACCGTCAATGTCGGCGCCAGCGGCACGCTTTCCCTGCTGGAAAACACCGTTAACTTTGATGCCGGCACGAATTTTCAAATGGGCGTGGGCGCGTCCCTCGTTATCGAGGAAAATTCAGTTCTCAACCTGAATGTCGACCATACGAACCTGGCGGGCCGCACGATTAGCCTGGATACTGGTGGTGTCCTCGGCGGCACGGGAACCTTAGTCAACCAGGGTGACCTGACCGCGATCAACGGCACGATGACCATCGACGGCAATGTGGTAAACGAGGCCGGGGCCAACATCGGTCTGGCGACTGCGAACATTCTGGCGGGTTCCGGCACGCTTTCGAATGCCGGCGATATAACGATGTCGACGAGCGGCACGATTGGTGTCGGCGAGTTTTCCAACACCGGAAATTTAAATTTCCAGGCCGGCAACTTCGCCATCAACAGCACCAACTTCACCAACGGTGTCGGCGGAACTTTCTTAATGGATGCCACACCGGGTGTCGTCTCCGCGACCGTCGCCCAGAGTTGGACGAATGACGGCCTCCTGCACCTAACCAGCGACACCGACCTCAACACCAACTTCATCAGCTTTGGCGCCGCGAATACGATGACGAACAGCGCCACGGGAACAATCCTGGTCGATGGCGCAACCAATCTCACCTCCCACCAGTTTACGGGCAACGTTGAGAACAACGGCCTCGTGACCGTCGGCGCCGGCAATTTCGCTTTTGGCGGCAGCGGCACGTTCTCAAACAACAGCACGATCGATGTTGTTGCCCCAGGTGCATTCATCGGCGTACTCGCGAGCGGTTCGGAATACATCAATCAGGCCGGCGGCACGATCAATCTCAATGCCGGGGCAATGCAGACCGACTTTGGGACGATCACCAACGATGGCCTGCTCAATATGGGCACTGGTGCGCTCAATATCGGCAGCAACAGTCTCTTTTTGCAAAACTCCGGCCTCACAATTGGCAGTGGTGCGGTGGCGCGGGTTGGCTTCCAAAACTCCGGCGGCACGCTTGGTGGTACCGGCACCGTCACGGTACAGGCCGGCGGCACGATCGATCTCCAAGGCGGCGGTGTTCTCGACGTCGCCGAAATTGTCAATCAGGGCAGCCTGTTCTCCAACAACGACACGCTGACCATCAACGGCCTTGTTACGAATCAAAATGGCTTCTTGGACCTGGCGGGCTCGACCACACTCACCGGAACAGGTGCGATCGTAAACGAAGGCTCAAACGATATTACATTGCAGAACGAGACAATCGACCTGACCCTGGTGCAAGCCACTGGCGCGACCGGAACGATGACGCTCGCCGGAACGTTGAACATCGGTGGCGCGCTTGTTTTCGAAAGCGGTGTCATTGTCGACACCGACTTTAGCGGCGACGTAATCACCGGCGGCGCCGGCACCATCGACAACAGCACGACGCTCGACCTGAACTTCGACCAATTCGCGACGCTGCACCTCACCAACCGCAGCGGCGGTGTTATCGATCTCAATAGCGGTACCGTTTCTCAAATCACCACGGCCTTGCTGGACAATCAGGCTGGCGGCACCATCAACGCGAATTCGTTCCAAAGCAGTATTGATCTATCCGGCGGCGGCGTGTTCACAAACGCCGGTTTAGTCGATATCACCGGATTCGGTGACTCGTTGACCGTCATCAACGGTGATTTTCAAAACTCCAGTATTATAGACATCGCTTCCGGCGCTAGCCTCGACATCCAGGGTGGCACGCTGACGATGCTGGCAGGCGGTGCGCTGACGGGCGCCGGGTCAGTCACCTTGGCATCGGAAATCAATGTCGGGTCGGGCGTGAATTTCACACTCGGCGCCGCAGACCCCTCGTTGGAATTCACGAATGGCGATATCACGGGCGCGGGCACATTCACGAACGATGGCGATATCACACTCACGACATCGGGTGCGATTTCCGTAAGTGAATTTTCCAATATCGGCGATTTAAAAGTTACGGCCGGGACGGGCTTTTCGGTATCGGCGGCCACCAATTTCACGAATAACGTTGGCGGTACGTTATCTCTGGAAGGCAGCGCAAGCACACCGGGAGCCCTCCTCCAAGTCAGTACCGATTGGACAAACTTTGGTGTCATCGACCTGACCAGTAATGTGAATACGGCGCACGGCTCTCTACGATTCAACGGCACGACCCTAACGAATGCTGGCACGCTGATGACGAGCGGGACGAGTACCGCCTCGCCTAACACGTTCGGTGCGGAGTTGGTGAATACAGGCCTAATTGATGTTAATACGAGTAACTTCCAGATTGGCGTTAGTACCGTTACAAATTCCGGCGTTATAGACGTCAGCGATACGAGCCGTCTGTCATTCGATCAAGCCGTCGGCATTACGAACCTATTCACCAATGCAGCCGGCGGAACGATTACCCTGAACAATACCGGTGACTTTTTCATTACCAATGACAACGCTGTGGTGAATAACGGCTTGTTGGACATTAGCGGTGGTGAGCTAAGCGTATCCGGCAACAGCGTATTCTCTCAAAATAGCGATATCACGCTCTCGACGGCAGGCGCGAAAATAACGGTAGGCGATTTCGGCACGAGCGGAACGCTCGACGGTACGGGGACGGTCACGATCCAGTCCGGCGCAACACTTGCCCTAGACGATGGTGGTGTCTTGGATATCGACGTCGTCAATAATGGCCTCGTCTCGACCAACAATTTTAACTACACCGTCAACAGCACGCTGACCTTGGAGACCGGAAGCACCTTCGCGATTTCCGACAACACGTTGGGCGGCACGGGTGTTTATTTTAGTAACGACAGTCTCAATTTCGGGAATGGCACGATCGGCACGGGTGCGACCTATGTGCAGAATGCGGGGACCTTCTCCACCGGTGCCAGCGGCATGGTCAATAACGGCACTATCGAATTCGCGGCGGGCGGAACGAATGGCGGCATTTCATCGATCACCGGAACGGGGACAATCGATAACTTCGGCACATTGACGCTCGGCGACTCCGTCATCAATCAAACGAAATTCGTCAATTCAGCGCAATTAATCGGAAATGGCTCGGGCAACACGCTGAACATCCCGACGATCACGAACACCGCCGGCGGCACCATTACGGTAGATGGTATTAACGACACTCTCGTCGTTTCGATGGCCGGCGGCGAAACGTTGAATAATAGCGGCCTGATCAATGTCGACAATCAAGGTTTCTTTTCGCAAACCGGTGGCGCGCTGGATAATAACGGTATCTTTAATATCGGGACAAATTCGATATTCCAAACGTCGAGCGGCATCGAACTCTTCAATGACGGCACGATTACCGCCGACAGCGCCGTGACGCTCGGCATCAACGGCGCGACCAATACAAATGCCGGACTGATGGAGTTCAATGCCGCCATCACCTTGGATTTCTTGACCAGCGGCGGCAAGCTCGCCAATAGCGGCACCATCGACATCAACAACTCGCCGAGCGGGCTCACTATAAATGCGTCGGGCGGCGATGGAACACTGCATAACCTTGGCGGCGCCACCGTAGGCACCATAACCGTCGACGGCATTGGCACGATCACGACAGGCACCGGTGGCACCTTCCAGGATGACGGGGTAACCATATTCGGCGGCTCGCCCGGTTCCTTGACGATCAATGGCGACTACATAAAAGGGTCGACGAGCTTCACGGAAATGGAACTCGGTGGCCTGACCCCGGGCATTCATGACGGCTTCGATCAGCTAACCGTAAACGGCGCGATGTCCGCTGCCGGGACCATGAATATCGTCGAGTTCGGTGACTTCGAGGTCGGCGTGGGGGATAGCTTCACAATCGTGCAGGCGCAATCGATTGCGGATAGCTTCGATGAAATCAACGGGCTCGATGTCGGTGGCGGTGTCGTGCTCGACGCCACGCAAAGCGCATCCGCCATAACGCTCACCGGTAAAGCTGTCACCCATCAAGGGACAGCGGCGGCCGATACGCTTACGGGAACGAACGGTGCCGATGTGGTCGTCGCGGGCGCGGGTGATGACGTCGTCATTAGCGGTGGTGGCGCGGACTTGGTTCATGCCGGCGATGGCGACGATTTGTTTATCGCCGCCGACACCGCCTTCGGCCGTTTCGATGGTGGTGGCGGTACCGACTTGGTGACTTTCGATGGCGCCGGGCAGAATTTCGACTTAACCGGCTTACGAGGCGATCAGTTAAGCGGTATCGAGCACATCGATTTCGCCGGCTTCGGCGACAATATACTGACGATCAACGCGGATATTGCGTTTGCCGCGACCGGAACCGAGAATTCCTTAACCGGAAACGCGCATAGTCTGGTAATCGATGGCGACTCGGGCGATACAATTAATACTATCGACGATTGGAACAATACCGGGACAGTCACCATTGAGGGTAACGGCTACACCATTTACCAAAGCGCCTCGAACGACGCGCAACTATTCGTCGATGACGATGTCGCCGTCACAGCCGCCTGACGAAGCCGCCGAACAGCCCCATACCAAGCCGGCAATTTGAGAAAAGCTTGAACACCATCGGCCCCCAAGCGGCGCAAGAAACGTTGCAAGCACCTTTCGACGCCGCCGTCATTATTCCAACCGTACTGCGCGAAAGCCTGATGCGCGCCGTGCGGTCGGTATTCGCACAGGAATGGCCCGGCCGTATCCAGATCCTGATTGGCGTCGATATGGCGCAAGGCGACCGCGATATGTTGCGGCAGTTGGGCGCGGAATGCCCGGACCGAATGGCGATCACTATTTTCGACCCCGGCTATTCCACCGCGCAAGTGCATGGCGGCATTTATCACAATGCCTATAGCGGTTCTCTGCGTACCGTCATGAGTTATGCCGCGAACAGCCGTCGCCTAACCTATCTCGATGACGATAATTGGTGGGCGCCACATCATTTGACCGACCTGTTGCAGGCGATCGAGGGTTTCGACTGGGCGTACAGCTTTCGATGGTTCGTTGATCCGGGAACACAAGAACCAATTTGCATCGATGATTTCGAATCAATTGGACCGGGTCGTGGAATCTATAACGACAAGTTAGGCGGATTCGTCGATTCGAACTGCCTAATGATCGATAAGACGCGCTGCCACTGGGTATTACCTTCCTGGTCGATACCGATCTTGCCCGACGGCAGTGGCGAAGACCGCAATGTCTTTAGCGCGCTCAAAAAACAGCATGCTGTTGCCTGGACCAAGCGGCCAAGCGTTTATTACGTCATCAATCCGAACGCCGGCGCGCAGCCGGTCCGCGACAAAATATTCACCGACCGTGGCATCAAATTAAGCGCGCCGCAGCGCGGTAAATCCGCCCCATTTGCGCATCGGGACGAACGAATTAACGAATATCTTTTGTCCAACCTAACGCGAAAGCTTCATCTCGGGGCGGGCCCCAATGTCATGGCGGGTTGGCTGAACGCGGATATCGCGCCGCACTCGAAGGACGTATTGGCAATCGATTTGAGCAAGCCGCTCCCCTTTCAAGACGAAACCTTCGACTACATCGCCAGCGAGCACTTTATCGAGCATATGAACCTACCGGACGGGGTGAAATTTCTTGGCGAGTGTTTTCGTGTACTAAAGCGGGGTGGAAAAATTCGACTGTCGACGCCAGACATCACCCGACTGTTGGCGCTGTACACATCGGAACCGTCCGAACTGCAAAAGAAATATGCGGATTGGATTACCAAAACCTTCCTCTACGGCGTAAGCGGTACCAGCCCGACCCTGATCCTGAACAATATGTTCTACAACTGGGGCCACCGTTTCATCTACGATCAGAATATTCTCGCCAGCGTGATGTCCAAGCTCGGCTTCACCGAACTCGCCGCACGGCCCGTCAATGAGAGCCCCGACCCCAATTTGGCGGATATTGAACATCACGGTCACGCGGTCGGCGCCCCGGAAATGAACGCCTATGAGACGATGGTCATCGAAGGCCAAAAACCGTAACCGCGCGAACGTTATCAAACCGTTTACATTTATCCCGTTAGGTTTCTGTGATAATTTAAGTCAGTCTTGCGTCAGGGTGGGTGCGGAATGCGGAGTGTGGTGGAGCGATGACGAGGACAACGCAATTCCAGGAAGACCCCGACAAGCCGGGTTTCGGTTCTCGTCTCAGCGGTTTTGGGCGTAGCCTCAAGGATCAATTCCTTCGCGGTGGTGGTCGTGGTCCATGGTGGAAACTACGGTTTTCGACGATTATCGCATTGTCCGTTCTCGTCCTTGGTATTGGCGGACGCGTATTCGATGTCGGTTGGGTTGAATTAGCACGGGTCAAAACCTTCGACCTTTACCAACGGATCGCACCTAGAGCACCTGAAAGTTACGGCGTCGGTATCGTCGATATCGATGAGAAAAGCCTGCTTGAAATTGGTCAGTGGCCCTGGCCACGGACGGTAATCGCCGACCTGATCAACCGGCTTGCGGATGGCAAGGCTGCGGTGGTCGGTTTTGATATGGTGTTTCCCGAATATGATCGAATGTCACCCGACCTAGTCGCCACGGCAATCCGCGGTGCGGATCAGGAAACGCTCGCATCCTTAAAAAAACTACCGCGAAATGAAGATGTCATGGCGGCAGCCATGAAACGTATTCCAACAGTCGTTGGACAGGTGGGGCTTTTCTCCGAATTACCGGAAGGACGTGAACCGCCAACCGTTAAGACATCAGTCAAGGGCTTGTTCGGTGGCGATCCTCGCGCCTTTCTACTGCAATATGTCGCTTATATGGGCAACGTACAGGAGTTGGAAGACGCGGCGACGGGACATGGGTTCTTTACCGTTTGGGACGAAGAAGATGGTGTTGTCCGGCGCGTTCCACTCGTCGCCCGCATCGACAAGGATATCCGCCCGGCCCTGACCGTCGAAATGCTGCGCGCGGCGTTCGGTGGCAATATGGTTTTCACAAAAAAGGACGATGCCGGATTGTCGCATATCGGTCTTCAAACGCGGCAAGGTAATTTTGAAATTCCAACGGATGGAAATGGCCGAATCTGGGTCCATTTCGCCAATCCAGATGCCTACAATTCCCCGGACAATTCGGGACGCTTATATGTTTCCGCCACCGACATCATCAATCGACGCGTACCAGCGGAGAAACTGGCGGGCCGATTGTTCGTCGTGGGAACATCGGCAGTTGGCCTGCTGGATATTCGAGCCACGCCCATCGCGGGCCGCCTTCCCGGTGTCGAGGTGCACGCCAATATTTTGGAAACGATCCTTGCGGCCAACACCCATAAAGGCCACCGGGCACAGGAAATCGTTCAAAAAATTAAGGAGGACGCCAAGGACAACGGCATCAAACTGACGCCACAAAAGTTGGCGCAAGCCGCCAATGCTGAAATTTCCAAGATCAGGGATGAAGAGTTTTATCTGAAGTATCCGAACTATGCGAATAGCGTCGAATTAGCGATGATCCTGTTCGCCGGCCTATTCATGACGATCATGATACCCCGGCTTGGCCCGATGCTAACCTTGAGCGGAATCGCACTCGCCGGCGGCCTTCTCGTTGGACTAAGCTGGTATCTATACCGCGAACATCTGCTGCTCATCGATGTGACCTACCCCGGCATCGTAACGATGGCGCTCTATTCGGTCCTGACCTTCGCCAACTACACGCGGGAAGCGGCGGAGAAAAAACAGGTCCGTGGCGCGTTCGCACAATATCTGTCCCCCGCCCTGGTCGAGCAGCTCGCTGACGATCCGGAGAAACTACAGCTCGGCGGCGAGACCAAAGAGATGACATTCCTGTTCTGCGATGTCCGTGGTTTCACGGCGATTTCGGAAACCTTCAAGTCGAACCCGCACGGTCTCACCATCTTGATCAATCGCCTGCTGACGCCGTTGACCAATGTCATCCTGTCGCGCAACGGCACGATCGACAAATATATGGGCGACTGCATCATGGCGTTCTGGAACGCTCCGCTCGACGACGAGCGGCATGCCGTCAATGCCTGCGAGTCGGCACTGAAGATGTTCGAGGCACTAGACGTTCTGAACGAGGAACGGCGTTTGGAAGCAGAAGAAGAAGGCGTGGAATTCATGCCGCTCAACGTCGGCGCGGGTCTCAATACCGGCGAATGCGTGGTCGGCAATATGGGGTCCGACCAACGGTTCGATTATTCGGTTCTCGGCGATCCCGTCAATCTTGCGGCGCGGTTGGAAAGCCAATCGAAGAATTACGGCGTCAAAATCGTCATTGGACCGCAAACAGCCGAGGCGGCCAAAGACGGTTTTGCCTTGCTCCTACTCGACCTCATACAAGTCAAGGGCCAGTCAGTCGGTGTCGATATTTTCGCGCTATTCGGTGATGCTGAATATGCCGCGCGGCCGGAATTTATTACCATCAAGGAAAAACATGACGCTATGATCACCGCCTATCGCACCCAGCATTGGGACGATGCGGAGGATTTACTCGCGGAATGCCGGAAACTCACAGCCGACGAGTTCGACCTGAAAATTCTTTACGACCTCTATCACGAGCGGATCGAATATTATCAGGAAGTCCCACCACCGGTCGGCTGGGACGGTGTCTACATCGCGGAAACAAAGTAGCGATTACGGCTTCGCCGCCGGTTTCGAGGTGTTCGATTTTCGCTTGGTCCGGGCACTTGGCTTTTTCGGTTTACAAAGGGAATTCACCACACTCTGTTTGCGTGGCGCGGGCGCACCCGGTTCAGGGGCTATATCGCCATGTCCAACCACCGATGTGGGGACCTGTTGGCCTTCGCCCGTCGACGCGCCGACCATTTGCGTAAGTGCCGCGCCAATGCGCTGAAATACCAGGCGCCAATCACCCAAGATTGGTTGCCGAAACAGCCGCATATTGGGATACCAAGGTGTGTCTTCACGCCGGAACAACCAGCGCCACTCACCACCAAAAGGTAGAAGCGTCCACACCGGCTTGCCAAGCGCGCCGGCCAAATGCGCAACCGCCGTATCGATCGCGATCACCAAATCCACCTGGTCGATAATCGCCGCCGTCTCGGCAAAATCGGTTAGCTTATCGGTCATGCTGAACACATTCTCGCGCTTTAGATGCGGTTCCAGTTCGACCGCGCGCGGGCCCCATTGAATGCCGTAAAAATCAATTCCCGGAATATCGAACAAACCTGCAAACCAGTTCACGGTGCACGATCGGAACTTGTCGTCGCTATGCGTCGGGCGTCCCGCCCAGACAAAGGCCACCGAAAGTTTGGTATCCTTGCGTCGTCGGATCTTCGCCTTGGTACCCGGCGGCACTTTCACATAAGGTGTCTTGTTGGGGACGGTCTCAAGCGTCGTTCCGAAACGGTGCGGCAGGCTCATCAACGGAACCTGCAGGTCAAAGGTAACCGTCGCGTCGGACCGGAGTTGGTAGAATTCGTCGACCCCTTCAAGGGTTTCAAGTATGCGATGCAGTTCGGGCTCGCAAAGCATGAAGATCTTGCCGTCGCCGATACGCTCGCGAAGAAGCGGCACATAGCGCGCGAATTGCAGCGTATCCCCGAATCCTTGCTCGACATGAACCAGAAGCCGTCGGCCGTCCAACGCTTCTCCGTTCCATAACCTCTCATGAACGTTTTTAACGTTCGGCTTGTATGCCGCCATGTCGAACCTGGATTCATAAGCGGCCCAGCCATCTTTATATTGTCCGCTCATTAATAGGACGCTGGCCGGCGCGAAATAGGCCCGCGCCGTACTGGGCTGCAATTCCCGCACGCGCGCATAACAGGCCAGCGCTTCTTGCAGACGCTCCATACGAAGTAGTGCGTTTCCAAGGGTGTAATGCGCGTCGGGGTCATCGGGCGCCAATTCCGATGCCCGGCGAAGTAGGTGCAGCCCCTCCCCCACATGCCCGAGCTTGAGAATTACATGGCCCAAATTCTTCAAGCCGGAGACGTCTTCAGGCGCCAGTACCAAGGCATGCCGCAGCACGGTTGCCGCGTCCTCGTAACGGCCCAGTTTTTCTAGGGTCGCACCCAAATTCGTTAAACCCCGTAGATGATTGGGGTTGAGATCGACGCTCCGTTGGTGGGCTATTAAGGCGCGCTCGAAATCGTTTCCCTGGAACAGTACGTTGCCCAACTTAAACCAAGCAGTCGGCCAGTTCGGTGCGGCCTCCGCCGCCTTTCGGTATGCCTCTAACGCTTCCTCGTTTTTACCCTGACTGGCACTCGCATCGCCACGGTTCGCATGCGCCTCGGCATAATCCGGCCTTAGCTCGGTCGCGGCTGCATAAGCGATAAGCGAATCGTCGATCCGGCCTATGCGATACAGCAAATTTCCAAGATTGTTCTGCACCTCCGGGAAGTTAGGGCGATATCGCAACGCCTCGATATAGGCCGCTTCAGCGGCTTCCAAGTCTCCCGATTCCGCATAAGCAATGCCAAGGTTGTTGTGCGCATCTGCATAATCATTCTGCAGCCCTATCGCGCTTTGCAGCGCGTCAATCGCCTCGGGATACTGACCGCGGACACGCAACAGATAACCAAAAGTGTTCTGAAAGGACGCCATGGAACTATCCGCGGCTACCGCGCGACGAACATATTCTAGTGCGATGTCGTTTCGCCCACCCCGGTGCGCAATAACGCCAAACAAGTGCAATGCTTCGGCATTGTTACCATCCACCGCCAATGCTTCCCGGCATAGCGACTCGGCGGAAGACAGGTTTCCAGCTTGAAATTGCGTCAGCGCGGCGGATAAAGGCGTAATTTCCTCGGACATGTCTTTCATCATACGTGATTTCAATCATACTTTCGTCGCGAATTGCTAACGAATTCCGAATTTCTCTTCATTCCGTGGACGTTACCGGCTACTGTTCCGCGCCGAAATCACAAATGTACGGACAAATATGAACAACGAAACGCCTCTTGCCGGTCTCAAAGTGGTGGAACTCGGGAGCAGTGTCGCGGTGCCTTACGGCACTTGGATTCTAGCCACTCTGGGCGCCACCGTTGTCAAAATCGAAAGGCCGGAAGTCGGCGACGATTGCCGCGAGTGGGGTACCGGTTGGTATCACGGGGTCAGCGGTATTTTCGTCGCCCTGAATGCGGGGAAACATTCCGTGACCGTCGATTTATACGATGAGGAACAGCGTGCGACCTTGCGGCGCTTCATCATCGAGCAAGCCGATGTCGTCGTGCAGAATCTGCGGCCCGGGCAGGTCGAGAAGATGGGTCTCGGCGCCGACGAATTGCTAGCTGAAAAGGAGACGCTGATTTACGTCAACAGCGGCGCGTTCGGCGCGAAGGGACCGCTCAACATGCGGCCGGGCTATGACCCGCTGATGCAAGCTTTCGGCGGCATCATGAGCGTGACCGGCGAAGAAGGCCGGCCGCCGGTGCGCGTCGGCACCTCAATCGTCGATATGGGCACTGGCATGTGGTGCGCGATGGGTGTGCTCGCCGCCCTACAAAACCTCAACAGCACCGGCAAGGGCGGGCGCATCGACGCCTCGCTTTACGAAACCTCCCTCGCCTGGATGAACTATCACGCGGTCAGCTATTTCGGCGACGGTACGATCGCCAAACGCCGCGGCACATCGGGACCGGGCATGGCGCCCTACCAGGCATATTACTGCGCCGACGGCTATCTAATCATCGCCGCGCCGAACGACCGCTTGTTCGCGACGTTGTGTGGCATACTCGACAAACCGGACTGGCCGACGGATCCGCGTTTCGACATCAATCAGAATCGCTGGGCCAACCGCGACACACTCAACACTCTGATCGAAGAAGTAACCCGCACCAAACCGATAGCGTTCTGGCAGCAGCGGTTGGAGGAGGCCGGCATTCCCAACGCACCACTGCAAAGCATCGACGCGGTTGTCGCCCATCCGCAGACCGAGGCACTCGACATCATTCAGGAAACCGATGACGGCAAGTTCAAGCTAATCGGCATGCCGCTTTCCTTCGATGGCGTTCGGCCACCGCAACCCAACGGTGCGCCGGAACTGGGCCAACATAACGACGATTTATTCGGAGACGACGCTTCATGAAAATGGAATACGAGACACTGAAACTCGAACGGGTCGAAGATCATCTGCTGTTGCTAACTCTGAACCGGCCTGATTCCGCGAACGCACTCAATACGCAGATGGGATACGACTTGCGGGATTTGTTCTCGAATTTCTACGTCGATCAACAAGACCTGCGCTGCATTGTCGTGACCGGATCGGGAGATCGTATCTTCTGCGCCGGCGGCGATCTTAAAGAACGCAACAACATGACCGACGAGACATGGCAAAAACAACATGCGCTGTTCGAACAGGCCTTTTTGGCCATGAACGATTGCCCCATCCCAGTGATAGTCGCGGTGAACGGCGCTGCCTTCGCGGGCGGTTTGGAATTCCTGCTATGCGCCGACTTCGCCTACGGTGCCTCGCACTCCCGTTTCGCGCTGACCGAAACCACACTCGGTATCATGCCAGGGGGAATGGGCACGCAAAACCTGCCGCGCGCGGTCGGCGTTCGCCGCGCTAAGGAGATTATTCTCACCGGCACGCCCTTCTCGGCCGAAGATGCACTAGAGTGGGGGGTTCTGAACCGAATTTGCGAAGATGGCAAACTTATGGAAGAGACCCTCGAAACGGCGCGCAAGATTTGCAACAATGCCCCGATTTCAACGCGGCAGGCCAAGAAGTCGCTGAACGTGGCAACACAAATCGATCTTAAGAATGGCTACGCCTTCGAACTTGAGGCCTATAACCGAATGGTACCGACGGAAGATAGACTGGAAGGCGTGCGCGCCTTCAACGAAAAACGTAAAGCGGAATTCAAAGGACGATAAGGAGAACGACAATGCGACCAGGAATTGACGTCGAATGCCGCGAGGTCGGACTTCGCGATGGAATCCAGATACAAAAAGTATTTTTCCCGACTGTTGGGAAAATAGCCTGGCTAACGGCCGAGGCCGCCGCCGGCATGCCGGAAATCGAAGTTTGCTCCTTCGTACCGCCGAAACTGCTGCCGCAATTTGCTGATGCGGCGGAAGTCGTGGCCGCGGCAAAGACAATCGATGGCTACTGCATCGCCGCCTTGAGCCCCAATCTGCGGGGCGCCATGGATGCCTTTAACGCGGGTGTTCACAAACTGAATTACGTTACGTCGGTTAGCGAAGAGCACAACCTCGCGAATGTCCGCCGCACGGTCGATGAGTCGGTCGAGGATTTCAAACGCATCGTCGCACTGCGTGACGAAAGCGCCGGTGACAATAAGGTTAAATTGGCGACAGGTCTTGCGACGGCGCTTGGTTGCTCGATCTCGGGCCAGGTTCCTATCGCCGATGTTATGAAGCTCGCGGAACGGTTCGTCGAAGCGGGTGCCGATGAGCTGGTGGTTTCCGATACAGTCGGTTACGCCAACCCGCAACAGGTGAAGGATATGTTCACCGCTGTCATCAATGAATTTGGAAAGCAAGTTCCCGTCGCGGCTCACTTCCACGATACGCGTGGCCTCGGCCTTGCCAATGTCTATGCGGCATTGGAATCCGGGTGCCGGCATTTCGATGCCTCGCTTGCCGGTCTCGGCGGTTGTCCTTTCGCACCGAAAGCGACGGGCAATATCGTCATGGACGATCTCGTCTTCCTGCTCGAAGGCGCTGGCCTGAAGACCGGTGTCGACCTCGACAAGCTGGTCGAGGTTCGCGAAATTGTCGCCACCAACCTGCCCGAGGAACCGCTGCACGGTATGTATGCGAAAGCCGGTGCCCCGAAAGGCTTCGTCCCGGCCACGCAAGCCGCGTAACAGTTGTGCAAGAACAACTGAAAGCCGGCGGCGCAATCCTACACCGCCGGTTTTCCATTTGCTCGCCGCCCGTTTAAGAAAGAGACCGTTAGCATGACCGATCAAACCGCTATCATGGAACTGGACGAAAACGACTATCCCGAGATCCGCGACGCTGTCGCCAAGATCTGCGAAGGATTTCCAGGTCAATACTGGCGCGATTTGGAAGACCAGCCGGTCGAGGGTAGCTATCCGACCGAATTCGTAACCGCATTGACTGAATCCGGCTATCTCGCCGCGTTAATTCCCGAAGAATATGGCGGTGCTGGCCTGCCGATTAGGGCCGGGGCGGTCATCCTCGAGACGATCCATGCTTCCGGCAGCAGCGCCGGTGCTTGCCATGCACAGATGTATACGATGGGCACGGTGCTACGGCACGGATCCCCCGCGCAAAAAGAAAAATATCTACCGAAAATAGCCAGCGGCGAGCTGCGGCTGCAGGCTTTCGGGGTCACCGAGCCCACGACGGGCTCGGATACGACACAGCTCAAGACCCGGGCCGAACGAGACGGCGACGAATACGTTATCAACGGTCAGAAAGTATGGACCAGCCGGGCCTTGCATTCCGATCTGATGCTCCTGCTCGCCCGTACAACCTCGGCAGACGAAGTGAAACGGCGCAGCGACGGGTTGTCGACCTTCCTGGTCGATATGCGCGCGGCGCGCGGCAACGGCATGGACATCCAGCCTATCGACGCGATGATCAACCACAACACCACGGAAATCTTCTTCGACAATCTGCGCATCCCCGCCGACAGCCTCATCGGTGAGGAGGGCAAGGGCTTCCGTTACATTCTCGACGGCATGAACGCCGAGCGAATCCTGATTTCCGGCGAAGCTGTCGGCGACGCACGCTATCTGACAAAACGCGCCGTGGACTACTCCAACGAACGCGTTGTCTTCGGTCACCCCATCGGCAAGAACCAAGGCATTCAGTTCCCTATCGCCAAGGCCTATGCGGAAATGCAGGCCGCCGACCTGATGGCCCGCAAGGCCGCCGCCCTATTCGATGCCGGCCGTGATTGCGGGGCGGAGGCGAACATGGCCAAACATTTAACTGGGGAGGCCGCCTGGGCTTGCGCGGAAGCCGCGTTCTCGACCTTCGGTGGTTTCGCCTTCGCGCGGGAATACGACATTGAGCGAAAATGGCGGGAAACACGAATCCTCCGAACCGCGCCGATTTCGACCAACATGATTCTTGGCTATATCGGTCAGCACATTCTCGGTATGCCACGGTCCTACTGACGCAAGCACCTATTCGAGAGCATGCGCGGCGTTTGTGAGATTTGTTAGTTTCCGAACCACCGTTTCGCGATCGAGCATCGCAAGACCACAATCCGGCGCCGCAATTAACCGGGCCGGATCAATATGCTGGTGAGCCGCGTTTAGCCGCCCAGAAATCTCATCGACCGATTCCACACGTGTGTTCGCGATGTCGACACAGCCGAGGATGACGGTCGTCCGGCGAAATTCCTCCGACAGGGCAAGGTCGTTATGGCGGTGAGCATCCTCGATCGATACCGCATCGATCTTGGCGTCGTCCAAGGGCTTTGCGAGTTCGAAATATGCCCGAGGGTCGGCCTTTGGGTAATCCGTCATATTCAATGCCGAAGGATAGCCGCAACACATATGCATAACGCGCGTTACGGTCAGCGGTAGGCCGTGGAAACAGCGCTCCATGCATTCGATACCCCAGTCCAGCGCCGCATCCGGCCGCCGCGCAAATAAAGGTTCATCTACTTGTATATATTGGCAACCGGCTTCCGCCAGACGGCGTATTTCAACATTCAGCGTATCTGCGAGCGCACCCGCAAGGGCTTTTTCATCTTCGTAATGTTCGTTGACGGTCGAGTCGATGATCGTCATTGGCCCCGGAATCGTCATTTTAACCGGTTGCACACTGGCTTCCTGCGCGGTGCGCCAGTCCTCGGCCAAAAAAGGAAATCCAGGCCGAACTGCCTCACGTAGCACCGGCACCTTGGGCGACCAGGCGCCTCCGCGTGAAGAACGCTCCGCCAAATTCTGGAAGTCAAACCCTTCGATATGGCGAAGGTGGTAGTAAACATAATGCTCGCGCGGCGCCTCGCCGTCGGTTGGAATATCGATCCCACACGAAACTTGTTCGCGGACAATCGCCCGCGCGCCTTCGAGCGCGGCCTCGATATCCGCGTCGCCGCGCGTCTTAAGCCATTCCGTATAACGATGGGTCGGGTTGGGATGCTTGGCAATAAACCCAGGCAAGTTCATGGATGCCGGTTTCGGATAGCTGCCGATAGTGGTGGTCCGCATCGCTGTCTCCCCATTCAGTGCTCGTTAGGCTTGCTAAAAGTTTCGGGTGAAACATTTCGAGCCCCGTGCAGGATATGAAGAATGACGATATCTTCACCTTCAATTGTATAGAAAATCAGATAGTTGCCCATTACCGCCCTGCGAATGCGAGAGCCGAATTCAGGAACAAGCGGTGCCCCTTCCGGCAAATCGGCGATGTCCTCGCAACGGGCACGAATTTTACCT
Organism: Alphaproteobacteria bacterium; assembly: GCA_021774385.1. Taxonomy (GTDB): domain Bacteria; phylum Pseudomonadota; class Alphaproteobacteria; order UBA8366. Next base: position 18,788 of record JAJFJC010000065.1, read on the forward strand.
ATGAACGAAAGCGCTCGGGAGGGGTTATCCAATGCGATATAATCGCCAATGATCTCGATATCATTTTCGGCCGCGGCTGAAAAAATACACGTCATTCCGTTCAGGTCATTTCTCGATACTTAGCTTCCAAACGCGACAGCACTTCTTCCGCGGGTTTTACGCGACCGGCTCGCAAATCCCTAAGGCCAATCTCAACAGACTCCCGAATCGATTCATAATCTTGCTGTTGGTTTCGCCGTTTCAATTTCCAATCGCGCAGCGCATCGCGAAAAACCTCACTGCTGGAAGCATAATCACCGGAGGCAACCGCATTGCGCACGACCTTGGCCAACTCAGCCGGCAGCGCGATGGTGAGACGCTCAATATTTGACATAGCCGCAGCTCCCGCACCTAGTATTTTAATATTTATTCATACTAAATCATACTTTCCGATCCGTATAGCTACGTTCCCACCTTCATGGGGCTCACCAACCCGCGCAGCGTCGCGATCACGCTGAGAGGCGTCAGCATGCCGGTCGCGGGATTTTCCCGCGACGGAATACCTTCAATCGTCATTTCGAACCGAGTGGCGTCGGAATCGACTTTGATATTGTGCGTATTGCGCTCGACACCTGGATCAGCCCAAATTTCAATCGTTGTATTGTCGGGACCGTTTCCCGCCAAGCTCAGTGCCGCCGCAACGTTAACATTAGCCGGAAAAGCCTTCGCCGCCGCGCGCGCAGTTCCTTCGAAGACCAAGAGCGGCGCGTCGAGATTTTCAATCCGAATCTGGTTTTCGACAAGGTATGGTGCGCCGATAAGTCCCTTCGGTGGCTTGCGTGTCACCATGCGTACCGAATGTATAACGCCCTCCGCCGCGGCCCGAACGGCATCAAGTCCAACCAACGCACCCGTGGGCACAATGATCCGTCCTCCGGCTTCGGCGGCTAAAGCCTCAAGCTCGGGATGTTCCAGGAGAACACCGCAGCTTAAAGGGATAAAGATACGACCCGCCGACACCGCCGGTTCGGCAACCTCGGTAAATACCGACGCCGGCGCGCACTCGATCACGATGTCAGCCAGGTCAGCAAGCTCGGATAACGTAACCACAGGCGGCGGAGACGTCATGCCACCCATCCGTTCGGCTGCGGCGTCACGATCACGCGCCGATACGGCCACCAATTTCAATCCGTCCATACCGGCATCAAGCGCGCGCGCAACGGCCTCGCCGATAACGCCAAATCCACCGATGCCGACAGTCAATTCCCCATTCTTGGCCATGTTCTGGTCCTATTGTTGCCATTTTTAGACATTATCTTCCCCATAATATGCCATACGCGCGCCAAACGGCATGGGGATTGAACCGTTGGCCCGAAATTCCGATATATTCTAGGACGCAAACGACAAGGATTCGCCATGAAACGTCATCTTGCCGCTGGACTAATAGCCATCGTATCGCTGACAGCACTACCCGCGATTGCCGCACCCCAGGACCCGAAAGACCCGCAGACACTGGCGAGTGACGGTATCCAATCCTTACTTCAAGCCATGGAGTTGATGTTGTTGGCGATCCCGCAATTCGAGGCACCGTTCGTCAATGAGAACGGGGACATCATTATTCGGCGAAAGAATCCTTCGAAACAGCGAAACGATCCGGTTAAACCGGGACCAAAATCCAAGGAAAAGGCAATTTAGCCGCTCCTTCTCCCCTATTCTGCGACAGCTTGCGCATCTCTATCGCTTCTGGCCCTCAAGAAGGTTCGACCAAAATCATGTTGAATTCGGATCAACGCCGGAACGACGAGCAGCACCAGGAAGGTCGTGATCATCAAGCCGAACACCATGGTGATCGCCATCGGAATCAAAAATTGTGCCTGAAGGCTGCGCTCGAACATCAGTGGCGTTAGCCCACCCATTGTCGTCGCCGATGTCAGGATAACCGCGCGCAACCGATCGCGCGTTCCATCGGCAATCGCGTTTTCCAAGGGTTCTCCCCGGTCCAGGCGCTCGTCAATGGTGCTGACGAGAATGATCGAATCGTTGATCACAATGCCCGACAACCCAACCAACGCCATGATGCTAAGGATGGTCAAATCGTAGCCGAGCAACCAGTGCCCCAGCGTCGCGCCAACAAAACCCAGCGGAATGATCGCCATGACCGCGAAGGGACGGAAGTAACTCGAAAACACCCAAGCCAAAATTATATAAATTCCGGCCAGACCGAGCATCGCCCCGGCGCGCATATCGGCGATGGTGCGCGCCTGTTCCTCCGCCTTGCCGGCAAAGCTCAGCGCCAGACTGTACCGGGATACGATTTCCTGAATGCCGTCCCGGTTCAGTGCCTCGATGACCTTGTCGGTCGTTGTTACACCGGCCGTCGTGTCCGCCGTAATAGCGACTTGCCGGACACCGTCTTCGCGCCGAATTCGCGAAAACCCGCTTTTGTCCGTGGCCGAGACGATTTCATCCAATTGAACTTCGGCACCACTTGGCCCTCGCATGTACAGCCCGTCCAGGCTCGCCGTATCGTCGCTGCCGCGCGGAAAGCGGACCCGAACCGTCACTTCCTCATCATCGCGAGAGAAGCGTTTTGCGATCGCACCTTCGAAGGCATCGCGAACCTGCCGGCCGACATTCTGCGTGTTGAAGCCCAGCGCCCGCCCGGTTGAGGTCACTTCCAGAATGGTTTCCCGCTTACCGTAAGGTAGATTGTCTTCAACACCCGTGACGCCAGGATACTCCGCCAACAAGGCGCGGACTTCCTTCGCCGCCGCCTTCAGCCCGTCCAATTCCGCGCCGGCGAGCCGGATATCCACCTCACGTCCCGGCGGCCCACCTCGCGCCTGACGAATGGTCAGGAACTCGGTACCCGCATGCAAGCGGACATTCCTGCGCCATGCGGCGACCAAAGTATCGGTCCGGATATCGCGCTCATCCGATGGCGTCATCTCAACCGCGATACCGCCTATATGATCGCCCGAGCCTGGGAGTGGTGTCTGTTGACCCACCGCCCCCCCGACCTTGGACAACGCCATCCTAATCAGGCCGCCCTGCCCTTCGGTCAGTTCCTGTTCGGCTGCCTTCAAACCACGCTCCATCTCCTCCAGCATGGCGATTGTACGTTCGCGTGGCGACCCCGCGGTAAATTGAACATTGGCGTAGACGCGGTCCGCCTCTGGCGAGGGGAAGAAGACGAATCCAACACGGCCGCCAGCGACGAGTCCGAGAGATAATATGAGCGCACCGACCGCGATCGCGAGCGTCGCATAGCGCCAGCGCAAAACGAAATGGACCAGTGTATTGAAGGAGCCATCGCGAAACGCATCGAACTTTTGATTGAACCACACGCGGGGTCCCGACCGGCGGCCGGCATTCCAAGACAAAGCGCCGCGCATATGCCCCGGCAGCACGAAGAAACATTCAACGAGGCTGGCCAGAATTACCGCGATGATGACAAGTGGAATACCGCGGATGATCTGACCAATGATGTCGGAGATCACGAGCAGCGGAATGAAGGCTGCAATCGTCGTGAGAGAGGAACTGAAAACAGGCGCCGCCATACGCTTCGCGCCATTGACGGCGGCGTCCAGCGGCGCGTCCCCATTTCGCGCGCGCCATGCCGCATGCTCGCCAACGACGATCGCATCATCGACGATAATGCCCAGCGCCATGATCAGACCGAATAAGCTCACCATATTGATGGACTGACCGCTCAGTTCCATCACGATTATCGTCGCCATCAGCGATGTCGGAATCCCCATCGCGACCCAGAACGCCGTCGGTGTGTTTAAGAATACGAACAGGATCAACAGAACCAATACAAGTCCGCCGCCGCCATTGACGAGCAGCAGATTGATGCGCCCCTTGATCAGGTCGGACTGCACGTCATAGCGTTCCAGACGAAGGTTCGGAGGCAGTTCGGGCCGGATTCGTTCGAGGTAGGCATCGACCTGCTTTGCCACCTTAAGAGCATCGGCATTGACGGCCCGCCGAACATGCAATTCGATCGCCGTCTGCCCAAATCGGCGTGCTGTTTTGCCGCCGTCCTCGAAACGCTCCGTGACAGAAGCAATGTCGTGCAGGCGAATTTTTTCGCCATTTTCCAATGCCCGCACTTCGATCCGCCCAAGGCTCAAGGCGTCTTTGCGTAAACCGAGGCTACGAATTTGCCGTTCGGCCAATCCAGTGGTGTCCCCCGAGGGCACGTCCTGCGACGTTTCCTCGATCCGCGCCGCGATATCACCCAATGTCAGATCGAATTCCCGCAATGTTTCCGGTGCGACTTCGACCCAAATCTCTTCATCGCGGGCACCGAAAATATCGACTTTGTCACTCCCACTATCGAGAAGGTCATCGCGAAGCCGCTTCGCGATCTCCTTCAGCGAAGATTCCGGATAAGGTCCCGATATGACAATGCGCGAAATCGTATCGTACCGAACGAGCCTGCGGATCTCCGGCGTTTCGCTATCCTCCGGTAATGTAGTTACTTGGCCCACGGCCGTTTCGATATTGGATAGCGCCGACTGCATGTCCGTGCCGGCATTGAACTCAATGACAATCTGGCCTCGTCCTTCGACCGAGGACGACTGCACGCGGCGGACACCATCAAGGAACCGTACTTCCGGATCGAGCGCCTGAATAATGTTCGAGTCGATGTCTTCCGCACTGGCACCGCGCCATTCGACGGATACGCTGACCATGTCGAGGCCAAAATCGGGAAAGAATTGCGTATTGATTTGCCGTAGCGCAAAGCCGCCGACCAATAACATCGAAATCATTAACAGGTTGGCGGCCGTGCGATGCTGGGCGAACAGCCGGATCAGCGAAAAACCTGATTTGCTCGTATCGGTGTTCACGGCACACTCACCCGCACGCCGGTCCCGACTTCAGCGAGTCGCGTGGTCAGGACGCGGTCTCCAGCCGAAACACCACCGCGCACCAGAATTTCGGTACCGATCCGCGTTAGTACGGTAGTTTCGCGCGCTTCCAATCTGTCATCCACGACGACATAGAGCGTATCGCCTTCGTAAAGGGCGGTTTCGGGAAGACGCACCACGTTCCGGTAGGCTTGGCCGGCCACTTCCACACGAACGAAAGCTCCGGGGCGCAAGGTGGTCTCTGGCCCGATGCCGCGTAGCCGGGCATACAGACTGACCCCACCGCTCGCGGTTTCAATTTCGCTGCCCTCACGCTCCAACACCGCTTCAAACGGTTTCGATTTTTTTTCGCCGCGCCAGAATACGCGGGCGGTGCGACCCACATACCCCTCTTCGGCGCGAAGCTGCGCGAATTTTGCATTACTGACATGGAAACGAACTTCGAGCCGTCCCGCATCGATCAGGTTTGCAACCCGGTCACCAGTTCCAATCCGTTTGCCGACCTCCGCCTCGACATTCAAAAGGAACCCATCGAACGGGGCGACAAGACGTGTCTCTTCCAAATCACGCTCGGCGCGCCGAAGCACAACGCCAAGACGCGCAATCGCCGCTTCCTGCTGCGCAATCTTCGAGATCCATGTCGACATTGCTCTTTCGCGATCAACAACCCGCTGTTCGTTGTCAATCAGGGCAATGCGGGAATCGTCGAGAGCCTTCGCCGATGAGGCACCGCTGCCACGCAGTTTTTCCCGGCGCGCGACATCACGCCGACGGATTTCGATCTGTGTCTTATCGTGTTTCAGCAGCGCCTTAACACCGCGCAATTCGGCGCGGTATTCCTGTAGGCGGGCGCGTGCCTCATCAAGCTCCGCCTTCCTCTCGGCGACATCCGCCTCATAGTCAAACGGGTCTATCGCCACCAAGAGCGCGCCCTTGCGAACCACACCGCCCTCGAGGAAACCGGCGCCGACCTCGACAATACGCCCGGCCACGAGCGGGCGCAGATCGACCTTGCGCCCCGCGACCACCTCTCCAAACAACTTCAAATCAGGACGTTCGTTGCCAATTTTTGCGATCTCGGTCTGAACCACCCATGATTTTTCCGGCGCGGCTCGCCGTTCGGGCTCGGGACGGGACTTAACAAGCGCATACGCGCCGACCGATGCCACGACGAGGACCAAGATGGGGATGATAATTTTGAGAAATAGCCGCATTTTCATGCCCTTTTCTCTTCATTAGTCACGACTGGCGGCAGGCCAAGAGAGGCTAGTGTCGCGGGAATAATCGTCGCGGCGATGAAGTCGATGCGGTTCTTGGAATAATCGTCCCAGCCCAACCGCGCGCAAACAACCGAGCGGCTAGCGCCGAACGACATAATTTGCCCGATGAAGGCCTGCGATCGCAGGCGAACGGAGGGGTCTTTTGGGTCGAGCTCCAGCGCGGCGGCGAGTAATGTGCCCACCGCATCATGCATCGGGTTGATCCGCTCCGCCAAGATCATCGGAAATTCGCGTGACGGCTGATGGAATTCGCGCAGAAGAAACGCCATCTGCCAGCGCAAAGAACGCTTGCCAAGTACTGTAGCGAACATGTCTTTCATGAAATTGGCCGTGCAGTGCGACAGCGCCTCGCGGTTCCCGGCGGCATTGCTTACTTCATCCACCAGCCGGTGGATAATGGGTCCAAAAACGGGGCCGATATCCTCGATCAGCCGCAGAACGGTTTCGTGATAAAGCTTACCCTTGCCACCGAAATGATAATTCACCGCACCTAGATTGACCTTCGCCGCGCGCGCCAATTCGCGCATCGATACACCGCTGTACCCTCGCGCCGCAAACAGCTTTCCGGCACTCGAAAGAATGCGGGCGCGGCTGTCTTCACCGCCAGGACGGCCACGGGCGCGCGGGGCCCTCTCACCCCGTTCGTTTTGTGCGGCTGAGGCATTTTCCTCAGTCGATATCGACACATCAACGGTCACTTGAGTTATCCTTCCATGCCTTGATATTCAGTATATTTGGTCAAACGTTTGAATAATCAAGAGGTAAATTATTAAATTCGAATTGCGCCAAAAGGCGCAGCGCATTGGGTTCTCCACGATAAATTGGACCTCTCCCATGCCGTTGGCTAACCTATGTTCCTTCGTGACGGAAATCACACCTACGAACGGCAAAGGCACCATTCATGCGCGCAACGAATATGTTGATTTTGATGTCGGACGAGCACAATCCGAAAACCTTGGGGTGCTACGGCCATCCGTTGGTTAAGACGCCGAACATCGACCGCCTGGCATCCGAGGGCGTCCGCTTCAACGCGGCCTATACCAATTCCCCCATATGCATTCCCGCCCGCGCCAGTTTCGCGACCGGCCGCCACGTCCATGAGATGGATGATTATTGGGACAATGGACATCCCTATGACGGTCGCTTTCAGGGCTGGGGACACAAGCTCCAGGAAACCGGGAACCGAGTCACATCGATTGGCAAACTCCATTACCGCAATGGAGAATTACCGACGGGATTCGATAAACAAATCATTCCCATGCATGTCGTGAACGGTATCGGCGACATCTCCGGCTGCGTCCGCGAACCTCTGCATGTTCGCATCAAGTGCCGCGCCTTGTCGGAAAACATTGGCCCGGGCAATTCGACCTATCTGGACTACGACCGCGACATTGTCCGCCACACCGTCGATTGGTTGGAGAATGAAGCGCCGAAATACACCGACCGGCCCTGGGTCCTGTTCGTCTCTTTTGTCTGTCCTCATTTCCCGCTGATCGCGCCGCCGGAATTCTACGAGATGTATCCGCTCGACGACATCGCACCGCCAAAAGCGCGGGCGCGCGACGGTTATGTGCGCCATCCCTGGGCCGAAGCGCTGGCGGGCTGCCAAGTCTATGACGACTATTTCACCGATGAAACGCGCAAGATCGCGATCGCCTCCTATTATGGCATGACGAGCTTCCTCGACGACAATATCGGCAAGGTTCTGGCGAAACTCGAAGCGGTTGGGCTCGCCGGCGACACCCGCGTGATTTACACCAGCGACCATGGCGACAATCTCGGCGCGCGCGGTATGTGGGGCAAGTCGAACCAGTACGAAGAATCCGCCGGCATACCCACCGTCATGGCGGGGCCAGGCCTACCGGTTGGCACGGTTTGCGCCACGCCCGTCAGCCATGTCGATTTTCATCAGACGATACTCCAAGGCGTTGGCGTGACGGTAGCAGCCGACGACAGGATGGGCTCGTCCCTGCTCGACATCGCCAACGCCCCGGATGACGGCGAGCGCGTCGTGTTGAGCCAATATCATGCCGTCGGCGCGCCGACAGGCGCCTTTATGTTGCGGCAAGGCATGTGGAAATACGTCCACTATGTCGGGATGCCCCCGGAACTGTTCGATCTCACGAACGATCCCGAGGAAATGCATGATCTCGGTCAAGATCCAGCGCATGCGGACCGGGTCGCCAAATTCGAACAAAAGCTGCGCGGCATTCTCGATCCAGATGCCGTGGATGCCAGTGCAAAGGCGAGCCAACGCGCACTCGTCGAGAAGCATGGCGGCCGGGAGGCCGTGCTGAAAAAGGGCGGCTTCGGCGCCACCCCCGCTCCCGGCGAGACGCCGGTTTTTGAATCCTCAACCGAACAGTGAAACAAACATAAGGACGCACGACAGTGAAGACGCTGAACCAAGAGCAACGGATCAAGTGGGCAACGGATGGCTATATTCAGTTGGAAGGTGCTCTAAACCCCACCGAAGTCCAATTTTTCAGTGACGAGCTCGACGAAGTTCGTACGAGGCCAGGCTTCGAACCTCGACCAGGGGAACTCCCACGCGGCCATTACGGCTGGGTGGACCATGCTGATGATTTGAACCCGGACGGCTTCATGGACCGGCGCGATCTTCTAACCTATCACAATGCATTCATCGAACTGATCGATCGTCCCAACGTCTTCGACCTGATCGTCGACATCATGGGCCCCTACATCCTATTCAGCATGTCACAAGCCATCGTACGGGCTTCGACCGACGAATTCCCGGGCTACACCCATACCGACGGCGGTGAAGCGTTGCGTCGTATTCGCGTCACGGAGACCAGCCTTCCGCTTGCCATGAAGGCGATGTATTTGCTGACCGATGTCGATGGCACGGACAATGGCAATTTTACCGTTTTTCCCGGTAGCCATTTGCGCCCCTTCCCAGAAGACAATTCAGAACTCACGCCGCATACCCCGGGTGCGGTGCAGCTTTCCGGCAAGGCAGGCGACTGTTACCTCTTTTCCCATGCGCTCTGGCATGGTCCGGCGCCGAACAATTCCGGCAGAGGCCGCAAAACCCTGCTCTACAATTACTGCCAAATGTGCGTGCGTTGGTACGACTTTGGATCCGTCGCGAATATCCTTGGCCGTTGTTCGCCACGGCAACGCCGTCTGCTTGGCGATTTAGGATACGATTTTCGGCCCGGCTCCTATTTCTACGCACCGCTTGACCAGGAAGAAATCATCAATGGCAGTGGTAATTAGATGGACCTTGAACTGACGGGTAAAGTCGCCGTCGTTACCGGTGGCAGTAAGGGCATCGGCTACGCGGCCGCACATCGTCTTGCCGCCGAAGGTGCACAGGTTGTCATTGCGGCGCGGCGCGAGTCCGACCTTGCCGAAGCGGTGGCGGCAATTGGTGAGGAAACCGGTCGAACCCCCGAGGCGATGACGGTCGATGTGACGCAAATCAGCGATCTCGACCGGTTGACTACAAGGCTGAAAGAGCGATTCGGCCATATCGACATTCTTGTCAATAATGCGGGTACCGGTACCTATAAGCCGTTCCTGGAGGTAACGGACGACGAACTTGAATATGGCATGGCGATCAACTTCTTCGCTCAGTTCCGCCTGTCTCAACGCGTCGTACCGATGATGATCGAACACGGAGGCGGCTCAATCGTGAATGTTGCCGGGCGTACGGCCTACCAAACGGCGCTCCCGCCTGGTTCCACTTGTACCGGTCCGGCAAAGGCGGCGGAACTTCGGTTCACGGCCGATCTCGCAGACGAACTGCGGCCGCACAAAATTCGCGTCAACTGCGTCGTCCCCGGCGTCGTCGTCACCGAGGAACGCTTCGAGAAATGGGAACGTGAGTCGGCAGGGAATAGCTACGATCCGGACGCAGCTTTAGAACGTCGGAAACGGATCGTGCGCGAAGACGGCCCATGGGGCGATGCCTGGCAGGTCGCCGACACAATTCTCTACCTTGCCTCCGAACGCGCCAGCTACGTCAACGGCGCGTCGCTGCTGGTCGATGGTGCCAATAAGAAATCCTACACGCGCTTGTTACGAGAACGGGATTAACACCTTTTCTCAAGTGCTTTGCTGAAGCGGTGCGGTTCTTGTCCGCCGATAGCTCGCTGGCGGAATTTCGAAATGACGTTTGAAAACCCGCCCAAAAGCCGCTTCCGATCCATAGCCACTTTGCTCGGCGACATCGATTATGGGGAGCTTTGAATCGATCAAGAGGCGGCGCGCGATCTGCATGCGCCAGGCCGTGAGGTAGTTCAGCGGCGTATGGGCAAGCAGTTCACTGAACCGGTTGGAAAACGACGTCCGCGAGAGCCCCGCCACGCGCGCTAGATCTTCGACGGTCCACGGCTTCGATGGCTCGGCATGTATCGCCTCCAAGGCCCGACAAATCCGAGGGTCCGAAAAACCTGCGAGGCCAACGCGCGTCCGACCGTCGGTCGACAAGTATTTCCGGATCGCCTGCGTGAATATGATCTCGGATAACTTCAACGCGATTAGATCGCTACCCAAACCATCATTCCCTGCCTCGCCACCAATAATCTTTAACGTGTCATCGAGCCAGTCTGGGGTCGACTTGCCGTAATCCTTGATAAGGAGATATGCGGGAAGGGCATCAAGCAGGATGTGCTTTGCACCGGGATCGAATGCAAAATGCCCGCAGATCAGTTGCGTCTCATGCCCGGTTCCCGCCTCGCCATAAATCAACGCCCCTCGCCCGGTGAAACCGGATATTTCAACGACCTTATCAACGCTTTGCGCCTCCGCCTCGGCAGGGTCGGACAAAATATGCAGTGCACCGCGCGTGATGATGATGAGGTCGCCCTGCTCCAGTACGACGGGCGCTTCGTGATCCTTTACGCGTGCGAAGCACCGCCCTCGATGTACATAGTGGAAGCGCGAGACATTCTCATACCGCGGTACCTGAAGACCCCACGGCGCAGTGAACGATGTCCGGAAATAAAGCGTTCCAGACAGTTGCATCAAATTCAAAATGTCGCTGAGTAAGTCCATTAACTTCAACTCGTCATTGGCTGCTTGAAGCATATCCTTATTAGAACCAGTTTGAAAACTTGATTGAACGATCCATCAATTTATCTGAATGGATAATCATTCATCATACATTCCGGCCACCCTATCTTCCGCATTCAGCACATTGGAACGCCTGCTGTGAATTTTCCAAATGTGCCAAATTGAAAAATACAGGAGATAGAAAATGAAGATTCAAATGTTATTCCTGGTCGGCGTCATGTCGGTCGCGATCGGCGCCGGAGTCGTTAAAGCCGAAACCCCTGCGGACTTGAACGACCTGCAGATTGCACACGTTGCCTACACTGCTGACAATATCGACATCCGCTATGCGCATCTTGCCCTTGCTATTTCCAGCAACCCGGAAATTCACACCTTCGCCAAGACAATGATCCGCGACCACAATGCAGTGAACGATCAAGCATTAGCCCTTCTCAAAAAACTCGGCGCCCAGCCACAGGACAACTTCCTTAGCCAGAAGCTAACCGCCGGAGCTGAAGCGCTAGTGAACGAGATGAGCCAGTTACGCGGTGCCGCATTCGACAAGCGATATGCGGAAAACGAACTGGCCTATCACAAAGCGGTAAACGGCCTCGTCGAAAAATCCTTTATCCCAAACATCGAAAACGCCGAGGTTAAATCCCTGTTCCAAGCCGGCCTGAAGATTTTCAAGGTGCATCAGCATCATGCGGAAATGATGGTTAGCAAGCTAAACTGAAGCGTTGAAATGCATCGTCGAACATTTTTAGGCGGCATGGCGGCCGTGAACACGGTCGCCATTGCCGCCGGCATAACAGGGCGCCCTGCGATGAGCGCGCAAACTTCAACACTTCACACGATAAAGATAACCAATTTCCAATTCTCACCATCAACGCTCGAAGTTCGCGTGGGGGACAGGGTTAGATGGGTCAACCTCGACATCGTCCCACATACCGCAACCGCCCTCGATTCCAGTTGGGACACAGGGGAACTCAAGCCAAATGAAAGTAAAGAAATCGTCGCCGAAGCCAAGCACACCGAGCCCTATTTCTGTCGCTTTCACCCCAATATGAGAGCCAGACTGACCGTGAACTGAATATTACAGCGGGCTAAACTTGACGTAAATTCCATCGGCTGTAATATTGTATACAATTGTGCACAATATTTTGTTGTCTGGAGGGACCTATGTCGGAAACGCAATATGACGTCGCTGTTCTTGGCGCTGGAAACGCGGCGTTTACCGCCGCTCTCGCGGCCCAGGAGCACGGCGCTAAAGTCGTGATGATCGAGGCGGCGCCACTTGACGAAGCTGGCGGCAATAGCCGCTACACGGCGGGCGCTATCCGGTTCGCGCATGACGGTTTACAGGACCTCAAGACCGTTCTCGACCTGACACAGGACGAGATCGACAACGCTGATTTCGGCACTTACACCTCGGACCAGTTCTACGATGATTTATTCCGCCTGACTCAGTTCCGTGCCGACCCGGACAAGGCCGAGGCCCTGGTCACCAAGAGCCTGGAGACGGTGCAATGGATGAAGAGCCGCGGCGTCAAGTTCCAGCCGAGCTATGGCCGGCAAGCCTTTAAAGTCGATGGCAAATACCGCTTCTGGGGTGGGTTGTGCGTCGAGACCTGGGGCGGTGGCGAAGGGTTGATCGAGTTGGAAACCAAGGCAGCGGAAGAGAACGGGATCGACATCCTGTACGAAACGCGCGGTCTCTCGCTTCTTTATGACGACGAAAAAGTCACCGGAATCAAGGTCAAGCACAAAGGCAAGGTGCGGGATATCAACGTCAAGGCGGTCATCCTTGCCTCCGGCGGATTCGAAGCCAATCCGGAAATGCGCACCCGCTATCTCGGCCCGGGCTGGGAATTGGTCAAGGTTCGCGGCACCCGCTTCAACACCGGCGGCGGTATCCAGATGGCGCTTGATATCGGCGCCATGCCGCACGGCAACTGGTCTGGCTGCCACGCGGTTGGCTGGGATTTGAACGCGCCGGAAACCGGCGATCTGACAGTCGGCGACAATTTTCAGAAACACAGCTATCCACTCGGCATCATGGTCAATGCGGAGGGCAAACGCTTCGTCGACGAGGGCGCCGATTTCCGCAACTACACCTACGCCAAATACGGCCGCGAGATCATGAACCAACCCGGCATGATGGCCTGGCAGGTTTTTGACCAAAAGGTTACCGGAATGATGCGGGACGAATACCGCATCCGCCGCGTGACGAAGGCAACCGGAAATACGCTTGAGGAGCTCGCGCCGAAGCTGGAAGGTGTCGACCCTGACCAGTTCCTGAAGACGGCGGCCGAATACAACAAAGCGGTGCAGACCGACGTCCCCTTCAATCCCGCCGTCCTCGACGGCCGCGGCACGACCGGACTGGAAGTGCCAAAGACCAACTGGGCGAATGTCTTGGACGAGCCGCCCTACGAAGCCTATGCCATCACCTGCGGTATCACCTTCACATTCGGTGGATTGCGGACCGACGACAACGGCAGCGTCCTCGATATCGAGCTGGCACCGATCCCCGGCCTTTATGCCGCGGGCGAACTGGTTGGCGGTGTATTCTGCTTTAACTATCCCGGCGGCACAGGCCTGATGTCCGGCGCCATCTTCGGCCGCATGGCCGGTAACAGCGCGGGAGCGCTCGCGAAAGCAGACTGACATGCCGGCGGACACCGCCAAACGGAACTACCCTTCCCTTGGCGAGTATGCCTATGAAAGGCTGCGCGCCGACATTCGCGAAGGCGTGCTGCCACCAGGCTCCCGCCTTCGTGAGAAAGATGTCGCCGAGCGTTTGGAAATAAGCCGGACACCAGTACGCGAAGCCCTGCGGCGCTTGGAGGCGGATGGTTTTCTCACCTTCGAACCGCATCGCGGCATGGTCGTCGTCCAACTTGACCATCAGTCGATTATGGAGCTCTACGCAATGCGCGAGGTTCTCGAGGGAACCGCGGCGGCACTGGCCGCGCGGCACGCCTCGGAAGCGGAAATTGCCATTCTCTTTGAAATGCTCAACAGCGAAGCGAAGATTTCAACCGATCCGGCGCAATTGGCCTCGCATAACGCACAATTCCATGGAGTATTGTTTCGTGCCGCGCATAATCGCTATCTGCTAAAAACCGCCAATGCGCTCCGCGATTCTATGGCGCTGATGCGGGGTACGACCATGGCGGTGCCGGGCCGGGCCGGCAGTGCTAGAGAAGAACATTCCGCCTTGGCACGGGCCATAAAGGAGCGGAATTGCGATGCGGCGGAATCCGCCGCCCGTCTACATATCCGCAACGCTCAACGTGCCCGCCTCGTTTTGGCGCTTAAATCCGCATAAGCCGCATTCGATGTATCGATATCTATCCTGCGGCGATTTGCTGGCCTTCGGCGATCAGATCCCTCCCGGAAACAACAACACGTTCACTGGCAAATAAATTCAGTCATATAACCCTATTGAGGAATTTCACAAGCGCTGGTTCCGTTTCAAACTAAAAGCAAGAGGCGCGAAGGTGCGTCGTTAATCCTGGCGGCGGCCGAAAAGCATCGTCACGTTAATCCGGCGATTTTCATAACCCGGCTTGAACTCGATTACATCGGTTTCATGAAACAAGTCGGAATTGAACAAAACAGCTCGGTTCTCGGCATGGGGCACGACGATGCGACCGCTATCATTCTCTGCTAAAAACCGCCGGATACGTTGCTGGTCGGTATTGAAGGATCTAAACCGCCAATCTAGCGGCGCCTCGACCTTGTACACCACCAACCCACCGTGTTCTTGGTTCAGGTTCGCGGTATTTGGGGTGATCCAAAAATTCACGTTAACCGCGGCGGCGTCAGCATGAATATCAATCCCCTCAAGCCGGCTGCCATACTTATAGGCCCAACATTGCCCTAGCTTGTGATCCTTAAATATCTCCGGGAAGGTGGTGCGAAGGTCCTCCGCGATTTGGAGAATTAGCGGGCAGGCCAACCCTTCCTTCAAAAAGGCGCCCAAATAGCCTCTCCGGTATTTGAAGTCGGACCAAATTGTACTTTCCAACAGAAATTTCCTTAGCGAAGCCAAGGCGATTGGCGACAGGATGCCATCAAGGAATGCGACACCAGGTGCATTTTCAAAATATCGGCGAGTGACCTCCTCGACGGCAATATCCACACTCAAGCTGGAACCTGGCACTTCGGGCGCTTCAGCGATATTGACCGGTTGGTTTCGATAATCCGCAATTCGTTCCCACTGCGCCTCATCGAGCGGAACCAGAAACTGCTTGCCGACCGGCCATTTGATTTCATCACGCAATTCTTCGTAAATACGGGCAATCGCGCCAAAGCGTTCGGGGTTCCGCCCCAAGCTTTCCAGGTAGCGAAACTGTTCAATGTCATGATCGATCTTGGCTTTGGAAATGACTTGGTAGCGATCGTCATTGAAATCCGGTGCGGCGGCCTGGGTCCGTTTATTATATTCACCAAACCGCGCGAGCGCCTCGTCGCGGCGGCCTAGAGCGTTCAAGGCGATACCAAGGTTGCTATAGCTATTGATGTAGTCCGGCGCGGCGAGAACAGCCTTATCGTAACTGGCGACAGCCTCTTCGAACCAACCCATATATTGGTAGGTCAGGCCAAGATTGTTAAGCGCATCGGCGCTATCCGGATTTAGGTCAAGGGCTGTCTGGTAGCTCGCAATGGCGTCATCGAAACGTTCGAGTTCATAAAACGCATTACCCAAATTGTTGTGCGCATCGAAGAATTCGGGCGAAAGTGCAATCGCGCGTTCGTAGCAACCGACAGCGTCTTCTAGGCGCTCAAGCTCCTGATAGAGGTTTCCAAGGTTGTTGTGCCCATCGGCATCGTCCGGGGCAAGATCGATCGCCGTTTGAAAACTGACGCGAGCGGTATCCAGTTTACCTTGCTCTTGAAGAGCGAGCCCCAAATTGCCATGCGCATCCACATAGCCGTTATCGATCGCGAGCGCTTGACGACAACGTGCCACGGCTTCTTCCAGACGTCCGAGGTTTTTCAACACGAGTCCCAAATTGCAGAGTGCACTGACGTAACCTGGGTTATAGGCGATGGCTTGTTCATAACTTGCTTCCGCAGCGTCCAGCGACTGCATCGATTGCAGCACATTGCCCAGATTGTTATGCGCTTGCGCGAAGTCGGGCTTAAGCTCGATCGCGCGGCGATAACAAGGAATGGCTTCATCCAATTTGTTTAGGTTTTTGTAGACCAGTCCCAAATTGCAATACGCATCGGCATAGTCCGGTTTAATGGCAACCGCTTTTTCTATAAGATCTCCGGCACGCTGGTGATCTCCAAATTGATGCGCAACAACGCCGAGCAAATGCAGGGCAAAGGGATTATCGGGATCGTTTTGCAAAACCTGCCGGTAAATTTTCTCCGCTTCAGGCAATTCACCAATGCCGTGATGCCGTAGGGCGCTTTCCAGCGCACTCTGAATATCCACCTCCCCTGTTCCTGGTTCATTCGACATGAACGGCCTTTCTCATCATGGTGAACGCTTGTCATGTTGATACTCCAGAGACGGGTGAATTAGTATGAAAAAGGTAGATCCATACCTAGCAATTACTCCGTGGCTTTCAAAAACTGTTTCGTGGTCAGCGAGCTAGGCGCAGGCTTCAGATTTGTACAACGCCGGTCGGCCCTTTAAATTGCGCCGACGAAAGATTCGTACCCAGGATCAAGGAAACAAAGATGACGCGGCGCTTCGTAACGGCTGTCATGCGGCACGAAACCAATACGTTCTCACCTATTCCAACACCGGTTCCCGATTTCGGCCGTATCGGGCCAACCGACGGTCCAGCGCGCGGTGACGAAGCCCTTCGGGTCTATGCGAACACAAACAACCCTGTTGCTGCCTATATCGACATCGCGGCCGAGGAAGGCGCCGAGCTCGTATTTCCAATAGCCGCCAACGCGCATCCCAGCGCGCCGGCGCCAGGCGAAATCATCGACATCTGCGCCGACGCAATCTGTGACGCGGTGCAAAAGGGCTGCGATGCCCTTTTCCTGGATCTGCACGGCGCCATGGTGACCCAGGATCATGATGACGGCGAAGGCGATCTTCTGAGTCGTGTCCGTGCCATTGCACCGGATCTACCAATCGCCGTCGCACTCGACTTTCACACCAACCTGTCCGCCAGGATCGTCGACAATGCGACAGTGATTGCCGGCTACCGGACCTATCCGCATATCGATATGTACGAAACCGGCGACCGTGCTGGCCGGACCCTGATCCGCGCCTTGAACGGCGAGGTCAACCCGGTCATGGCCTGGCATTCGTTGCCTGTGCTGACCCACATGAACCGCCACGCGCCATCGATGCAGCCAATGAAGGACATGTATGCAAAAGCGATCGCGGCGGAGGGAAACGGCACGGCTTTAAACGCTTCGATCTTTGGCTGTTTTCCGCTCGCCGATATACCGCATGTCGGCTTGAGCGCCATCGTCGTCGCCGATGGCGATAAAGACGGCGCGGAACGGTTGCTCTACGACATCTTGAACGAAGGCTGGGAGCGGCGGGAGGAATTCGTCTTTCCGGTCGAACCGATCGAAAAATCGATCTCGGAAGCCAAGGCACTCGACGACGGTCCGGTTGTCCTGGTCGATCACGGCGACAATTGCGGCTCCGGCGGCAATCAGGACGTCATGGCGGTCTTGGCCGAGGTGCTGCGCCAGGACCTCGACAATGTTTGTGCAGGCCCGTTCTGCGACCCGGAGTCCGTCGCGCAAATGATCGATGCCGGTATTGGCGCTCAGGTCACGCTGCAACTCGGCGGCAAGGTCGACATGCCGGCTATGGGCCTCAAAGGCGAACCGCTCGAAGTCAGCGGGACCGTGCGCCGTATCACCGACGGATCGTTTACAATCACCGGACCGATGTTCACCGGCGTCAAATTCAATATCGGGCGCTGCGCCGTGCTGGACACGGGCAAGGTTGAAATCGTCGTCAGCGAAGGCCGCTATGAGCCTTTCGACGTCGGTGCCTTCACCCACGCCGGTATCGACCCGTCTCGCAAGAAATACGTTCTGTTGAAAACCCGGCAGCATTTCCGGGCGGGCTTCGAACCCCTGGCCAAACATATCGTTATGGTCTCGGGCCCTGGCACTTGCACATCGGACTATAGTTTGTTCCCGTGGAAGAATTTGCGCCGCCCCGTCTACCCGCTCGACCCGGACGTGGAATCGAACCTGCCAACACAGAGTTAGATCGCCGCGACCGTCTGCACCTCGACGAGGAACTCTTCCTGCACCAATCGGTCGACCATCAACAGTGTATTCGGCGGATAGGCACCGTTGGGGAAGAATTTGGGAAATTCGCGCAACCGATATTCCATGAAGTTCGGAATATCCTGGCTGTGCACAAGATAGGTGGTGAACTGAACCACATTGCCCCATCCCGCACCTTCGGCGGCGAGCGCCTTTTCGATATTGCCAAAGACCTGCGTGCATTGCGCATCAAAGTCGCCGATCCCAACGGAATTTCCCGCCGTATCCGCGGAGAGCGAACCCGCTATGAATAGAAATTCGGACGCTTTGACCCGCGTGATTTGAGAATATTGTCCCAGCGGCGTCCCGAGCGTATCCGGATTGTAAATTTTTATATCGGCGACCATGGCAATTTCCTCCCCAGTTATTTCGTATGAACTCTACGTCGGCAGCCCCTTCACCACCTTCTGGCTCAATAGGTTGACTGCATCTTCGAAAGATGGATTCACGCCATCGGCGAAGGCAATCTCGGCATCGACAGTACGCGCGTGAGAACGACGCGTCGCCGTCGACATGATCGGCTCCATACCCAACTCCGCCAAATTCTCCATGACCTTGTCGACTTCCTCCATGCGGCGTTTGGCATGGTTGGTATGGCTGGCCGTCAGGGATGTAACCATGCCGGCAAAAGTGCGGTCATCGATATCGGAAAAGCAGGCGAGTACTTCGTCGGTCAAGCCTGCCCGGTGCGCCGCGACCAAACACTCCACGCCCAACGCCTCCAGCCCCTTGACCATGATGGAGCGGATGATCTTGACCGCCGACGCATCGCCGGCGCGGTCACTCATGACGCTGACATCAAAGCCTAGTGGCCGCATCCATGCCGCCGCGCGCTCCGCCGCCGGTCCCGACAATACAAACGGGGCTTTGTAGCCATAGGTGCTGAATCCACCCATCGCCGCAATATCAACGTAATCTATACCGGCTTCTTCCATGGTACTGGCGATATCGGCGGTCTGCTTCCCGGTCAGCGTATTCACGTCGAGATAAATCGTGCCGGGACGTAAAATAGGTTTCGCGGCCTCCGCGGCATTGCGCGCTTCAACACCCGTGACGACCGAGAAGACAATTTCGGCGGATTGCAGGGCTTCGGTATAGCGGCTTTCAATTTCAACTCCGATCTCATGCGCGCGGTCGCTGATCGCCGGTCCCCGGACATTGTCGCTTTGCGCGATATCCACCGAGAGGATACGGCGCGACACATCATCCCCACGCCAATTTTCGGCCAATCCCCGTGCGATGGCCGTGCCAGCCTCACCAAGACCAAGCAGTGCCACCGCCGCGATATCGTCCGGGTTCTTATTTGCCATTTCCGTTTACACTCCAGAATTTTTGTTTCTCGGTCCCCCACAGTATAAACACCAGTCTCCATCGCCTCGCATACCGATCCAGTGAGATAAGGAAAAAATGTGGGTTACAAATTTCTAATCACCGCCCCAACGCTTGCCGAAAAGGCCATGGTGCTTCTCGACACGCTGGACGCGGCCGTGTTTACCGTGCCCGAGGGTTCTCCGGATTCTGTGATTTACGATATCGCCAATCGGGAGCAGGTCGACGCTATCATCGTGCGGATCGGCGAGATCGACGCCAAGGTCATTGATGCCTCGGAGAACCTGCGCGTGTTATCCAAGAATGGCATTGGTGTCGACAATGTCGACCTCGGCCACGCGACGCAAAAGGGAATACCCGTCGTCAACGGTCGGGACTCCAACTCACAGTCAGTCGCCGAACATGCCCTTGGCATGATCATCGCACAGCTTAAGGACTTTCGGCGCCTCGATGCCAGCGTCCGGGCCGGTAATTGGGAGAAGGCGAGTTATTACGGCACCGAACTTGCAGGCAAGCATGTCGGGCTTATCGGCTTCGGTGGCAACGGTAGAGCGTTGGCGCGGCTGTTGATCCCCTTTGGTGTCCGGATCAGTGCCTACGATCCCTATCTTGACGACACCGATTTCTTCGACGGTGTTGACCGTGCGGGGCATGTTGACGATTTTTTGCCGGACATCGACGTACTCAGCATTCATTGTCCCCGCACCGCCGAAACGAACGGCATGATCGACAACGCCCGTTTTCGAAAAATGAAACCGACGGCGCACCTCATCAATTGCGCACGCGGCG
>JAJFJC010000066.1 GCA_021774385.1 Alphaproteobacteria bacterium
CCCCTACCAACCGAGCGCATAGCTTGGACGGCGCGGGTCACCGCCGCCGCTGCGTATGCCGGTTTCGGGATCAACCTGCACCGCACACACTCCGCCAGCCCGGAAAATCCAGTCGGGCCACCATTCCACCTTGTGACCCAAATTCGAGAGGGCATCGCCGGTGGCCGCCGGAATACGGCCTTCTAGGTTAAGCCGTCCCGGATAATAATCATGCGGTTCAAACGAACCTGGGAAACTATAGGTCGCGAAACGCGGCGCCTCGATTGCTTCCTGCACGTCCATACCGAAGACGACGTGGTTGAGCAGGACTTGTAAGGTGGCTTGCGGCTGTACATCAGAACCCGGTGTTGCCCAAACCATGTAGGGCTCACCGTCCTTCAACGCCATCATCGGATTCGAGGACAACCGAGAACGTTTGCCGGGCGCAAGGCAGGCGGCATGCCCTTCCACGGCCCAAGATTGCGAGCCACGGGAGGAAGGGCAAACGCCGGTACCCGGAATGACCGGTGTGTCGCGGGGAATATCACTCGGTGTCGAGACGAAGGCGTTGCCCTCGCTATCGACAACGCAGACGGCGCTGGTATCGCCCGCCGGAGGATCGGGGTTAAGCGACGGCGCGAGGCGATGCGGTTCGTCCAGAATGGGCGCTCCGGTCCTCGGATTGCCGGCCGGCGGCATTTCAGGCCATGCCTTCTTGCTATCGATCAAGCCGCGGCGACCTTCCAAATAGGCCGGATCAAACAGGCCCTCCAACGGCACATCGACAAAAGCCGGGTCGCCGCAATGCCGATCCCGGTCGGCGAAGGCCAGCTTCATCGCCTCCGCGACAGTATGGATATAAGCCGGCGAATTATGACCCATGGCTTCAAGATCAAAGCCGTCCGCCAGCTTCAACGCCTGGGTCAGCACGGGGCCGCTCGCACACGGCCCGAACCCGAACACATCAAGCCCGCGAAATGGCACGCGGAGCGGCGGTTCGAGACGCGGTGTATGGGCCGCCATATCCGCCATCGTCAGAAAGCCGTCATTCTCGCGATGATAGTCGGTAATGGTTTTCGCGATATCGCCCCTGTAGAACGCATCATAAGCGGCACGTATACCGGCTTCACGGCTCTCGCCTTCCCGCGCCAAGGCTTCATCGGCCATGTATTGCAGTGTCCGGGCGAGATCCGCTTGCTTGAAGATCTCACCGACCCGCGGCGGCCGATTATTCGGGAGATACATCGCGACACTCGATGGCCAGCGCCGCATATCTTCCTCATCGCGGGTGATGTTGGTTACCATCTGCGGATACATCGGAAACCCATCCTTCGCAAAACGGATCGCCGCCGCCACAACGTCGCTAAAAGACATCGTGCCATAGCGTTCCAACGCAAAAAGCCAAGACCCCGGCGCGCCGGGTGTCAGTGTCCGTTGTATCCCTTCGGGAATATGCTGGTTGTTGCCCTTGATGAACAATTCCGGTTGAACCGCTTGGGGCCAAGTTCCGACGCCATCGATAGTCAGCACCGTGTCCGACCCCGCCAAGCGGATCATGATCGGTGCAATACCCGCGATATTGACGAACTCGCTTTGCAGAACCCCAATCGCAAGCCCCGCCGCAACCCCGGCATCAATTGCATTCCCACCACTATTCAGGATATCGAAACCCGCCTGGCTGGCAAAATAATGCCCCGTCGCGATCGCATGACGGGTTCCCATGATAACTGGCCGGTGCGCGTCCATCACTTACCTCTACTTGCCCAAATCATCCAAGGAAGCAAGGCTGCGCTCTAGGTCAAGGATGGTCAAGTGCGAACCCGGTAAACGATAAAATTTGAAAGTTTAACACCAAGGAACAGCAGAAAATAATGTTGGGCGAATGCTCGACTATATCGCAATGAATTGATCTCATAAAATGACGAGAGTTACTGCATTTTTTGCAAAACACGCGTATTGTTCGCACCTATATTTCCGAATAACGAGTATCGAGTACGGTGATGTCGAATATTGATTCACTCGCAAAGAGTATCGCGGAGAACCTTAAGAGCCGTGGCGAAACGATCGCGGTTGCAGAATCGTCGTCGGGTGGCCTCGTATCGGCGGCCTTGCTGGCAGTCCCGGGCGCTTCAGCATATTTCTTGGGTGGCGCCGTCGTTTACACACGGCCCGCGAAGTCCGAGCTTTTGGGTATTTCGGATGCGGATCTCGACGCGCATCGGTCCGCCTCGGAGCCACACGCACTTGTTTTAGCAAGAGCCGCTCGCGCACGAGTCGGTGCAGATTGGGGATTGGCGGAGACGGGTGCCGCGGGTCCCGGCGGCAATCGGTATGGTGACGCGGCAGGCCACGTCTGCGTCGCTATCGTAGGAACAACGGAGACGGTCAGAACGATCGAAACCGGCGACGCGGACCGGTCGGCCAATATGGAGCGATTTACGGAAGCAGCGTTACGCTTGGCACTGGAAACATTATAAAGGTGTCATGAAAAATATTTTTGATTGCCAAACAGCAATGCGCATTGTCACCCAAACGGGTTGGGTAATATTTTACTAAATTTGTTTATATATCCAGGTGTTTGATATTAATTGCACCATAGTCAGCCATCCTACGCGAGAGAAAGGCCGCGAACAGGAACTTATGTTCGCTAGCACCTTGCTTTTCTATTTAATATTTAGTGCTGTTTATTTTTCATTTTCCGCTCCTGCGCAGGCGACGACACTTGGCCACCAAAATTTTCAATCCTCGGATCAGTACGAGGAAATTCTTGAGCCGTCATCAACGCAACCCAAAATTTCACCCCACGAGAATTCTGAACAGAAGATCAAATCAATTTTATTCGACAATTCGTCGACATCCGGCGTACAGAATTCCGAGGTTTTAGATGACCAAACATTGCAAAAGGTGAATGAAGCGCTTGTCCATTGGGCAACGCAAACGCATACCAACCAACCAACTAATTTACTGAATGATTTAAACTCTTTGGAATGGGTACAACAGCTTGCCAAAGCAGGATATTGGCTCGAAAATAATCAATGGACAGATTTCAGGGCCATCGCCATTGCCGGCTATTTACCTAATCTCCGTTATTGGCTAGGTAATGATCAGTGGGCATCTTTTGGAGGTATGTCTTTTAGCGGCGACTCGAATGAAAACGTCTCTAATGAATCTCCAAACCGCCGCGACGGTTACGGTTCTTCCTCGCAAATGCGTTCCCATAGTAGTAGCGTATCTGGCTACTATAGGGAGTCATCGGGGAGCAAGAAAAAAAGCTCTAAACGTTTGGCCCCTATGAATGCGGTCGACCTCATCGTCTCGATGGTGAAAAAGATGGTGCGTCAACCCGCGTTTTATCTTATCTCCCTGTTAGGTTTTGGGCTTTTATATTGGGCTTTCAAAAAGCAGGCTGTTACGTAATTGGGCAAATTTCCCATTTCCTTTCATTGACCTATCAGGGTTTTTGGGCAGTCGCCATTCTGGCGAAGATTGAATTTCCCAGACATTTCCCAACCTTATGATACACCCTTGAAACCCATACATGATGAAAATTCTGACTTTCACTTCACTCTTTCCTAATTCCGTACAGCCGGTCCATGGCGTATTTGTAGAGAATCGATTGCGTCACCTCATAGCCAGTGGTGAGGCGCAGGTCCAGGTTATCGCGCCCGTTCCTTGGTTTCCATCCGCTGCAGGAATTTTTGGGACATATGCGGATTTCGCAAAGGTTCCGAAGTATGAGGAACGGAATGGACTCAAGGTCCACCACCCGCGTTACCCAATAATCCCGAAGATTGGTACTAACATTACACCGCAATTCATGTACGCGTTCGTGAAACCGTATATTGCCAAGCTGATACGGGCTGGGCTTGAGTTCGACTTGATAGACTCGCATTACTTTTATCCCGATGGGGTGGCAGCGACCAAGCTTGGTATTGAATTTGGAAAACCCGTCACAATCACCGCGCGAGGTACGGACCTGAACTTATTGCCGCAATACAGGATTCCTAAACGACAAATCAAATGGGCGGCTGACAATGCCCAAGGTTTGATAACCGTCTGCCAAGCGCTAAAGGATGAACTTGTCGACCTTAACGTTGCGCCGAACAAGGTACGCGTACTGCGCAATGGCGTCGATCTGGAGATGTTTCAACCGATCGATCGTGATCCTACCAGAGAGCGGCTTGGTATACGCGGGCGCACCTTACTCTCGGTGGGACACCTCATCGATCGAAAGGGGCACGATCTCGTTATATCGGCACTCCCACGTGTACCAGAAACGACACTGCTGATAGCGGGCGATGGCCCTGAACGAACTAATTTGGAACACCTTGCCCGTGACCGCGGGGTCGCGGACCGGGTACGGTTCCTGGGACGCGTCAACCATGAAATGCTACGAGAGGTTTATGGCGCGGTCGACGCATTGGTGTTGGCATCGAGCCGCGAAGGTTGGGCGAATGTATTGCTCGAGGCAATGGCGTGCGGCACCCCCGTCGTGGCGAGCAATGTCTGGGGTACACCGGAAATCGTGGCCGATCCAGCAGCCGGCGTGCTAATGGCGGACAGAACGCCAGACGCGCTTGCCGATGCGGTTGAGGCGCTATTTGCCGCCCGGCCCGACAGACAGGCGACACGAACCTATGCGGAAGGGTTCAGTTGGGATGCGACAACGGAAGGCCAACTGGCGCTGTTTAAAGAGTTGATTGATACGTAAGCGCGAAAAAAGGGCCGCGCCCGAAAAGGCGCGGCCTGAAGTCTTGGTTTAGGGAGGAAACGCGCGGCGGGGTGTGGGGGAGGCCCACAGCCGGCCTTGCGTTGCAACATGAAACCATAAATATGTTGCATCGCACAATTTAAAGACTGTTTCGATAAATTTCAACTAGTCCTTTGAAAAATATAATCTAATGTTTATAATTCGACGCTCGAAAATCGCTCGATTACGCAACTGCAAAAGATATCAAACGATCGAGTCCGACCGGGCCGCCGCCGAACTCCGCCATCGCATCGAGCAGGCAATCCCACAGATAGGGCGCCGATGCGCTATCCGCCAGAATGTGATAGGCGAGCGTATCGCCCCGGTCGTTGCGAATGAGAATGCCGTTGATCCGGGCGATGGCGGTTTGGGCAACCTCGCCAGCGGCAAAGTGACTCGGCCGAAGATCGACGCCACAAATTTTCGCCAGACAGCCCGCCGCATCCTCCCCGACGATCATGAACCAGGCATGGGTGTCGCGGCGCGGCATGGCGTAACATCCCGCGCCCGTGGTTTCCGCATAGTCGGACAACGGATCGGCGGCGCCGCTGAAGTCGCCCAGCAGCAGCGCCTCGCTGTCGGCGAGACGCGCGACGAGGCCACCGCCCGGAATGGTCACAGCTGTGTTGTTCGCCTCGGGAATTGGCAATCCCGCCGCCGCCAGCACCGCCAAGGCCTTGGGTCCCTTAAAACCGCACCGGGGTATGGGCGATAGATCGGCAAGCCCGAGCGGATTCGGCTCGTCGGGAAATGATGCCGCGACCACGCCGTCCGCCGTCTCGCGGAAAACCGCACCGGCCTCAACCAACTTGCGATAGACGAAACTACGCCGCGTATGTTGTGTCGGATCGGTCATTACAGCGCCTGCCGCTGATTGTCGGGATCATAGAACGGCAGCGCGGTGACTTCCGCCTCAACCAACTTACCGCCCGGCCCCTTGATCGTAATTCGAGCACCCGGCACCGCGAGGTCCGGCGGCACGAAGGCGAGCCCAACCGGCCGCCCCATGCTCGGCGACCGCGCGATCGAGGTGATGCGCCCGGAGATCTCACCGCCGCACAGCACGAGCTGGCTCTCCTCCGGCAGCACCGCCGTTTCCGGCGGCAACACGAAGCCCGCCAACCGGCGCTTCATCGCGCCCTTCATCTGCATCTCGATCCCGCGCGCGCCGTTGAAATAAGCTTTCCGCTTGCCCAGCGCCCAGCCCATATCGACCTCATGCGGATGGGTCAGCGCGTCGCTGTCCTGGCCAATGATGATATGCCCTTTCTCGAGCCGCAGGATACGCTGCGCCTCGACACCGAACGGGCGGATGCCGTCTTCTGCCCCCGCTTCCAGCAACGCATCCCAGAGCGCCTCTCCCTGGCTCGCCGGGACATGGATTTCCCAGCCCAGCTCGCCGACAAAGCCGACCCGCAGCAGCCGCGCCGGAATTCCGGCCACGGTCGCCTCGCGCACCCCCATATAGGGAAAGCCTTCCGCCGACAGATCGGTGTCCGCACAAACCCGTTCCAGCACCGGTCGCGATTTCGGCCCCGCTACATTGACGGCGGCATAGGCGCCGGTCACGTTGGCGATATCCACGTCGAGCCGCCACTGCACATTGCGGAACAGCATTTCGCGATAGACACCGTCGGAATTGCCAGTCGTCGCCGTGACATAGAAATGATCGTCGGCGAACCGGCACGCCACGCCATCATCGACAATGGTCCCCAAATCGTTGCACATCAGCACATAGCGCGACCGACCGACGGCCTGCTTGCTATAGCTCATCGTGTAGATGCGGTTGAGGAACTCGGCCGCATCCGGCCCGCGCACCTCCAGCCCACCCAATGTGGAGACATCCATCATCGCGACATTGTTCCGAACGGCCTGAACCTCGGCCTCGATGTTGTTCGCATCGCCGTAATAGGCTGGCCGCAGCCACGCGCCCACGACCAGCATCGACGCCCCCGCTTCGAGATGCCGGTGATGTATCGCCGAGACCCGCACGGGATGAAAATTTCGCCCAGCCAGCGCGCCCATGGTTTCGGGAAAGGCCGGCGGCCGATTGGTCGAGCCGCGCGCATCGGCCAGCAACCCGCCGTTGGCTTCCTGAGTCAGCCGCACCGCATTGGACGCGCTCTGCCGCCCTTGACTGGGGCCCATGCCGACCGTCGAATAGCGCTTGACCAGTTCGATATCCTCGAACCCGTCGGCCACCGCATTGCGGATATCGGCGATTGTCAGATCCTCATCGAAATCGACGAACTCCTTACCGTCCGGATGCGGAAATATAGGCCAGTGATGGTTAGGCGATGGGGTCGCCGGAATATCCACCGCGCCCGCACCCTCTTCGAGCGCCGCGTCGAGATCCCAGACGCCGTTGACCGCGCCCGCAACCCGCATGGCGGTTGGGGTGTCTCGCACCGTGAAGCCATGCCATGTGTCGTCATACGTGACAGCGGTTCCCGCATGCGCCGGCAGTGCCGAAGCCGGCGCCCATCCCACCGACAGGCAGAGCAAATCGCATTCGATGCGATGCGCCCGGCTGGCATTGTCCGTCGTAATCACCGCTCCGACCGACAGGCCACCCTCCGCCGGGACGGCTTCGCGCAACGCTCCGCCGCTGATAATGGGGATGTCTTTCTCGGAAACCGCCCGCGCCATCGCACCCATGCCGGACTTCGCGCTGATATCGACGACCGCCGCGACATCGACCCCAGCCTCCAGAAGATCGAGCGCGACACCGTAGCCATCCTCGTTCGCGGTGGCGATCACCGCCCGCGCGCCGGGCCGGACCCCATACAACCGAATCAACCGCTGCGCCGCCGAACCGAACATGATGCCCGGCAAATCGTTGTTGCGGAACACAGCCGGCTGTTCCAGCGCCCCGGTCGCCACGACGAGTTCCTTGGTACGCAGCTTGTACATCCGGTTGCCGCGCAGAATTGGCAAATAATTATCGGCGAACCAACCGCTGCAAATTGCATCCGTCATCACCCTGATGTTCGGATGGGTGATCGCCTGCGCCACCAGACTCCTGCCGGTTTCCG
>JAJFJC010000067.1 GCA_021774385.1 Alphaproteobacteria bacterium
TTTTCAGGATCGCGCAGCCGGGCCATGATATCGAGGAGTCGGGTCAATTGGGCTGTCATGGCGGTTTCCTGTGTTGCGGTTCAGGCGAGGCGGCAAGGATATCTTTCCGCGACACTCTATAGCTAAGCAACGTGCTCAAAAACAGTGCGTGCGCTCGTTAGGTGACACTTGGGTGACGATAGCGCGATACTATGTTTCGAACTTTTGGATATGAGGTCGTCGATGACAATGAATAGCCGTTGGATACAGGAACTGAAATGGCCAGAGATCGCTGACTATCTTAAGCGATCCGATATCGCGCTGATCCCGGTTGGCGCAACCGAGCAGCATGGGCCGCATCTACCACTCTATGTCGATACGGGCTGGGCCGTTGGGATGGCGGAAGGGGCGGCGGCCCGAGCCGATGCGTTGATCGCGCCGCCGGTGCATTACGGCTGGGGACCGCACCACATGGCCTATCCCGGCACGATCACATTACGCGCCGATACGCTGACGCAGCTCTGTATGGATATCGGCGAGTCGCTGATTTATCACGGCTTCAAGAAGCTGGTCTTCATCAATGGCAACAGGGCGGCCAATTTGCCGCCGATGGAAACGGCGGCGTCGAAGCTGCGGTTCCTGACAGGCGCGTTCGTTTCGGTCGTGGATGCCGGGCTGATCGCGAAATCGGCGGTGTACGACGTTTGCGAGGGACCCGATGGCGGGTTGGGGCATGCCGGCGAGTCGGAAACGGCCTATACGCTCTATCGCAACCCGGATTTGGTGGATATGTCCTTGGCTGTTGACGCAACACGCCATCAAGGGCGCTTCGGGTTATCGCACAAACCTTTCGAACCGCCTTGGGATGGCGATACGGTCTATGTGCCACGCACCGACGCGGATATGCGCCGCAGCACGGAAGCGACGCAAGGCATCGCCGGTAGTGCCGCACTCGCAACGCGCGAAAAGGGTGAGCGTATCCACGAAATCCTGAGCGATGCGCTAGTGGATTTCATTGAAACCCACGTACGGCCCGCACCCGTCGAACTCAAGGACGTGAAAATTCCAATTTGATCCTGGACACTAACAACCGGGCGCCGGTTGCTCACCATCGACCAGCCCTTTGGCGCTAAAAGGTGAATTTGCACTTTTGGGATCGAACGTAACGACAGTGGCGTCTATCGGCTGGTGATAGTCGCCGCCGGCATTAAGGCGCCATAGGTTTGGCGCGGCCTTGCCGCCAAAACCTTTGTCGAGGCAATAGGGGTCGGTGTCGCCATGTACGAGCAGGACCGGCTTGCCGAAGGCTGCGGCGCGTTTGATCAGCTGTGCCCGGAGCCCGGCGAACGCGTCACAGTTCATGGGGTTGGCCGGGGTGCAGGGCGCGGTCTCGTCGGCGGCGGTTACATCGGCATGAATTGTGATGATGAGGGCATCGGCGGGGTTCTTGAACGCGCGTGCCTTTTTGAAAATTTTCTTAAGCCAGACCCGGTTTGCCTGATCACGTGCGTTGACCTGGGCCAAGGCCATGGCGACGTCGTCCTTGAGGATTTCGAGGCGTCCATTGTTGGTGCCGACGACATGCACGGTGCCGAACTGAACCTGGGCCGACCGCCATAGCGCGTTTTCTGGATAAAGTGGTTGGCGCTTGTACTGCCATTGTTCAGACAGGTTCAAGGGATTGTCCAAGAAGAATATGCGGCGCAAAAGATCGAGCCGGCCGAGTTCGGATTTCGGCTTGCCCTTTACCTTTTTCCTCAGCGGACGGTCGCAATCGGTCCAGTCATTGTCCCCCGGCGTGTAGAAAACCGGTGGCGGCGCTTCGGTGCCCCAGTCTGTCCATAGATGCGTGATCTGGTCATGCGCGTCCTTCAGGGCTTCTTTCCGGCAGGCCGCGCCGCCACTTTTGATATCGCCGAAATGAACGATGAAGGAAAACCCAGCCGACTTGATCGCGGGCCCAATTTTCGTTTTCAAGCGATCTTCCTGTGATGGCGAATAGGGTAGATCGCCAACGAATAAAAAGTCTCGCTGTGCCTGGGCTGGGACGGAAAAACTCATAAGCAGGGCGAAGAGCAACGCCCCACCGGTCAAAATCGAAAAGTCGGATCGCATGTTCAACCTCGTTTTTGCGCCGCTAAACAAGGTCAAGATAACCCAACCAAAACGGTTTGATGATAATTAAAACAAGTTTTTATAGATGTTGCGGTGGCGATGCAGCGAAGCGGCTTCCGCGACAGGCGGCATTGCTCTAGCTTTTGGCCCGTGAAACCAAAACGGACGGGAGATGGACAATGGCAACGATCCTGGGCAGTGGCGAATTTACTTATCGTGTGGAAATGGATTGGGCGAAGCTGCCGGACGGCTGGTCGTTCCAGGATTCGGCTGCGGTGGCGGTCGACGCGAACGACAACGTCTATGTCTTCAACCGCGGTGAACACCCGATGATCGTGTTCGACCGCGACGGCAATTTCCTGCGGAGTTGGGGCGAAGATATCTTCAGCCGTGCGCATGGCCTCGAGGTCGGACCCGACCAGACCTTGTACTGCACCGATGACGGTGATCACACGATGCGGCATTGCACTCTGGACGGCAAAGTGTTGATGACCCTAGGCGTGCCGGGCAAGCCCGCGCCCTATATGAGCGGTGACCCGTTTCACCGCTGTACCCATACCGCTCAGTCGCCGGAAGGGGATATCTACGTCTCCGATGGCTATGGCAATTCGCGGGTGCATAAATATTCGCCCAACGGCAAGCTGCTGTTCTCTTGGGGGGAACCGGGGACCGATGAGGGACAGTTTAATATCGCGCATAATATCTGCTGCGATGCGGATGGCTGGGTCTACGTCGCCGACCGCGAAAACCACCGTGTCCAGGTCTTCGACGGTAACGGTAAATACGAAGCGCAGTGGTTCAATATGCATCGGCCCTGCGGTCTCTGCATGGGGCATGGCGCCGACCCTTTGATGTATGTTGGGGAACTCGGGCCTGGCATGAACGTCAACCGCAACGTCCCCAACCTCGGCCCTCGGGTGTCGGTGGTGACCCGCAAGGGCGAAACCCTGGCGCGGCTCGGCGGCCTTCATCAAGGCACCGAACCAGGCCAGTTCATGGCGCCGCACGGATTGGCGGTCGATAGCCACGGCGATATCTATGTCGGCGAGGTCTCCTTTACCAACATGCGTAACATGGGTGATGAACCGCCGGTTGGTATGCAGACATTGCGAAAATTGGTGCGGGTAGCGGGGTGAGGGTCTGACCCTACGGTCGTACCCCCGATTTTAGCTTAGGGCCGAGGCCCTGTTCGAGACGCTCGCCCATCGCGTCGACGAACTGACATAGATAGGGGCGGGTTTCGCGCGGGTCGATGATGTCCTCGACGCCGAAGGCTTCCGCCGTCAGGAAGGGCGATGAATATTCGCGCATTTCGTCCTCGAGTTCCCGGGTTCGTTTCGCCGGGTCCGGCGAATTGGCGATTTCGCGGCGAAAGGCGGCGGCGACACCGCCCTCGACTGGCAGCGAGCCCCATTCCGCCGATGGCCAGGCGATCTTGAAATCGAGCCCGTTGTAGTCCGTCATCGCCGCCCCCGCCATGCCGAAGCAGCGTCTGATGATGACCGAGGTGATCGGCACCGTCGCCTGCATCTGCGCGTATTGCAGGCGCATGCCCTCGACCAGCACCGCCTCGGATTCCGCCTGCGTGCCAATCGCGAAGCCGGGTACGTCGGCGAAGAAGATGATCGGAATATGAAAGGTATCGCAGAGATCGACGAAATGGGTCTGTTTACGCGCCGCCTTGGCATCGACGGCGCCGCCGACCATTGGATTGTTGGCGATGATCCCCACGACCCGTCCGTTCAGCCGCGCCAGCACGGTGATCGCCGCGCGGCCGTAGGTCGGTTGGATTTCGAACATGGAATCGCGGTCGACGACAAGCGAGATCAGCTTGCGCATGTCATAGGGCTGGCGCCGGTCGCGTGGCACGATGTCGAGTAGCGCTTCCTCGCAGCGGTCGACGGGATCGTCGCAGGCTGTCAGGGGCGGCAGCTTCCAGATGTTCGGTGGCATGTAGCTGAGGAAACGCCGGATCGTCTCGAACGCCTCTTCTTCGCTATCGACGGCGTTATGCACCGTGCCGGCACGGTCGACGGCGATTCGGTGGCCGCCGAGCTCTTCCTTGGTGGCGGATTCGCCGAGACCGCGTTCGACGACGGCTGGACCGGACGCAAATATTTGACTCTGTTTTTTCACCATCACCGAAAAATGCGACATCACGGCGCGTCCCGCCGGGCCGCCGGCGGCGACGCCGAGGACCGCGCCGACGACCGGGACTTGTCCCAACAATTCGACGAATATCTGTTTTGGGTTCAGGCTATGACCGGGCAGGACCGAATAGCCCTTGAGCTTCGCCGTGCCGGCGCTGCCGCCGAAACCGTCGATCAGCCTGACCAGGGGAATTTTGTATTCCAGCGCCAGATCGTCGACGAAGCCGCCTTGGCCGCCCTTGCGACGCATCCCCCCCTGGAAGGTGCCGCCGCCGACGGTGGTATCCTCACCGCCGATGGCAACCGGCCGGCCATCGATTTTTGCCAGCCCCATGACATAGGGCGCCGGTTTGACACCCGCGACTTTACCGTCTTGGTAAGCCCCGCCACCGGATAACTTGCCGACTTCTCGAAACGAGTTGGCATCGACCATGCCGGTGATACGCTCGCGTATATTGAGATAGCCGCGATCTCGCTGCCGGGTAACCCGTTCGGTGCCGCCCATCTCCTCCGCCCAGCGGCGGCGTTGTTCGATTTCATCGACTTCTCGTTGCCACGACATCGTCCGCGTTCCTTCTGATGATCCATTCGCTGAAGATCATCATAGCGGTTGAAGGAGCTTCGTGAAGCCGCTCGCTCATCTTGGGGCGCCACCTCGTTGGACAGCACGGGAAGGGCGCGTATATGTTCGTGGTGTCTTTATATCCGCACCATTCTTTCAAAGCGATTTCATGACGGATCAGGGTTCTTCCTCGGTTTTGCGGCGTTACGCCGATGCGGCACGGGAATCAGGCCAGTTGGCGCTGGCCGAGCCGGACGGTAAGGCGATTTTGGCCGCCGCCAGTATCGCCGTGCCGCAAGGTGTTTTCGTCACCGATTTGCAAACCATCGACGAGGATTGCGCTGGACTGCATTTTCCGGTCGCGGTCAAGGGCGTTTCACCTCGTTTGATCCATAAGAGTGATGCCGGCGCGGTTCGGCTTGGCTTGAGTGATGTAGATGCGGTGCGGCGTGCCTGCATTGCGATGCGAGACGCCGTCGGAGAATTGGATGGATTCTTGGTCGAGGAAATGGCGCCGCCCGGTCATGAAGTGATTGTTGGCGGGATTATCGATCCGCAGTTTGGCCCCGTTATCATGGTCGGACTCGGCGGTGTCTTTGTCGAGGTGTTCGCGGATGTCGCATTTCGTATTTGTCCGATCGAACGTAGCGACGCGGTGGCGATGTTGGACGATCTGCGTGCCGCACCCTTGCTGGATGGCGCCAGAGGCGGGGTGGTGGCATCACGTGATGCCATCATCGATGTTTTGCTGCGGGTCGGCGGTTTGGACGGGCTGCTCTACCGCGAGCAAGCCGAGATCGCTGAACTCGACATCAATCCACTTATCGTCTCCGAGAGCGGTGCTGTTGCCGCCGACGCTCGCATCGTGTTGCGGAAAACGCCGAGCGTTGCGACAAAGACGAATCATATCGGCGACGATATCCGCGACTTGTTTCGGCCCTTGTTCGAGCCCCGCAATATTGCCGTGATCGGGGCTTCGGCGACGCGGCGGACGCGCTCGAACACGGTTATCGACCAGATATTGCGGTATGGTTTCGATCGCTCGAAGCTGTATCCCATTCACCCCACCGCGCCGGAGATCGACGGTTTGCCGGCTTATGCATCGTTGCAAGATACGCCGGAACCGGTGGATTATGCCTATGTCGCGATCCCGGCGGCGGGTGTCCCGGAATTGCTGGCGCAGGCGAAAGGCCGATTGCGTATCGCCCATGTGACCTCGAGCGGTTTCGCTGAGTTCGGTCGGTCGGAACTTCAGGAAGAACTTGTCCGGGCGGCACGTGGCGCGGGTGCGCGCGTTATCGGCCCCAATTGCAATGGCGGGCATTCGCCGCGCGGCAAGCTGACCTTCTGCTACGACGGGCTGCCCGATGAAGGATCGGTAGGCATTATCCTGCAGAGCGGCGGGCTGGGCATCGACACGATCCGGCGCGGCAACAATCGCGGCCTGCGGTTCAGCGGCGTCATGACGGTTGGAAATTGCGCCGATGTCGGTGTGGCGGATCTGCTGGAATTCTATCTCGACGACCCTGCGACGCGGGTCATTGGGCTGTATCTCGAAGGCGCGCCGGAGGGCCGCCGGATGTTCGAGATGCTGCGCCGGCGCAAACCGGGCAAACCGGTGGTAATTCTCAAAGGCGGGCGCAGTGCGCGCGGGCGCGACGCGGCTGTCTCGCATACGGGAACCCTGGCCGGCGACGACCGGATATGGGATGCCCTATGCCAGCAGACCGGCGCCGTGCTTGCCACATCGCTCGACGATTTCATCGATAAACTCCTGGCGTTGCAAAGCGTGACGCCGCGCACCGAAAACCCAACGAAGCGGGCCATGCTACTCGGGAATGGCGGTGGAACAAGCGTGTTGGGCGTTGATGCGTTCGCCCGTGTTGGCATCGATGTTGCGCCGTTCGGTGCCAAAACGATTGAGAAACTAGGCGCGATGGGGCTCGATGCCGGCGCCGCCTACGGAAATCCTGTCGATTTGCCGCAACCGGTGCTGGTTGCGCGCGAGGGGCGCGACACGGAGGCGATCCTGCGCACCATCTTTACGCATGAGGATCCACAGGTCGTCGTGCTGCATATCAATCTGGCGGTCGTCATGAGCCTCGCGGGCGGCGCCGATGACCCGTTGACGCATCTTCTCGATGCCGCCGTGCGGGTTAAATCCGACTTTCCCGGCAAAGCGCATTTCGTGCTCGTGCTACGCTCGGACGGCAACCTAGCCTTCGAGGAAACGCGAAACCGCTACCGCCTTCGGGCGCTGGAGCACGGCATCCCGACCTATGACGAATTGCCCGCCGCGTCGAGCGCCGTCGCGGCAATCGCGCGGCATGAGCGTTACCTGAAAGACAGTTACGATAGGGACGGCCATCACCCCTGAATTTTTATCTGCCTTTGCGACCCTATCTTTTTCTGCCACCCGCCAGCATAACCGACGGCGTGCACCGCAACTCCGGAT
>JAJFJC010000068.1 GCA_021774385.1 Alphaproteobacteria bacterium
TCCGCTGAGATCGCGCACACTTCCATTATCAGTCAGAACCACGCCCGCCCGGCCCCGCCGTGGCGGGTTTTTCGTTTTTTGTGGGAGGCGTCGATGGCGGAACCACGGGAAGGCGGCGCCCAGCGCGGGCCGGTGTCGTTCGAGGACCGGGCGGAACAGACCCGCGTTGGGCCCGACGGGCTGACAGATCTGGAGCGCCGTATCTGTCACGCGGTGGATCAGGGGCTCAGCGACCGGCAGACCTTCCGCGAGGTGCGGCCCCTTTCCACGGCGACCGACCGGCAGGCGCTTGACTATATCCGGGGCATCCGGCGGCGGCCGCATTGCGCCGCCTATCTGGCCGACCTGAAGGCAAAAACGCTGACCCGCCATCTGGACAAGAAGGACCGTCTGGTCGAGGAGCTGGCCGCCGTCGCCTTCGCCAATCTGGGCGACTTCCTGACCTCGGGGCCGGACGGGCTGGCGATCAAGCCGTTCGACGATCTGTCGCCGGCGCAATACCGCGCGCTGGCCGCAATTACCATTACCCGCACCGCGCAGGGCGGCTCCGTCCGGCTGGCGATGCACGACAAGCTGTCGGCGCTGCACAAACTCTGCAAAATGTTCGGGCTGGACAAGCCGGCGGATGGCACGGCGAAAGACCGCGATGCCCCGCCGGTGCTGGGCGATGTGGAACGGGCGCAGCGGCTGGCCGCCCTCCTGCGGCCGACGGAGAACGGCGCGTGAATAAAAGGGAAACAATGCCTCGTAAAATTTAAGTATTCATCATGCGCCCCAAATCGAAGGCCCACCGTTACCGATCCCACACCCTCAATTTAGGCAAAACCGCACCCCCTAAATGACGTTCGGCATGACCTCTTGCACGACCATATGCCTATAGCGGCGCATGTTGCCCTGATCGAGCCCATCCGCAACGGCGTCGAGCACGCCAACTTCCTCGAAAGCCGCGCCACGGAGTATTCCCGCGCGGCGACGCAGGGATCATGGGAAGAGGCGTTTGATTGAGAACGCGCCTACTTGGAACAAGCGAGACCGGTAAAATTTCGCCGCGAAAAAATTACCTTTTCTTCGCTTTTCGTGCCTTGCGAGCGGCATAACGCCGATCCCGTTCCGCCTTTTGCGCGGCGGCGAGGGCGATCTCACGCTCGGCCTCCTCGACGGCTTCGGCCTCCAGGCGTTCCTCTTCGGCCTTTAGGGCCAGTTCCTTGTCGGCCTGTTCCTTGGCCTTACGCTTTTCCTCCGCCAGCTTTGCGGCCTCGCGTTCCGCTTTGCGTTTTGCTTTGCGGGCCTCCCGCTCAATAGCGGCGGCACGCCGGGCCGCCTGGCGGTCGGCGAATCCTGGATCGTTTTTCGGGTCGTTAGCCTTCGCCTTTTCAAGCAGGGCCCGTCTTGCCTTGGCTCCCGTGTTCAATCGATCGGCGAAGCCGGGCTCAAAGTTCTTCATCTCACGCTACCTCTATCGTTTTTGTCAAAATTCAACGCTACTACCGTTATCTGACCGCCGATCACCTGGCTATCGTCATTACGAAAGTTGGCATGCGTCTTGTATTCAGGCGCTGGCCTAGGTCGGTTGATAGTACGACTAGGAACCGAAGCGCGGTACACGCGACGCGTTGGAACATACCGGAATGTGAGGCACGTTATATAGGGCGGACGGCTCCAATCCAACAGCCTCGTTATACCAAAGTATTTTAGCGGCCGCCAACCGCGACAGCGGGGCAGCCATCATCAGCGCAGGAAAAACGCATTGAAGATGCCGCCTAGATGGGTAAAGAGCCACACCAGGATGAACGTGCGGCCATAGGCCTTGTGGTGCCGATTGAAATGCCGGCTGAACGCGTTCCGCCCCGCCATCAACCGGCCGGCCACCAGACAGGTCGCGCCGATCAGCGGCACCAGCCCCAACGACCCGTGCAACGCCACCCAGGGCACGTATTCGCGCGGGAACGTCCCGAATTCCCCGCCATAGCGCTGCACGAACAGGTAATTGAGGATGAAGACCCAGGCGCCCACGGTCAGCAGGATCATGATGTTCCGGTGCGCGGCGATACTGCCGACACGAGCCAGTCGCCAGGCTACGATAAGCAGCACCAGCGCGATAACCGCCCAAGCTGTTGAAATAATCAGGAACATCGATATCTCTGCCATCCTACTCCTGACTAAGCGACGAATGATAAAGGGGCCACAACACCTGTTGGGAAAATATCTACCATTTGTGCCGCCAACCCCAAAACGCCCTCTCTTCGGCACATTTGCCAACACGCCGCCCCCGCCATATCGTGCCCGCCAGATGGATCAGACGGGAGGCACCTAGTCATGTTGAAAATATACCATTCCCCGGGGACTCGCGGGTTTCGCGCCATTTGGGTGTGCGAGGAACTGTCCGTGCCCTATGAGATCGTGCCGGTGAACTTCGCGCCCGAATACCGCGCCACGCCGGAGTGGCGGGCGGTGAGCCCGTTGGGCAAGGTGCCGGTCATGGTCGACGGCGATATGAAGATGTTCGAGTCCTGCGCCATGATGCAGTACATCCTGGATCGTTATGGCGACGGGCGGCTGCAACCGGCCCCGGATAACCCGACTTACGCGCATTATTTGCAATGGTGCTGGTTCGCGGAGGCGACCTTCGCCCGGCCGCTGGGCGAGATCGTCAACCATCGGCGGGAATTCAAGCCGGAACTCGACGCCGTCGTGGCGGAGATGAAGAGCCGGGCGACGGCCTGCGTCGCGGCGCTCGATGCGGCACTGTCCGGCCGGGACTATCTGCTGGGGGATGGTATAAACGCTGCGGATTTGAGCATCTGCTACACCACGCGCGGCTACCGCCGCATGGTGAGCGAGACACTGCCCGCCGCGTACCAAGCCTATTTCGACAGGGTTACCGCACTGCCGTCCTACGCGCGCGCCGTGCAGGCGGATGCGGAAACCGGAGAGCGCTTGAAGGGCTGATTTCAACGCGCGATGTTTCCGAAATTTACCGCATCCCCTGTAGCGAGATTTGGGATTGACCGGGCGCAGCGTCTTCCCGATCATTCGGCGTAGTCCAGACCTTCCGGCGTGGCCGTGGACCCGGTCGCGCCGAACGACATACATCACAATAAACGATTGGAACGAATTCATGAGAGGCGCAGACCTCCTGACCGCGACTTTGGCGAATGCCGGCGTGAAAGTAATCTTCTCCCTGTCGGGCAACCAGATCATGCCGATCTACGATGCCTGCATCGACGCCGGCATCCGCATCATCCACACCCGCCACGAAGGGGCCGCCGTATACATGGCCGAGGCCTATGCGCAACTGACCGGCGAAGTGGGCATCGCCATGATCACCGCCGCGCCGGGGTTTGCGAGCGGTCTGGGGCCGCTCTTCATGGCACGCAATGCCGAGAATCCCATCATCCTGCTCAGTGGCGACTCGCCCTTGTCCCAGGATGGTAAGGGCGCCTTTCAGGAACTCGATCAGGTCAGTATCTCGGCCCCGCTGACGAAGCTGTCGCTCCGCCCGCAACACGCCGAACAGCTCGGTCTGGATATCGCCAAGGCCCTGCGCGTGGCGGCGTCGGGACGCCCCGGCCCGGTGCATATCGCCCTGCCCTTCGATCTTTTGAACGCCGATGTCGGTAAGACCCAACCACCCGCCGCGCCGGATTTCGCGACCGAGGTCACCCGGCCGGAAGACCATGCCATCCAAACCGTGCTGGACACGGTGGCGGATGCCACGCGCCCGGTTATCGTAACCGGCCCGTTGCAGAACCCGACCCGTGCCAAGGGCCTCCTGGAGAAACTCGCCGATGCCCTGGATGCGCCGGTGATCCCCATGGAGAGCCCACGTGGTTTGAACGATCCCTGCCTCGGCGATTTCGCAACGGCCTTGGCGCAGGCGGATGTCATCGTCAGCCTCGGCAAGAATATCGATTTCACGACCGGCTTCGCTCAGCCGCCGGCGATGAGCGCCACTGGCAAATTCCTGGTGATCGATCCGGAAACCGACATTCTCGACCGTGCCAGGCGGGCCTTGGGCAACCGCCTGGTTCTGGCCCACCGGGCCGACGCGGATGCCGCCGCACGCTTGCTGGCCGAATTGGGTAGCGGTGCAGCAGCCCGTACCGACTGGCGCGCCACCATGGCTGCCGCGCTCGCCGCGCGCCCGACCGAACCGGCCGAAGCCGGTGATGGACCGATGCGCCCGGCCGTGCTGTGCGCCGCCGTGCAACGACTGCTCGATCGCGCCGACGACCCTATCCTGATCGTCGATGGCGGCGAATTCGGTCAGTGGGCGCAAGCCTGCGTTTCGGCAAAAACTCGGATTATCAATGGGCCCTCCGGCGCGATTGGCGGTGCGCTTTGCTATGCGGTTGCCGCGAAAATTGCCCGGCCTGAAGCGACCGTCGTCGTCATGATGGGCGACGGCACCGCCGGGTTCCATTTCTCCGAATTCGAAACGGCGCACCGCTATGGCACCGACTTCATCGCCGTCATCGGCCATGATGCGCGCTGGAATGCCGAGTACCAGATCCAGCTTCGAGATTACGGCGCCGACCGTCTCTATGAATGCGAACTCAACCCGACCCGCTACGACAACGCGGCCGCGGGATTCGGCTGCCATGGCGAGCATGTTACCGACCCGGCCGATTTGGACGCCGCCCTCAAACGCGCCGACGAAAGCGGCCTGCCGGTTTGTTTCGTCGCCGAAATAGAGGGCCTGCCCGCGCCCTCCGGTTCGGGCCACTGACGCCTTAGGGTCGCTATCCGCGGTCCTGCAAGAACAGCTCGTTCACGCAATTGCGCAGCGGACCGCCGGTAAGATAGTTGATCACCGTCCGCGCCGCCTTCTCGCGGCAATCGCGGGCGCCATCGGGGCTGTACCAGGCCGCGTGCGGCGTAACGACGACCCGGCCGTCGGTCCAGTCGGCCCGGTTCTTCAACGCCTGGAACAGCGGATGGTCAGGGTCGGGCGGTTCCTTTGGCAACACATCCAGGGCCGCCGCAGCAATCCGATGCGATTGCAGCGCCTCGGTCACGGCATCCAAATCGATCACTTCGCCGCGCGACGTGTTGATCAGAATTCCCTCCGGCTTCATACAGGACAGTGCCTGGCCGTTGATCATCCCGCGCGTCTCTTCCGTCAACGGCGTATGGCAGGAGACGATGTCGGCATCCCGCAGTAGATCCTCCAAGCTCTCCCGCCGTTCGAACCCGACAGCCTGATCGCCGCCATCGGGGATATACGGATCGAAGAAAATCACATTCATGCCAAGCGCCTTGGCGCGTAATCCGGCCGCCGTGCCGATCCGTCCGCGCCCGACAAGACCGAATGTCGCGCCACGAATCCGACGTACGACCGGCGTGTCGATACCCTTCCACTTCGCGACCGGCGCGTCGACCAGATTGGTGTGATGACGCACGATACCGCGCGTCAGGCTAAGCATCAGACCGATGGCGTGGTCGGCGACATCCGTGGTGCCGTAATCCGGTACGTTGCAAGCGACGATGCCTCGCTTGCCGGCTTCCTCGATATCGATTGCATCGAAACCGACGCCCATGCGCACGACGATGCGGCAATTTTGGGCCCGATCGAGCATCGCCGTATCGCAGCGAATCCGGCCCCAAACCATCAGTCCGTCCGTGCGCGACCAAATCTCGTCTGGAATATCGTCG
Source organism: Alphaproteobacteria bacterium (assembly GCA_021774385.1). GTDB lineage: Bacteria > Pseudomonadota > Alphaproteobacteria > UBA8366. The sequence continues at coordinate 5,656 of JAJFJC010000068.1, forward strand.
AGCGTCTCCGCCTTAAAGACGCGGACTTCGGCACGGTCGCCGACTTCAGCTTGTTCGAATTCCGCCGCGCCGTCGAAGCGGGCGTCGGGCATCACAATGAGCATGTTTGGAAATCCCTTAATTTTTATTCGCTGGAACATCCTGCGATGTAGCCCTTGGGTCAAGACTCCTCGACGAAGCCATTGAAGTTTCCCCGATTTCAATATAAATTATATATTCTTTACTTTTTTCTATATTATATAAAATGGAGGAATCATTGGCTCTCAGTATCAAGGACCCCGAGGTCGACCGCCTCGCGCGAGAACTTGCGGAGAAAACGGGCCTTAGCATCACCAAGGCTATCCGCAAGGCGATCGGTGAGCAACTCAAGCGCGAAGGCGCTAAAGGCAAAGTCTCACTCAAAGATGAAATTATGGAAATCAGCCGCCGGGCCGCGAAATTACCGCGAGCTTCCAATCAAAGCCCCGAAGAGATTATCGGTTACGATGCTAACGGATTGCCTAAATGAGGTCTCAAATTCAATGGTGATCGATACATCCGTCGTCGCGGCCATCCTATTTGGCGAACCGGAAGCTCCGCAATTCGCTTCGGCGATAGCGGGCGACCAAACGCGCCTTATGTCCGTGGCTTCGATTTTGGAAGCAAGCATTGTCTTTCGGCATGAATTTGGTGACGCCGGCGACCGTGAACTCGACCTCTTGTTGTTTCGAGCCGCTATAGAGAGTGTGGATGTTACCGCCGAGCAATTGACAATCGCCCGTATCGCACACCGGGAATTTGGAAAAGGTATCCACCCCGCCGCGCTGAACTTTGGCGATTGTTTTAGTTATGCGCTGTCAAAGGCAACAGGCGAACCTTTGCTCTTCAAAGGCAATGATTTCGCACAAACCGACGTCGCAGCGGCGCTCTAACAGTGTCGATTGGCAGAGATGAGAAATCTCAATCCCCCCGCTTACGGCCAACAACGGCGAAGATCGGATCGGCCTTCGTGACATATCGGTAGTTCGGGTCACTCATCGGCCGGGGGTAGCCACGAAACGAGATGGTTTCGATGTCACCGAATGCGCCTGATTGTTCAAGATAGCGAACTACTAGCGCCATTTGCTCGAAGGAATCGAGTTCGGTCCAGAGCCGCGTTACCTTGGGTGGGAACCATCGGTTGGAGAACGTCACGGCAAACGGTGCGCCGGGCCGGAGTACGCGCGCGACTTCGCCGATGGTGTGAACGGGATCGATCAGATAGTCGATCGATACCGTGCAGACCGCCGCATCGAAGCAACTCGCTCCGAACGGCATGAATTGGCCGGTATTGAGGTCGCTCACCACCGCGTTATCCAAGCGCTCGTTTGCCTTCATTTCCTGTGTATTGAGACCGAGACCGATGAGCGCGCCGTAACGCTGGTCGCGCGCCAAATTCGAGTGGACGCTGCTCATCAGATCGAGAATGCGCCCTTCCGCCGGAATAATGGTTTGGTAAAATTTACCCACGATCTGCTGTGCTTTCTCGTCGAGATGGGCGGTAATGCGTGGTGGTGCATAGAAATCTGGATCCGCGCCCTCGTCCGGCCGCGCATAGGCGCCATTGTCCAGAAAATCGGTCTCCCTGCCCTGCCAGCATGCCTGCAATCCGGGACCATTCGCGAGTTGCGCATTCCAGTTCACAGCCTGCCGCGCGGGGAATGCCTCGGTATCAAGGCTTCCTATGACCGTTGCCGACAATTGGAGGCGATAGCTCGCAAGCGGATGCCGGGTATCGAGGGTGAGCCTATTTCCCTCTAAACCGACACATCGTATTGTGCCGCCTTTATTGCAAGGAACACCGTTGAATAAGGGCGCTGGGTAAAACCGGCCAAACTTTGGAGCCACGGCGGTGCCGTCGGCATACCGGCCCTGAAAGGCCGCCATCGGCACCTCCATGACCGCCCCTTCCAATTCACCGAGAAGATCGGCCACGGTAGCGGAAACCGATACCGTTTCGCCGGCAACAGCCTTGGCAAGCCCCTCCTTTAGAGGTACCGGCAGCACATCCCGCGCAATATCTACCGTTTCAGCGAAAAAATGATCGCGATGGCGCACCCGCCCCGCCGGTGCCGCACTCTCCCACGCCAACGACAAAAGCAAGTCGGCCTTGGTTACCAAGAAGCCCTCCTCCCTCGCTTCATTAGTGGCTCAGGTCCAGCTGAGGTCGGCCCAGACGCCGGCATGATCCGATGGCCATAGGGTTGGGTCGTCGGCATGTGGAGTATCGAAACAAACACCACTTTCCACCGACTTCAAGGGCCCCCGAAGCCAGATATAGTCGATGCTGCGGTCAAGACGTGGCCAGTATTCATGCGCGACGCCACCCTTTTCATCGGCCAGGGGCGTAAATGCGGTCGGCGCGCTTTGCGTCGCCTGAAAAGTCTCGGCCATGAGTTTCGCGGCGGGCTTGTCGGGAGCCGCGTTGAAATCACCGCAAACGATCTGCGCATCCGCGTCCTCGCGCGAGTCGATCCATTCCAGGAGTTGTTGCACCTGAAATACCCGAAGCGATTCATCGCCGCGCGACATATACAAATGCGTAACATAGATATCGACAACGCGGCCCTCGATTTCCTGGCGCGCGACCAACGCAACGTAATCCTGCGTTCGATAGTCAAGATTGGCCGTTTCCAGGACCGGGAAGCGCGTCAGAACACCCTCCCCTTCGATCCGCGAGCCGGTATTCGTTTTGGTTTGTTGAACCAAGGCAAACCGATGATCAAGCCGCGCCGTGGCTTGACGCTGCAACCAACGGCCAGTCTGTGCCGGTATGCTGATCTCGTTCATCGCGAATATATCCGGCGCCAAATCGGCCAACTGATCGACGACTAGGTGGCGTCGCTCGTTCCAGCGACGGTGGTCCTGTTCCAAATTAAGAAAAGCAACTCGAAAGACCATCGGCTGACCCGCCTCTATTCGCGATATAAAAACATGGTGAAGTCATGCGGCAAATAATCATGACGAAAGAGAATGTGCGGCGTGAGTGTCCGGCAGAATGCCAGTGTCTCAAGAGGGTCCGCGCAAAAGAAACTACGCTGCGATCCGGATTCATCCCATGTGGATAAGGTATTAAAGGCAACGCCCTTTACGCACGCACCGTACATTGCCGCGAGAACCCGATGCATGAACGGCGCGTCGCCCATGTGAAATATCCCGCTCGACATAACGTAATCAGCCTGAAACCGGTCCGGTTCGGCAACGATATCGGCATGTTCGAAGCGCATATCGGGATGACTTGCTCGCGCGCGTTCGACCATTTCGGGAAGGATGTCTATTCCCGTATAATCACCTTCGTAGCCACGCCCCTTGAGCCATCCGGCGAGATGCCCGACACCGCATCCGACATCGAGTATAGATGCGTGCCGAATATCCTCGATTCCGGCCAGGATCACGAACCGCGCCATGTGGTTACCGGCATCGTGATAATCGACCGCGCGGCTTGTCACGCCGAACTTTTCCAGGAGCGGCAGATAGTGCGCCCGGACCCTTTCGGTATGCTCTGGTGGTTCCAGTCTGTCCGTCATCGCACCGTAACCATATTGTCCTTGTCCGTCCTGTCCGCCAGCGCCCGAGAGAACGCCTTCAATCTGACAGGCTGTCTTTTTCGCCCCCAGTCGCCAGGACTCGCATCAAATATACCCGCGCACTTCGTACCGCAACGCGTACAGCCCCCGTCGGGTGTCAAACGCCATTCCGATAATTCATGCCAATCCCGACCGATCAAACGAAGTCCGCATTCATGGCAATAGGTACTTCCCGTCTCCTTATGCGAGATATTTCCCGTAAATGGATATCGCACGCCATTTTTGCGGGCGATTTGCCATGCTCGAATAACCGTCTCCGGCGGTGTATTCGATTTATCCGTCATTTTGTAATCAGGATGGAAGGCCGTGAAATGCAGTGGCACATCCGGCCCGAGTTCCTCGACTACCCACTGCGTGAGCGCTTCGATTTCGGCTTCGGAGTCGTTTTCGCCTGGAATAAGCAACGTCGTGATCTCGAGCCAAACATCTGTTTCATGGCGAATATACCGCAACGTATCGAGCACGGCCGCCAACTCCGCGGAACACAACGACTTGTAAAAACGTTCCGTAAAGGCCTTCAAATCCACATTCACCGCATCCATCGCGGCATAGAATTCTTGCCGTGCACTGGAACGGATATAACCGGCGGAGACCGCGACATTTCGAATATCACGGGCGCGGCACGCGGCCGCGACGTCGACCGCGTACTCCAAAAAGATCACGGGATCATTGTAGGTATAAGCGACCGAACGGCAGTTGGTTCGTAACGCGGCCTCGGCGATGGCTTCCGGCGGCGCCTCATCCATCAGACTGTCCATTTCACGCGATTTCGAAATATCCCAGTTCTGGCAGAACTTGCAGGTCAAATTGCAACCCGCTGTTCCAAATGATAAAACTGGTGTACCGGGCAAGAAATGACTAAGGGGCTTTTTTTCTATCGGGTCAATGCAAAAGCCACTGGAACGGCCGTAAGTCGTAAGAACGACTTCGCTGCCTCGGCGGGCCCTCACGAAACATAGGCCACGCTGCCCATCATGCAGCTTGCATTCCCGTGGGCAGATATCACACTGAATACGGCCATCTTCCAGGGCATGCCAATAACGCCCGGAAACGCCTTCGATGATATCGGAATCTTGCTGCGTCACAATTTAGCCACTCTTTGTTTTACCATATATGATAGATCGTGAATTGAATTTAAACGCGCGTTGGAAATAGACCGGTACCAATTAGAGAAACCGCACGGCGAACGATCATCCCATGAGCCATATCAGAGCCCCCGCGGTGGCGGGTTTATTCTATCCCGAAAATCCGCAAGAACTCACGCGCGACATCTCGGATTATATCGCCGCCGCGCCCGCCTTGCCGGCGCATCGGGCGCCAAAAGCGATCATTGCGCCACATGCCGGTTATGTATATTCGGGCGCCATCGCGGCACGTGCCTATGCGACATTACGCCAAACCGCCGGCCGCGTGGAACGCGTCGTGTTGTTGGGACCGGCGCACAGATTGGCCTTCAACGGCCTCGCCGCGCCCAAACTCGACGCGTTCGGAACACCGCTTGGCAACGTTACGGTCGATCAAGCGGCTATTTCGTCGATTGCCGGTTTCCCGCAACTCTCGCAACGTGACGACGCGCACCGCGAAGAACATTCACTCGAAGTGCATTTGCCATTTTTGCAAATGATATTGGGGGACTTCACGCTTGTGCCACTTGTCGTCGGCCGCGCAACAACCGTGGAAGTCGCGCGAATTTTGACCCAGCTTTGGGGCGGCGATGAAACCCTCATCGTGATTAGCACCGATCTGAGCCACTATGAGGATTATGATACCGCTCGCCTCAGGGACGAAGCGACCGCCGCGGCGATCGAAACGCTTCAAGGAGAGAATATCGGCGATGCCGATGCGTGCGGACGGATACCAGTGGCCGGCTTGCTTTCGGTCGCCAAAGACCGAAACATGGCCATCGAACGGCTTGATCTTCGGAACTCGGGTGACACGGCCGGTACCAAGGACCGTGTCGTTGGATACGGTGCGTGGAGCCTTCGCGAAACCGAGCAAGACAGCGACCGGGAATTACTCAACCAAAACCGCGGGGAACTCTTTCGTGCGGCCCGCACTTCGATCCAATACGGGCTCAAGAATGGCAAGCCACCCGCCGTCGACGTCAAGAGTTTCGCTCCCGCATTACAGCCAAGCCGGGCAACATTCGTCACATTAAAGAAAAACGACAGGTTGAGAGGCTGTATCGGTACGGTCACCGCGCACCGCCCCTTCATCACCGATATCGTGGAAAATGCCTATGCCGCCGCGTTTCGCGATCACCGTTTTGCGCCGTTACAGGCCGATGATGCCGCGGATATCAGTCTCTCCGTATCCTTGCTGGGTAAACCGGAAGCGATGCATTTCACCGATGAATCCGACTTCTTGACGCAGCTTCGCCCAAACATCGACGGGCTCATTATCAGCGACGGCGATAAGCGGGCCGTCTTCCTGCCCCAGGTCTGGGCCGACCTACCAGAACCTACCGCCTTTGTATCCCACCTTAAACGCAAGGCCGGCTTGGCGGAGGTAGTGGGTCAGTCTGAAATCGACCGGGATTGACAGTGCTGGAATCCGTTCAGCGAGAATGCCATATTAAATGCATGGCAAAAACACCGAAACGACCGCGCGATCCGAATCAGCTTGCGAAGCTCGTTGTCGATATCGCAACAGGCGAGGCCAGTGAGCCGGAAGAAACTGCGGATACAAAACGAGCCAGTAAGGCTGGCAAGAAAGGGGGGCCGGCGCGGGCCCGCTCTTTAACGCCGGAACAGCGAAGCGAAATAGCGCGAGTTGCCGCGTCTGCTCGCTGGAAAAAGAATTAAGCGGCTACATCATTCCCATGCTGGCGTTCCTCAACGTCATCACGGAAATCAAAAGGGATCTGAATTGGCGGTTGTTTCGCCTTCATAGCGTTGTATGCGTCAACGTCCGTCGATAATTGTACGCAATCATCTACAATTTGCTCACGTCTTTGAACAAATGCTTTTTGCATGTGCTCGCGAGGGGCATCTTTCATGATGGCCCAAAAAGTATATTGGACACCGCCCTGAGTGACGCGCACCGCGTGGTTTACGCGATATCGTCGTCCTTGAGCATCAGTTGCATATTCCTCCCGTAATGCTGCCGACATATCTTCTGCAAGCTTTGCGAGTGGGTCAACTTCCGGGGCCTTAATCATGCTGTTCAGCACGCCCCATTGCACGGCCTCGCGAGAAGTTGCCGGTACCGAGCCATGCATTTTCTTATACATGTGCCAAACGTTTTGCAGTTGTTCTTTATAGGTTGCCATCTTTGGCCTCCTCAGAGTGAAACTGGCGCAGGTTCGCCCCAACCATCCATCGTGCAGTTGCCAACTAAAAATTGGCGAATTTTGACTTTGTGTCGCGCGAGCCAATCCCAGCGATCCATCCTACGCTGTAGTTGACCGACAACGATTCCGGGGTGCCTCTGGATACGCTTCGCGAACCCGAGCGTATCCCGTTCAGAAATATAAGGATATTTCCGAAGGAAAAATGATTCCAGTTCTTCTGCTGGAACGCAAAGGCTAGCAGCGGCTAAATTTGCGCGACGTTCTTCTGCCGGCAATTCATCGCCGACACCTGCTTTGTCGCCCTCAAGATCGAAATCAACTCTTTCAACGGTAGGCTCGCCCTGTCCATCCTTGTTAAGGACATGCTCAATTTCATGGCGAAGCACAAACCAATAATTATCAATCCGGTCATACCTGGTAGTCATCCCAATGACAGGAGATTTCTTATCTGACCAAAAACAGACTCCGTCGATATTCGCCTTCGGTAAGGTTTCTACCACTACATAACGAACACCGCATTCTGACAAAGCGCGCGGAATATGGCGCACCTCCTCCGGGGCTAACATGAAGCGAGGCAAGGTGTTCACAAGGGCTCGAAGTTTTTTCTCAGAATACGCCGGGACAATAGTTTCATCCGCGATCTGGCGAACGCGAAATAGCCAAGCCCATTGCAAAGCGGTTGTCTCCGAATAATCCGGCTTCTTCGAGTTGTGGGCAAGGCACGGAACCTGAGCAAGAGAATTGGTCCGGAAAAACCTCATAACCTGAGCTTCAAGCAAAGAAATGTCATTCGTATCTTCAAACCAGTTTCGCTTTATCATCTCGCGAACCGGATAAGTAGATTGCAAAAATGCACGTCGCTCAATGGCTGGGTCAGCGGCTTTTGCAGTAGATAGCTCATAGGCCTTTTGAAGGTTCAAAAAATACTCTGGAGAAATACCAAAGGCCTTTGAGAGCGCCTGCGCCATATCTGGGCTAACGCCCCTTT
>JAJFJC010000069.1 GCA_021774385.1 Alphaproteobacteria bacterium
ACAACATACTTAAGCGGTTCGAGGGAGCCGACAATATTCAGATTCGCTCGACCAGTGATCAACAATCTGGTGCCTTTGCGATGCTGGCAGCAGTTCGGATCGATTTCATAATCGAGTATCCCGAAAGTGTGAATATGCCCGAAATCATGCAGAATATTGTGCCGGTTCCCCTGGAGGAAATCCCGATAATGGCATTTGGGCACGTCGCCTGTGCCAAATCGGTATGGGGGGCGAAAGCCATCAAGGCGATAAACAAGGCCCTCGTCAAACTCCGGCCGACAGTGGAATATCGCAGCGCTTACGAAAAAACTTTGAGCGCGGATCAAACCCAGGTTTATCGAAAATATTACAACGAAGTATTTCTAAAACCCTCGGAATGACGCCCAAAATCAAAGCTGGAATTTTTGGTTTCTAGGAATGCACCAGATCACTTGCAGCAACAACCGGATGCGTGAGAATTCATGAGGGACTCCGGAGACTACACGTCAAAGGCGCTAATGATGTAAGCTTCAGGCTCTTGTTGATGGTTTCCCGACACGGCTTTCCAGGTGAGCAATATAAACAACCGCGATAACCCTTGGCGTTCGCGCATCGCGATCCTGTTGGGTGCGCACGCTATTGGCACGATACATAGTGTATCCGTCTTGGCGTTGGGCCCTGTCATGCGGCCCGACCTCGGCTTGAGTTTCGCTGAATTCGGTTTGTTGATGACCGCCTACAGCGCGGGACAGGTCAGTGGGTCGATCCCAGCGGGCGCTTTCGTCGACCGCGTTGGTGTCGGTTGGGCGCTTGTTGGCGCCTGCATCATTTTGAGTATCGGCGCGGCGTTGCTGACGCAGGCGGAAGGGCTGACCGTGGCGCTGATCGCGCTTCTTACCATCGGTTGGGGATATTCGATCACCAATCCCGCCACGGCGCGCGGCGTATTGGAGTGGTTCCCGCCCAACCGGCGCGCAACGGCAATCGGCGTTAAACAGACAGGCGTTCCCGTCGGTGGCGTCTTGGCCGCGGGCACACTTGCCCTATCGGCATACATTTCCTGGCAAACAATCATTTGGTTGATTGCCGCCGCGACGATCTGTAGTGCGGCGGTTTGCCTGACCCTGGCGGAGAAACCGACGGCGCGCCGTGGCGCCGGCACAGGTCCGTTAGCGGGTGTCATCAAGCTGGCGCGCGACAAAAATTTCGGCATCTTGGTGCTCTCTAGCGGATTTTTTAATGTCGGGCAGTATAATTTCTTCACCTATTTGACCTTGTTCATGCGGGAAGCCGCACAGGCAAGTCAGGAGCTCGCGAGTCTGACGCTGGGTTTGGCGCAAGCGGTAAGCGCCATTGGGCGTATCGGTTGGGGTGCGCTAAGCGATATGGTTTTCAAGGGGCGACGCAAGAACCTCGCGGCAACGGTTTGCATGACCGCTGCGATATTCCTGGTCGGCATGGCCGCCGCCGGTTGGATAAAGAGTGCCGCGATCGGCATCGGCGTGGCTGTTTTACTGGGGCTCACAATAGCATCCTATGCGTCGCTGATGCAGACGATGGCGGTCGAAGCGGTCCCGCCGGAACATTCCGGTTCATCGATCGGTTACATTTCTATTGGAACCGCAACGGGTGCCATGGTCGGCCCGCCCCTGTTCGGCGCGGTTATCGACGCCACCGGACGGTTTGCCGATGGTTGGTTGATGACCGCGGCCATCGTTGCGACCGGTGTCGTTCTGTTTGGATTTGGATTTCGCGAACGCCCGGTGAAACAATCGTGATGTCATCACGCATGGAAGGATAAAACGATGAAAGGTCTCGTTGTATGCCCACAGCCGCGGGCGGCGGATGTTGGTGCGGCAATTCTAAGTTCTGGCGGGAATGCCTTCGACGCGGCGATTGCGACCGCCTTCGCGCAAATGATCACCGACCCCTTCATGTGTGGTATCGGAGGTATGGGGACGTTCCAATATTACGTCGCCGAGACGGGCGAGAACGGTGTGATCGATTTTCATGCCACCGCGGGATCATTGGTCACACCCGATATGTGGACGGCTGACATGCGCGGCCGGACCGCGATTTCCGGCTACACCCTATTCGATGATTTCCGTAGCGAACTTGGGTACACCTCTATCTTGACGCCGGCCACCGTTGCCGGGTTCGCGGAAGCGCACAACCGGCTTGGCTCCAAACCTTGGGCGGAATTGCTGACGCCGGCAATCGATCTCGCCCGTGAAGGGTTCGAGATGACCCCTTACGTGCGCGATTTTTGGACACGCAAAATGATGGAAGGCCTCCCCGACGGCAGGACGCGCGTAGCCCGAACCGAGGCCAGCAAACGGATATTTCTGCATCCCGAAGACCGGTTCTACGAGGTTGGGGAAATATTTCGAAACCCGGATTACGGCGATACGTTGGAAATCATCGCCAATGGCGGGGCCGAGGAATTCTACCATGGCGCCCTTGGCCAACGGATCGCCGATGATCTGTCGGCGAATGGTTCCTACGTCACATCCGAAGATCTCGCGAATTACACACCGACTTGTCACGCGCCGGTCAAGGGCAGTTATCGCGGCTATAATATCTCCTCCAATCCCCCACCCGGTAGCGGCGTGACCTTGATCGCCATGCTGCAAATTCTGGAGCATTTCGATCTCGCCGGCGCGGGGCATGGATCCGCCACGCATATCGATCTTGTCGCGCGCGCCATGGCGGCGGCGCATCGGGACCGTAACGAATACCTTGCCGACCCGAACTCCGTGGCGGTGCCGGTGGACATGCTCACTTCAAAAGCGCGGGCCGCCGAGTGGGCGGAGAAGATCAAGGCGGGCAAATTCCTAGGCGATGGCAAGGAATCGCCGCCGTCCTGTACGACTCACCTATCCGTTTATGACGAAGCCGGGAATGCGGTTTCCTGCACGCATACGCTCGGCACCGGTTCGGGCGTCGTCACGCCTGGTATGGGCTTCGTCTATAACAATTCGATGAAACTGTTCGATCCCGTACCCGGGCGCGCCAATTCGATGGCGCCGGGCAAGGCGCGGACAACGGGCATGGTTCCGACGATGCTGTTCCGCGAGGATGGCCGTCCCTTCATTATCGTCGGGGCACCGGGTGGGAGCGTTATTATCAGCGCCGTATTGCAAACGATATTGAATGTCGTCGATTTCGGTATGTCGCCTGTCGAAGCCGTAACCGTACCGCGCATCCACTGCGAGGGTGCGGGTATACATGCCGAAGCGCGCGTCCAAGGCGCTGTTGTCGATGAGTTGAAGGCAATGGGGCACGAAGTGTTTCATTCCGCTATCAGCTTCGACCCCGTCATGTCGCGCGGACATGTCATCGTCGTCGGTGAAGACGGCGCCTGGTCAGGTGGTGCGGACCCGCGCGGCGGCGGTGGTGTCGCTTACGCGCGGTGAACGTTATGCCGAAACTGCTTCTCGGCGTTTCAAAAATGACGCGGAGTCGAAGGTAATTACAGCTTCGTCGCGTTGATTGTATCCAATCGTGTGGTAGCGAAGAACGCCACGGTCCAGACGTGACTTCAAGGGACGAGCCTCGAGAATTTCGATCTCACCGTGAAGCGTATCGCCAGGCCGAACCGGCAGGACCCACCGCAGATCTTGTATACCGGGCCCCCCGAGGCTCGACTTCTCCATAAGACCGAGGTCGACCCAAAGCCTGAATATTACGCAGGCCGTGTGAAATCCGGACGCGATTAACCCCTCGAAAGGGCCGGCCCCCGCCGCTTCCACGTCGGTATGGATGGGTTGCGGGTCGTACTTTCGGGCAAAGTCCATGATCTCGGACTCGTCAACCGTCATGCCGCGCGTGCGGAACTTTTCACCGACCGAGAAGTCTTCGAGATAGCGTGTGTGCATGAAATTGATTCCGTGTCAGAAGCAAGCGATGGCGCGCACATCTTCGACACCCGATGGTAATGGAAACGCGTTCCACGTCGCGCCGCCATCCTCGGTCCCGAAAACCTGCCCGAGCCGGGCAGCGCAATAGATCCGGTTCGGATCGTTCCCGCTGACCGCGATGGTCATGACCGTGCTGTCGATCGAGATATCGTGGTCGAGACGCTGCCAGGTATCACCAGTATCGCCGCTCCGGTAGACGGAACCGGCATTGCCCCGTGACGACTCGCTCAGGCCCGCGATAAAGACATTGGGGTCATGCGGGCTGACCAGCAGGTCGCGGCCATAGGTAAGGTCCGAAAATCGGTTGATGCCAAATTCGCGCCAACTGTCGCCCCGATCATTGCTAACGAATAGACCCATCCGGTTGGCGACCCAAACTGTTCCGGGCTGCTCGGCACTCACGGACAGCGCGTGTAAATCCATCATGCCCTCGGTCAGGTCGTCGCTGAGGATACAGTTCCTGAGATGCGGCTCCTCGGAAAGGTCCAGCAACCCTTGACTGATATCTTCCCAATGCTCGCCGCCATCCAGGCTGCGAATGACGCCGCCGACTTCGAGCGCCGCGTAGACCTCATCCGTGTTGTTCGGATCGATCGCCATCTTCAAGACGCGAACCGGAAAGCAATCCGTTATGGCACCCGCGGGCTGTACGGTTGGCAGACGCCGCCATGTAGCGCCGGCATCCTCTGTCTTGAATATGGCGGTGTAATCGGAGCCGGCATAAATCGTGGCAGCGTCCTTGGGGTCGACCAGAAGCGATAATAAAGGTCTTTCCTCGGCGGGCACGCCCAGATCCAACCAGCTTTCGCCACCGTCAGCGCTGCGGAACACGCCGAATTGCGTGCCGATGAGAAGCGCGTTCGGATCGCCTTTCTCCAACAGGATGCTGTAGACCCGCACCCGGTCCGGAAGGCCATTTTTGAGGCGTTCCCATTCGGGCTGCCCAGGTTTGCAACGAAACAGACCGCTGCTTCCCGCGGTCGCGGCGCCCGCGAATACCGTACTTTCCATGGTCTCCTCCTCGGCGAATACGCCTGATGTTCCGAATTATCCGACAGCTGCACGGTTGTGCCCGCGCCACGTTCTTGTGAGGTCGAGCACGCGTTCCACGTCATCGGCATTGTTGTAGAAATGCAACGAAAACCGCAGGATACCGCGACGGATCGAGAGCTGCACGTCATTCTCGGCAAGGTGATCATGCAGGCTGCCCATCGCAGGATCGTCGATTGTATCGTGCTGTCCTTCGCCAATAGCACCGACCGGGACGATGGTGCCTAAATGTGGGCCCGGCGCGCCACCGCAAACGGGAAGCCCGAGTTCCAGCATGCCGCGGGCGAAATCATGCGCGAGCCCCACGGTATAATCCTCGATCGCCTGCGTGCCGAGTTCGTGCATCATCGCCATGGACGCGTTGGCGGCGGCGACGCCGACATAATTATAATTGCCAAGATCGAAACGCCGTGCCGCCGGCATCAATTTATAATCGCCGTCGCCGAGCGACGCTTCATGCGCGCCGGATTCACCGAGGTCGACGCCGAACCGGGCAAGATAGGCTGGTTCAAGCCGCTCCGCCCATGCAGCGCGGCAATAGAGGAACCCCATGCCATACAGCCCCAGCAATCCCTTTTGCGTCGATACCGACATCGCATCGATGCCGAGCGCTTCGACATCGGTATGCAGGATGCCGACCGATTGCACGCCGTCGACGAGAAATAATATATCCTTTTCGCGGCAAATCGACCCGATCGGCGCGATATCCGTCCGAAAGCCCGGTGCAAAGGTGACGCTCGATGCCGTCACCATGCGGGTGTTTGCATCGATCCGGTCGATAATTTCATCCGTTGGAATGGCGCCGTCACGGGGTGACACGGTGCGGATTTCGATACCAAAACGACGCTCGAGATTGCGCCAGGGATAGACATTGTTCGGATGTTCGAGGTCTTGGCACAGGACGACATTGTCGCCATTTTTCCAGGGGAACGCGGCAATAATCGCGTTCAATCCCTCGGAGACGTTTTTAACGAAGGCGATTTCGTCCGCGGAGGCGTTGATGAGTTTGGCATAGCTTTCGCGCGTGCTTTCGATCAAATCGAACATGGCCGGTTTATCACTGTCACCGAATTGCCGCTCATCCAGCATCGCGTCGACGGCGTCGCGGGCGCGTTGTGGCATCAAACCGCGCGCCGAAACATTCATGTAGGTCAGGCGTTCTGTACCGGGAAAGTCGGTGCGGGCTTCTTCGATCGATGTGTATGCTGGCATGTTCATGCCTCCCAACTGGTTTTAAAGCCCTCGAACGGCGTCGAGATACGCTGCAGGTCTTGAATCAAACCGGGTGTCAGGTCCGGCTCTGCGTCCGGCGCGGAAATGGCGCTGACGGTATCGCTGATCCCGCCAAAGCGTTTCTCGATCGCATCCGCGATCTTATCATGCGTGCCGACCGCCGCGAAGAGATGCACCACGTCATCGGAAATTTCCGCCGCCATCTTGTCCCATTCACCGGCCCTGGACATGACGTGCAGCTTCTCTCCAAGATCGTCCAGCCCATGCAGTTCGAACACCGGCCAGTAGGTCCGCGTCGAGCCATAGAAGGCGATCCTGTAACGGACATATTCGAAAATTTTCGCGACGGTTTCTTCGTCGGGGCCCGTTGCGATAAAGCCGCCACCGGACACTTCGAAGTTTTCACGCGCCACGCCGCCCTTTGCGCGGCCTTCATTGAGCCGCGCCAGCACGACATCCTCCATGTATTTTCGGGTGCAGAACGGATGCAGTTGAACGCCGTCGCAATGCGAACCGGCAACCCGCAGCATGGCCGGTCCAACCGCCGCGATGGTCACCGGCGTCATTGGCAGGTTGGTTACTTCGGGCACGAAATGCGGCGTCATCAGCGTAAACTGGTAATGCTCGCCGACATAGTTCAAACGCTCGCCGGTTTCCCAGCAACGCCAAATCGCCCGCAATGCCTCTACATACTCTCGCATTCGCGGCGCGGGGGGCGTCCAGGGCACGCTAAAGCGCCTTACATTATGGCCTTTCACCTGGCTGCCGAGGCCAAGCTTGAAGCGTCCCCCGGAAGCGAGGGTTAGATCGTGCGAAATATTCGCCGTCACCATCGGGCTGCGGTTGAACGAGATCGCGATACCGGTCATCAGTTCGACGCGCTCGGTCTCCATCGCTGCGATGGCAAGCGGCAGGAACGGATCGTTGGAATTTTCCATCGAGCTGATGCTGTCGAAGCCAGTGGCCTCGGCCGCTTTTGCCGCCGCGCCGGACTGGTTTAAATTTTGTTTTGGAATAGCGGCCGATACCCGCATCGAGACTCCCTTCCCTTTTTTGAAATCGCTGTTTATTGAAACGACCCTATCGCTATAGGGTAGCACCGCCAACCAAGCAGGAGAATGCCATGCCGACGATGCAGTTCGGTCTGATGATACGAGGCCAGTTCCCCCAGGAAGACGATATGACCGAACGGTTCGAGGAATGCATGGAAATGGTGCGTCATGCCGATGCGCTTGGCTTTTCCTGCATCACCAAGGGTTCGCATTACGCGGGATATC
>JAJFJC010000070.1 GCA_021774385.1 Alphaproteobacteria bacterium
CCATCGCCGCATGGCCGGCGCCGCCGTTTTGCAAGGCGGCGAACAGACCAAGCGCATCGAAGCTTTCTCCCGTCGCCGCGGCGCTGGGCATGAAAAGGGCATTCCCGGTTAATCCACCACCCGTCGCATAACCGCTAAGTGCGCCCAGCAAGGTGACGGCGGCGATGGCGAGATAAGGCCCGAGCCCCGCCAAAAGATTTGCGAGCGCGGTTATCGCGCCGGTCTCGACGAGCAGGCGCGCGGCAATCATGAACAACAGGACGCTCGACAAAGGCCGCCATGCGCGCATGGTCAACGCGCGAACAAGGCTTGGGCCGTCCTTGGTTTCGCGGGAATTCAACGCCAAGGTCAGCAAGGTGGCGGTGAGCAACGCGACGCCAGGTGAAATAAGAATCGTGAAACTGACCCGGCCCGTGGTGAGTACGGGTGCTATTCCCACCGTCGTGAGAGGTCCTATGAGAAATTTTTGTGCAACGACGCTCAGCGTTAATAACGCATAAGGCCACAAGGCCGGGGATTTCAGTGTCGAGCCAAGTCCGTCCCGGCGGCGGGCGAAACCGAAGCTTAAAACAATTATGGCGAGCCCGCCGGCGACGCCCGCGACTTCGATCCCGATCCCATGCGATGCCAATCCGATCGTGCCCGCGAGTATCCCTCCGGCTAGCGTTGCATATGCCCAGTCACGGCCCGTTGTATTTGGGACGAAGGCGAGGCAGAGAAGCGGCATGACCGCCGCGACGAGACCGCTAACCCGCCAAATCTCGCCAGCCAGTTGGTCGACCGTCATGCCGGAGAGGCTCGCGCCGACATGGGCCGAGGTCGAGAGCGCCCCCCAAGGCATGAGACTCATACCGATAAGACCGAGACCGATGGCTTGACGGCGATTGGTGAGCCCAAGCAGGAGGGGGATGGTGACCAGAAGCGAGACGCCTTGACCGGTGAGGGATTCGAGCATTACGCCGATACCCGTGGCGATCAGAATCGCCGCCTGAGGCGTGCTTAAATCCAGGCCGCGCATGACCTTGCCAATCGCCTGAGGGCCACCCGCGCGGCTGCTTACTTCCACGAACAAGATGCCGGGCACGACTATCGCCGCAACGAGCAACCCCAAGACGGCGGCATCGAGAAAGGCGTTTGTCAGTTGGGCTATACTCGGTGGTAGGAACACGCCGCTGATCCATAACGCGAATGACGTCAGCACGGCGGCGGCTGCCGCCACGGTGCCGCTCGACCGGAACCCCAACACCGCGACAATAACAGCGATACAGGGCAGCAAGGCAAGGAGCGCGGTCATACGTTGTTTTTAAGGAAGCGAAGAATTGTGTCGGCTCCATTTCTGGTCTGATTGAATATCAATCAGAAAGTAGACCTAGTCGGTAGGGGCGTCGCCGACAACAGGAACCAAACGCCGTAATCGGTTTGAGCGCTATAAATAAGATCGCAAATACTCGGGTCCTGTTCTAAAGAGTCCCTACTGAGGGCCGTGAGGCGGTAAATGGAGGAATAGATCATGAGTTTCTTTCACCCCGGTATGCGGGAATTGCAGGACCGATATGAAGGCCGCGCCGTGCCGGACCGGTTGGCGGACAACCGTATGCGGACCGCGTTCTCCGACACCGACCGTGCGTTCATCGAGGCCGCGCCGTTCTTTTTCCTCGCCACTTCGACGGCGGAGAATACCGACTGTTCGTTTAAGGGCGGTGAGCCTGGCTTCGTGCGCATCGTCGGCGATAACGAATTAATCTGGCCGGATTATGACGGCAACCGGATGTACCGCAGCCTGGGTAACATCACGCAGAACGAACGGGTCGGCCTGCTCTTCATTAGCTTTGACGGCACACAGTTCGACGGTTCCGCGCGCCTGCGGGTCAACGGGCGGGCCCGTATTGATGAGTCGCCGGATGCCATCGCGCGTATGCCGGGGGCGAAACGCGCCGTGCATTTCGTGGCGGAACATATTTTCACCAACTGCCCACGATATATTCCGAATATGGGGGCGGGAGAGGCCTCGGTTTATACGCCGCGTGATGGATACACGCCGCCCGATCCTGCTTGGAAATCCCGACCGTTCGTGAAGGATATTTTTGACGCGGAGAACGCGCCCGCCGGTGACGAATGAGCGCGTGTATTTTTTCTTGATCAAGGTTGTTGTTTAATCGACCAGGAATTTATATAAAAACCCTAACAGCAAGATCTGCGCCCGCCCGGACCCATCCGCGGCGGGTTTTTTCATGGGAGGCGCGAATATGGATTTCAGCACTCCCGCTTGGTGTGAATAGCCGATGGGCGCGCGGCGCGGCCCCGATGGGCTGACGGATAAGGAGCGGACGGTTTGTTACGCCATTGATGCCGGACAGACGAATATAGCGGCCTATCACGAAGCGTGCCCGAATTCGACCGCCAACGATCATACCGCGGAACGCAACGTATCGCGGATGCGGAAGCTGCCACATTGCGCGGCGTTCCTGAAACAGCTCCAGGCGCTTTCGGCGGCACGGCATGCACGGCGCAAGGACCGGGTGATCGAGGAACTGGCGAATATCGCCTTCGCGGATGCTGGCGACCTGTTCCGCTGGGGGCCGGATGGCGTCACGATCAAGGATGTCGCCGACCTTAGCCCGGCGCAGCGCCGCCTGGTTTCAAAAGCCGCGACCACCAAGACCGCGCAAGGCGGTACGACGCGGCTGGAGCTGTACGACAAGCTCTCCGCCCTCGACAAACTATGCAAGGCCTTCGGCCTCTACGCGCCGGACCGACGCGAGCTGACCGGCCGCGACGGTGGTCCCATCGAAACAATCGAGCACGGCCCCCTCGGCGACGTCGAGCGCGCCCAACGCCTCGCCGCGATCCTGCGCGGAGTGGATACGGAAGGCGCTAAGGACGCTTGAATAACTTTCTCATTACCAAGATTTGGAGTCTATCCATGCTCGCATCCTTCAGGCTATCCGGCCCCGTGGGGGCTAATGTCCGGGTCAATCGGGATGACACGGTGCGCACGAAACAGGCGCTGCAACGCCTCGGTTTCCTCACGCCACCGGAAGAGGGGCTGACCGCCATCGCCGATGACGCAATGATCGATGGCATTGTGGCGTTCCAGAAAGAAAATGGGATCGCCAAAGACGGCGCGATGAAACCGGACGGTCCAACCGAAAAGCTGATCCGCGCCGCGTTGTTCGAACAAGAAAGCGATTCCGATGATAAGGGCGAGGCGGCTTTCCAGATCGGATCGTCGGTCGGGGAGGGCGCGGCGAACCGGCCCGCCGACGTGCTCGCGGCCAAACGCGCGCTCGCGCTGGCGGATGTAATTGCGGAAGAGGATGTCAACTCGAACATGGCCAGCCGGACGTTCAGCGGCGCCATCGATTCATTTCAGGGCGCTTTCAATTTAAAACGCGACGGCAAGATCACGCCGGGCGGCGAGACAGAGCGTGCCTTGGCGCGGGTTGTTCGGCCAGAGTTGGATCGGCGTGGCGGAAGGAAATTTTTACAAGTCGCGTCCAACGGTTCGCTCGAGGATGCTTTGCGGGACTTTGGATTAGAGGAATCCGAAGTCCACCCACCGTTCCCGTTTGAGAACGGAGAAGAGAAGCTTCCGAAAGAGCGGGATCCGGAATTGGTCCAATTATTGAAGGACTGGCAGATCAATAGGGAGCTACCAGGTACAAATCACCCGATGCTTAAAGATATTTTGAATGACATGAGCAAGTTACGCGGTATGCCGGGTGCGGAAAAGAACGATTTAGTGGTGAAGATAAAGAAATTTGAGGCGATAGATCGAAATCATACGGGTGTAGTCGGGAACCTGAGGAATAGGTTCGAGAGCGCTGAAAGCGAGCCTTATCAATTTCCTCGTGTGCTCTCCGACAATGAGCTCGAGCGGTTTCTTGAACTCGACCGGATTGCGGTCAACATCAGTAAAAAGATTAATCAGGCCGGCGTGAAAGTGGCTACGCCCAGCAGAGGACCGGAAGATCCAAAGGCTGTGCCAAATTCGGATATCCGGGTGGCGGCTATTAAAAAGCTTTCAAGCAGGGCTAATTTACCGGCGGCTCTAATAACGTTTTTCAGCGGTATTTCGATAAATCACTACAGTAAGTTCGTAAGAATCTACGAGGCTGAAATCGAACGCCGAAAGCGGTTGCGAGGGCACACATAGCGAATAGTTGACCATTCCTATTTCATCAAGAATTCCAAAAAATCCTTTAACCGTAGATTTAGGCAGACCCTGAAAAGTCCAAAATATGGGTTCCCGTCGTCGAACCACAGAAACGGCGTGCAGGGGTCCACTATGCCGAAACGAAGGCCGCTATTTTCCTCAATTTCCATTTTGATTTCGACGGCACGTTTGCGGGCAATCGCCAACGTGGCCTCTTTGTCGAGCGATTTCGTCTCGATGGCGTCTCTAAAATCCCAACAGGAATATGTGCCATCGTTTTTAATCTTCTTCTCTTCATGTCTTTCACTGGCGATAACCCACGCAAGCCCTTCAATCGTTCGTTCCTTTGTTGCACCGTTCAATGTAAAGTTTGCGCTTAGGCAAAGCTGACGGCCATAACTATCCATCGCGGGATGGTATCCTTGAACCGCCGCGGCGCGGTACCAGCGCTCCGCTTCGGATGGGTTGAAAATTTCCGACGCATCAAACCCGTCGGGCCGAATTGTGAAATAGTCCGAACCATTCCAAATATCGCCAAGCCAGGTTTGGCAGACTGCGTTGTCTCGTTCGGCGCAGGATACGAGGCGGTCATATTTCTTGGGAATTTTACCTTTTGGTGTCCAGCCGGGACCCAGCTTTTCGCTCGCGGCGAGTGACGACGAAAGCGTGACGGCAAGTGCGAGCAGGCAGGCGTTAAGACGTTTCATTCAATATTCGAAAATTAATTTCACTCATATATTTTAAATTGTAATTCTGTCATGGCAACCGGCACCCGAAGTAAGTGATCCACTAAGGTAAATCTACCCTCCGGCGATTTTGCATTAGTGTGGAAATTGCGGCACCCTTCAACCTAGACTAATCGTTCGGGGATCAATCTTCATGGCGTTACGGCTTGTCGGGGCCGGTTTCGGCCGCACTGGGACGAAATCGTTGAAGGCGGCGTTGGAAACATTGGGCCTCGGCCCTTGTCATCACATGGCGGAAGTGCGGGCCCATCCCGAGGAACAGCATTTCTGGATCGCGGCGGCGCGCGGCGATTTGCCGGACTGGGACGCGGTGTTCGCC
>JAJFJC010000008.1 GCA_021774385.1 Alphaproteobacteria bacterium
CGCTCGAACAGCAGGCTGCCGATCATTGGTTCGATGATGACCAAGCTGCGAACGGTGTCGGGGCGTTTCAGCAAATGCCGGATGCCCGATCCCCCACCATAGGAATGCGCGATCATATGAACCGATGTCGCGCCGACTTCCTCCAGTACGGCATTGATCAAATCGCCCTGATCGTCATGGGTCAGCGTTTTCGGGTCGGGCCAGAAATCGGTTCGCCCATGACCGAACAAATCCGGCGCGACAACCCGGTAGCCATCCTCGAAATGCGGCGTTACCCCGCGCCATTGCCCGCTGGTACTACCCGCCGCGTGCAGCAGCAGCAACACGTCACCCGTTCCCGACTCCCGATAGTTGATGGACGCGCCATTGTATTCGAATGTGGGCATTGTGAGTTCTTTCCGACGGGGTAAATTTGGGACGACCGCGCGATTTCGCGCGGAGGAGATTTGCCTTCATTCACCCATCCGCGTCAAGCCCGCGTCAGATAGGACAATCACAAATACCGTGGCAGCACTCCTCATGTCATCCCGGACAAGCGGCGCAGCCGCGCGGATCCGGGATCCGTGCTGCCACCGCGTCTGTATTCGGCATGGGTCCCGGATCTGCGGCACTTCGTGCCTTGTCCGGGATGACGACAACGCGGGAATAAGCGGCATCGCCTTGCATACAACCCCTTTTCCGCCCACCGTCGCTGGATTGGTCGCGCCAATCCAATTAGCCTGCTCGCCAAGGAGAACCAACATGCACATCAAGGATCGCATCGGCGTCGATATTGGCCGGCGCCTCTCCGTAGAGGACGCCGTGCAATGGGCCGTCGACAAGGATGTCCGCTATATCGACTGCCAGATCGACCTCGAGCCGAATGCTCTCGAGTCCTTCGATGACGCCCGGTGCGCGCCAATCCGGGAGATGTGCGCCGCGCATGGCATTCATCTCGGCCTGCACACCCTGTCCGCGGTGAATATCGCGGAGGTTTCCCCCTTCGTCCGCGATGCGGTCGACGTCTATCTGAAGGGTTATGTCGATGCCGCGAAACGGCTCAATGCGGAATGGGTCGAGGTTCACGCCGGTTACCATTTTACATCCGATGTCGAAATTCGGATGACGGCGGGACTCGAGCGGCTGAAACGGATTACCGATTACGCGGAGGCGAATGGCGTCAAGCTACTTCTGGAAAACCTGAATTGGGAACCGGAGCACGCAGAGGTCAACTATCTGGCGCACACCGTCGAGGAGTGCCGCTATTACTTCGACGCCATCGCATCCCCTGCCCTATCGTGGGTTTTCACCGTCAACCACGCGACACTGGTACCGGAAGGCATCGCGGGCTTTCTCGACGGGATGCCCACGGAACGAATGGCGGTGGTGCGGCTCGCCGACAATCACGGCGAATATGAGGACCACATGTTTCCCGGTGAGGGCAACATCGATTTCACCGACATGTTCCGGCGCGTCGAGGCGACCGGCTTCACCGGCCATTATATGAGCGCCTACGGATCGCTCAACGACATGCTGCGCGGCCGCGACTATCTTGTTGCACGCTATCCTAGCGGATAGATTCACGCCGACGTGGCGATGGATTGCGCCCGGTCGAGTCCCGCTATCGCCTGATCGCCTAACTCCTGCAAAACCTGCGAGACGGATTTCAATTCCGTGCTCCATGCCACGCCTTGACCGGCTGGTGAATGCAGGAGTGGGTCAACTTCATGCTCTTCTATGGCCGTCATCAGATCGCCGACGAGAGCATGCTGATAGGGCATCTTGAGCGGTGCGGGCGCGTTGGGCGCCGACCATTCCTCGGTCCAGGCGGAGCGAATTTGCCGCTGCGGCTTGCCGCTGCTGCCGCGTGTAATACCGGTATCGCCGCTGCCGGCGGCAAAAAGCTTGTCGCGTATCCCCACGCCGACCGCGTGGTCGCCCTGTGCATGCTCCACGGTCGTCAGCCAACGAGTACCAAGCCAAACCCCTTGCGCGCCCATGGCCAACGCGGCGGCGATCTGCGCGCCATGCCCAATACCGCCGGCCGCCAGCACCGGCAGATCGCCAGCCCTCTGCACGATTTCCGGCACCAAGACCATGGTCCCAATGGTTCCGGTATGGCCACCAGCCTCCGAACCTTGTGCGACAATGAAATCCAGGCCGACATCTCGATACGCATCGAAGTGACGTGGACTACCGATGAGCGCGCCGACGATTTTGCCCGCTGCCTTCAATCGACTCACGGCATCAGGTGTCAATCCGACTCCGAAGGCGACAAGATCAACATCCGACGTTAACAAGGCTTGAAGTTGGCCTTCGAAGTAACTCGGCGAGCGGAGAATTGAATTATAGAACGATTTTTTTGTCGCCTTGGGTACCTGATATTTGTCCGCGATCCGGTCTACAAAATCGACATGGTCTTGCGGTAAATCCGCGCGGATGGATTCCAGGGTTTCCGATTCCGGCATACCCTTCGGCATCATGATATCGATACCGAGGGGACGCGGCCCAACGAGCCGTCGCACGGAATCAATCCGTGTCTGTACGTTTTCCGGCGGATCGTGAGCGATACCATAGACCCCCATTCCGCCGGCATTGGTAAGGGCCGCGGTAACGTCGACGCTATGGGAAAACCCAAAAATCGGCATGTCGATGCCAAGGCGTTCCGCAAACTTCGTTTTGATCTTGGACATTCGAGAGACTCCCCAAGCAGAAAACTAATGACCTGGCTTTATCGCAAAAAAGCAGATGGTCAGGTAAACGAACGCGTAAATCATCGCGAAGATGTCGCGTAGCTCACCGGTCCCACCCAGCGCCGCCGGGAAAAAAACCATATAGAGATAGATCAGTAGTACGGACGCCAACAGCGCGGCCAACGGTGCCGATAGGATCACGACGAAGAGCACTGCTCCGCTTTCCAACGCGCGTTTCAAGTCGCCCATGACTAACCCCAGGGAAAGGCGCCGGCCGGCGGCAGTGATGCGTTCTTGCCTATCGCTTCCGCGATCCGAAGCCCTTCATTCCATTTCGCCATTCGCTCCGAGCGTGCGAACGAACCGACCTTGAGCTGATACGCGCCCCAACCGACGGCGAGATGAACAATCGTAACATCTTCAGTTTCACCGGATCGAGCCGAAACAACCGCTCCCCACCCCGCCGCCATTGCGGCATCGAACGCGGCGCGAGCCTCGGTCAGCGTACCGGCCTGATTGGGTTTCACGAGGACCGCGTTGCAGGCGCGCTTTTCGATCGCGGTCCGTACACGGTCGGCATTGGTCACGAGATAATCGTCGCCGATGACTTGCACCCGCTCCCCCGCAGCGGCGGTAAAGGCAATTAAACCGGCCTCATCATCCTCGCCCAGCGGGTCTTCCACCGAAACGATCGGATAGCGTTCGAGCCAGCCCGTCAACATGTCCGTCAAACCGTCGCTGTCGAGGGCACGTTCTTCCAAACCAAGCCTGTACTGGCCACCGGAACCGAATTCAGACGCCGCGATGTCGAGAGAAATCGCCACCTGATCGCCAGGAATCAGCCCCGCCGCTTCGATCGCACGAACCAGCATGTCGAGCGCGGCTTCGTTGGTATCAAAAACTGGCCAAAACCCGCCCTCATCCGCAACCCCCTGCAATTTTCCGGCGGACGCCATCTTTTCGCCCGCCGCGATATAAACCCGCGCCGTCCAATCCAGCGCCTCTTCATAATCCGCCGCACCGACGGCAATGACCATGAAATCCTGAACATCGACCCGCCTACCAGCATGCGCGCCACCGCCGAAGATCTGAATTTCCGGGAGCGGCAAGGTATGGGCACGGATACCGCCTAATCGCCGCCACAACGGCACACCTTCCGCCGCCGCCGCCGCGTGCGCCACCGCCATGGACGTTGCAACCATCGCATTGCCGCCGAGCTTTGACTTGTTTGGTGTTCCGTCTAGCGCGATCAATGCTGCGTCGATAGCGTCTTGATCATCAGCATCGGCACCAAAAAGTTCCGAATCAATTTCGCTATTCACCGCATTAACGGCGCGTCGGACGTCATATCCACCGAACGCTTCGCCACCATCCCGTAAATCCATAGCCTCGCCACTGCCTGTCGACGCACCCGCCGGTGCAATCGCGCGGCCGACGGCACCAGCGGAAAGATGGACTTCCACCTCGACCGTTGGGCGGCCCCTTGAATCCCAAACGCGACGCCCGCGAACGTCATGTATTTCGGTATCAGTCAATTTTTTAGCTCCTCTTGCCAAGCACGCAGAACATCGGCGAGCCGCGTCACGGGGTCGCCAAGTAATGTTCGCGCAACGTGCCGGACCATATCTTTTTTCCGCTCATCGGTGACATATTCAACCGGCGACTTACCGTCTACCCGCGCAAGAAATAGTCCCGGCAGCAGCGCCGATATCCGCGCCTCGAGGCCGGCGGTCGCTTCCCACGTAACCGCGGAAAAATACGCCTCCGACAAATTTTCAAAGGCCTGAAGAAATTCGTTGGCCGATGACGGAGTCCAAAGACATTTCAGCAAGAGATGATTGAGGCAGAATGCAAGATCGAATGCCGGATCGCCGTACCACGCGCACTCGGCATCCAAAAACACCGGCCCATCGGGGCCCAAAAGAATGTTCTTGGGGCTGATATCGCCGTGAACCAGCACCAGCTTGGTCTCCGCGGTAGTCTTTACCAACGCTGCTAGTTCTTCCGCCCTGTCGGGATGCGCTTGTCCAGCGGCAATCAGATAGGGCTCCAGACGGATGTCATAAAAATTGGAATCGTTCGCGAACCGGCGGGCTATTTCCTCGACACCGGCCGTGGCCGCGTGGATTTTACCAATCCTATCGCCCACGGCGCGCGCCGTATCCATATCGACCCGCCCCTCCCGTAACTCATGCTTCCACAAGGGGTAGCGCGCCGGATCGCAGTATTCCATGGCGAAGAGGCCTTCGCCTTCATCGTGACCGAGGATGCGCGGCACACTGGACGGCACAATCCT
>JAJFJC010000071.1 GCA_021774385.1 Alphaproteobacteria bacterium
GGGGTTGGAGCAACGACCCGGAGGAAACACTTCGCACGGCGTTCGAAACTTTAATGAAAGCTTTGGAAATCGACCCGGACCTCGCTGAGGCAATCACTTCCTTGGGCTACTATCATTTGCTACGACACGAACATGACGCGGCGCTGGCCCTGGCCGAAAAAGGGATTGCGCTCGGCCCCAGTAATGAAGAACTTCATCACCTCGCGGCCATGGTCTTCAATTATTCTGGATTGGTGGAGCAAGGGGCAAGCATCGCCAAGCAAGCCGTTCGCCTTAGCCCAATGGCGCATAACAATGCCTTAACCGAGCTTGGCCATGCACACTGCCTCCTCGGTCAATGTTACGAAGCCATACCGTTTTTGAAGCGGGTGCTGGAGGATGCGCCGTATTGGCGGACTACCAGGTTGTTGCTTGTGCAAGCGCTGCATGAGACCAGCCAAGCAAAGGAGGCGCGCGCGGAAGCGCAGGAAGTCTTGCGGGCAGCGCCGCGGTTCACCTTGAGCCGCTGGGCTAATTCTCATCCCTATCGCCGACAAGAGCACCTCGATCAGTATATCGAGGCCTTACGCGCGTCGGGGTTGCCGGAGTAGTAGAGGAAGCATTGCCGTGATCTACACCTTCGGCGCTTATCGATTGGACACAAACCGCTTCGAGCTTTGGCGCGATAAGGAGCCAGTTCCGGTCGAACCGCAGGTCTTTGGTGTCCTGTGTTGCCTGATCGAGAATCGGGATCGGGTTGTCGGCAAGGAAGATCTGATCGATCGCGTTTGGGATGGCCGCTTCATTGCAGACGCCACATTGAGTGCCCGTCTTAGCGCGGCGCGCAGGGCCGTGGGTGACAATGGCAAAGACCAAACGATTATCCGCACCGTCGCCAAACGCGGTTTCAGATTCGTCGCCGAAGTGATAATCGGTACTGCAGATGAGGTTGAATTGGCTGCGACTGTGTCGCCCAGCGAGGGCTCTGGCGGTCCGCTATCATTGTCCGCCGGACCTTCACTCGCGGTTCTGCCTTTTACAAACATGTCGGGAGACCGTGAGCAGGATTATTTCGCCGACGGCCTCACCGAGGACATCATAACCGCGCTCGGGCGTTGCCGGTGGCTTCGCGTAACCGCTCGGAATTCGACCTTCGTGTACAAAGGTCGGGCGGTCGATGTTCGCCGGGTCGCCGAAGACCTGGGCGTAAAGTACGTCCTCGAAGGCAGCGTGAGGCTGTCGGGGGAACGGGTGCGTGTAACCGCGCAATTGGTTAACGGAGCGGACGGCCAACGAATTTGGGGCAATCGCTTCGACCGCGATCTCAAAGATGTCTTCACGGTCCAAGATGAGATTACGACAGTGATCGCCGGAACCGTCGAACCCGAGCTAGAAATGATCGATGCGCCGATGCTCCGCGACAGTTCAATCGCCAATCTCGACGCGTGGGACTGCTATCAGCGCGGATTGTGGCACTTATATCGATTCACGACCGACGAGCTGGATGCGGCGAAATCGCTGTTCGAACGGGCGATCGCCCTAGACGAAGAATTTGCGCAAGCCTATGCGCGTCTCGCGTACGTTCACATCCAACTCGGCTGGTACGGTCCCCACGAGGAGCGTCCGGCGCGACTGAAAGACGCGATTGTTCTTTCCCGCCGCGCGATCGAATTAGATGATAGGGACTCCGCCGCACGATTTGCGCTTGGCCGGGCACTGGCACAATCTGGCAAAGCCGAACGCGGGATCGAGGAACTTCGGACTGCTGTCGCCCTCGAACCGAGTTATGCACAGGGTCACTTCGCGTTGGCCCAGGCGCTTTGCTATGTAGAACGGCCTGACGAGGGATTGCCCGAAATCGAAGAAGCGCTTCGGCTCAGCCCGCAAGACCCTCACCTTTGGACATTTCTTAACGTCCGCGCCCTCCTTCACTATCAAGCCGGCGCGCTGCAACAAGCCGAAGCCGACGAGCGCGCAGCTATGCGTTTACCGAACGCAACACATTGGCCTGCTTTTGTTTTGCTCGCGGTTCTGGGCCGGCAAGGCAAAACGGAAGCGGCGCAGGAAGTAATTGCGGAACTCCATCGATATCATCCGAGTTTCACGTGCGACGATGCGCGACGCGAGTTTTATTTCGTCGATCGTCCCTATATCACGCGACGCTTCATCGAGAGGTTCGTCGATGATATCCGCAGCGCCGGTTTGCCGGAATGACCGGTATGGGTCATTTATTAACAAAACGCGGTATCGCCCGGCACTTCTGAAGCTGGGCGACAAGCAGACAAAAACAGCCTGAAAGGCGACATCGCCGTGTGTATGTCGCTTGTCGAGGGGGTACACTCGCCCGCATCGCCGGTCACAAGATCACACATATCGACGAACTGTTCCCCTGGCGTTACGCTCGACTCTGAGCGTAACCGGCTCCTGCCGACGCCGGTAGAGCGGTCACACCGGACGGATACGGAAAAGTAAGCCTTGGCCTCGAAGAAAACATTGAATGCGAAGAACCTAGAGGCTCTCGGTGCTACCCGGCTTTCCGAACTGATCCTAGAAATCACGAAAGGCGACGCTGAAGCGAAGCGTCTCCTGCGACTTGAACTGGCAGGTGCACAGGGGGCGAACGAAGTCGCAAGGGAAGTTCGCAAGCGTTTGACGTCGATTGCCCGCTCTCGGTCTTTTGTCGAATGGGATAAGATCAAAAAGCTGATAAAAGACCTGGAAATTCAACGCAACGCCATTGTCACCCAGATCGCCAACGACCTCCCGAACGAGGCGCTCGAACTGATGTGGCGGTTTTTGGCGCTCGCCAATTCTGTATTCGAACGCTGCGATGACGGTAGCGGCCGCATCGTCACGATCTACTAAGAGAAGCAAATAGGGATCGACGCTGCGGCAAACCCGGAGACCTAATCCGGATTCACCACAACGGCAATCCGTTCGAGAGCGCTACGCTGCCAGAGCTGTAGCCGCTTCCGCTATCTTCCCCTTACCGGCATCGGTCACGTCGCTGACGGTTTCTACGAATCGCGGATGCTCGAGACCCGACACGATAAAGGTCCAACGGTATGACCTCCGTTGATGAGTCCGAATTTCGGTTTTTTCAGAATCACTGAAACGCCGGCCGGTCACGCTCTCGAGGGCTTCGATATCCATCTCGACCTGGTTCGCAAGCAAGCCGTCAACCGCCATGCCGAGTTCCAGAAGCTCGTCAACGGCGGTCTCTTTCTCTTCATCGCTCATGGCTGCGGTGATCTCTTCGATCAGCAAGGAGTCAGCCTTTGCGTGCTGCGCCTCGTCGATCCAATGATAACGAAGAAGATCGTGGAACAAAGGGTCGAGATTGTCTTCGTCGCGGACATGCTCGATATAGTGCAGTTGGGTAAACCATTCGATCATGCTCGTCAGGAATAGCGCGGCAAGCGGCGATTTGCCGAGCACGACCTCCGCGACCTGTTCCCGGCCTTGAATGACGCCACAGGCATGGCCGAAACCGTCCTCGAACTGTGTCATCGCGCGCTTCAGCATCGCTTGATGCTTGGTCTCGTCTTCGGCGAACCGCAGCAAGAAGCGAAGCCGTGTCTCGTCACCGTAGACATCACGGCGTGCATGATCGAGGACCATCGGTACGATGTATTCCTCGACGAACGCGAAGATATGGCAGTAACTGTTGCCGCGAATTTGATTGAGTTTCAGTTTTTCCTCTGTATTGAG
This sequence comes from Alphaproteobacteria bacterium, assembly GCA_021774385.1. Classification (GTDB taxonomy): domain Bacteria; phylum Pseudomonadota; class Alphaproteobacteria; order UBA8366. The sequence goes on from JAJFJC010000071.1 coordinate 3,691, forward strand.
ACAGGAAATACCGTCGACGCCGGCGACGCGATCCGGCAGGAAGCGTTTCGAGAAATCGAAATCCCTGTCCTGGAAGCAATCGTCGATCGACCAGGCCGACTTGATGGAATGCGCGAGGCAGTCGTCGTAGCTAAATTGATCTGCAAGCATGGTTACGTGTCCTTTTCTGTCATTTGTTAGTTTGACTGCCGCTTCTGTCAGGCGGCCAGCCGAGGGGTGGGCGAATGACGGTTGCGCGAAAGATGCGAACGGATGGCCCGGTTAACCTCGTCGGGATGGGTGATTGGCGACATGTGATTGGCGCCTACAACCGGTTTGAGACGCGCGTTTGGCATCGCCGACACAAGCATCTCGACGATCCGCCGGCTTGGCGCAGGCGACTTGTCACCGCAAAGGATCAACGTCGAATGCGGAAGACCGGCATAGGCTGCAAGGTCCGCCGGTTCATAGAACAACGCTTCGAAATCGAGCACCGCCTTGTCGAGACGGGGAAGCAGCTTACACTGGGTTTTCTCGGGCATTGCGGCCCACGCTCCCTCACCGTTCCAATAATCCATGAAACACATCATTCCGGCCTTGGGATCACGTTGAATAACGGCATTCCTTAGGCACTCGGCGATGTCCTTTATTTCGTCGAAAAGCGCCCAATCAGAAGCGCTGCTGTCCCTTAGCAAATGAAATGCAGAAGGTTCTATCAGAGTCAGGCTGCGCAGCAATTGAGGATGCTGGCGCGCAATATGAAGTGCAACACCGCCGCCGTATGAGTGCGCGACGACATGCACTGAAGTGCCGGTTTGACGGATCAGATGAAGAAGCGGAGCGGCTTCGTTTGACAGGGTGAAAGGGCCTTCCCCGGACCACGGATCACTCTCTCCACAACCCCATTGGTCTGGGGCGAACACGCGGAACTCGCCGCATAGGGAATCCGACAGGCTGCGCCACTGAACGTTCGTGGAGGATGAGCAATGCAGGAGGAGTACAGGTTCACCTTTTCCGCTCACATACATATCGTTACGTGATTCTTCTACATCCAACTTCATAGCGACACCTATTCTGTTGCGTGTTGCTATGACCCTATGCACAGTATGAATTAGGTGCTTGAAGACATGCTTTAGATTATCTGGTGATTTCCTTGCTTTTTGGCCTTAAAGGGTAAATTGGTGTGATATACGCCTTCGGCGCTTATCGGCTGGACACGGATCGCCAGGAAATTTGGCGCGGACAGGAACCGGTTACCGTCGAGCCACAGGTCTTCGGTGTTCTCCGCTGTCTCATCGAGAATCAAGACCGGGTCGTCAGCAAGGAAGAGTTGATCGAAAGCGTTTGGGAGGGCCGTTTCATCGCGGACGCGACATTGAGTGCGCGCATCAGCGCCGCGCGCCGTGCCGTCGGTGACAATGGTAAGGACCAGGCGGTTATTCGCACAGTATCAAAGCGCGGCTTTAGGTTCACAGGTGATGTGCGGCTACAAACGGAATGCGAAGTAGATGAGGTTTCGCCGACCCTATCCAATCCTGTCACATCAAAAGTATTTTTGCGTCCCAACAAGCCTTCCCTCGCGGTGATGCCATTTTCGAACCTATCTTCGGACCGGGGGAACGAGTATTTCACCGACGGATTGACGGAAGATATTATTACGGCCTTGACGTATGTTCCCTGGATTTTTGTCATCGCTCGGAATTCCACATTCACTTACAAAGACCGTGCTGTAGACGTTCGCCAAATCGGCCGCGAGCTGGGCGTGCGTTACATTCTGGAAGGCAGCGTGCGGCAGCACCAGGAACGCCTCCGCGTTACCGGGCAGCTCATAGACGCGGAAACCGGTGCTCATATTTGGGCAGACAGGTTCGACGGGATGGTGGTTGACGTTTTCGATTTCCAGGACAAATTGACGGAAGCCGTGGTCGCCGCGATCGCACCAAGTATTCGGGATGCGGAGATGGACCGGGCCTTCCGAACGCAGACCCGTAATCTCGACGCCTATCACAACTATCTTCGGGCGTTAACGGCGCTGAGTCGGGCGCAGACGAACCTCGCCGCAAAACATCTTGAGAACGCAATAGCTGATGCGCCAAACTATGCCAAGGCCATGGCCATGCGCGCCTGGTGTTATACAACACGGCTGTCATGGTCGACCGGCATATCGGATGAAGGCGAGCGACAGCTGGGGATCGACCTGGCGCTACTGGCGCTGGATCTCGACCATGGTGACCTTGAGGTCGCGGCGTTTGCCGGCTATACGCTGAGCTTCTACGGAGCGGATATCGACCGAGGCCTGGCGCTTGTCCGCGAAGCAACCGAAAGATGTCCAAGTTTTGCATGGGCTTGGACCTCCAGGTCTATGCTTGAGGCGATTCACGGAGACCCCAACCAAGCGATCGATTTCGGCCGCACGGCGCAAAGATTGAGCCCAATGGACCCGATGATGTTCCGTACGCATATAGCTCTATCCGCAGCGTTCGACACAATGGGAAAGCATGAGTCGGCACTGGAACACGCAAAATTAGGCCTTCAGCTCAACCCGAACCTTGTGATCCTCGAAACCATTAAGGTCGGTAATCTAGTGAAGCTGGGCCACGTAAAGGAAGCGCAGGAAGAGGCGAAAAAGTTTTTCGCAAAAAATGGAACATTTAGAGTGCAGCGCTTTATCGAGCATTTGAAGCGGTTTCGCAGCATGGGCAAGATTGTTGAATCGCGAAGAGAAGGGCTCCTTCTGTCCGGACTTCCAGAATGACCGGCTTGAGCCCACTGACACAATTTCGACTGAGGTTTCGTTAGATTAATCTTCCGGCCGGTGGAGAATGTTTGTAAGCGTCTGGGGCGTCCGCCCTATTTGAACGCATCATTTTCTGCGACAGTTCCCGCCTGATGGAGGGCGTTGGTGTCCACTATCGCTGGTGGACACTAATTGGGTTTAGGGATGTCGAAGAAGCGACGGTTGCGGCGTTTGTGGGAGGACGATGAGAAGCGCCGAATTGTGGTGCAGACACGGGTTCCAGGTATTTCGGTTTCACAGGTTGCGCGTCGCTACGACGTAAACGCAAACCTGATTTTCAA
>JAJFJC010000072.1 GCA_021774385.1 Alphaproteobacteria bacterium
CGCTGCGAATTCACGACAATCAGGGGAAGTTCGATGCTGATTGCCAGGCCTAATGCTTCTGTCTTCAGGGCAACGCCGGGGCCGGAACTCGATGTGACACCAAGCGATCCACCATAAGAGACGCCGATTGCCGCGCAGGCCGCTGAAATTTCATCTTCCGCCTGAAATGTCTCGACATCGAATTGCTTCATATTAGCGAGTTCATGTAGCACGGAGGACGCTGGCGTGATGGGATAGGAACAGAACACCATTTCCAAATCAGCGAGTTGCGATCCGGCGACGAGCCCCCATGCGATGGCTTCCGCGCCGGTGACGGTGCGATAATGCCCCGGTTGGATGTCCGCCGCTGGAACAATATAGGCGCTGACTTCGGCGGGCATTTCCGCGGTTTCGCCAAATGCATGGCCCGCATTGATCGCCGCGATGTTGGCATTGGCAATATCGGGGAGTTTCTTGAACTTTTCTTGCAGCCAATCGATCGATGGTTGCCGCTTACGGCCATACATCCAGTAAACCAGGCCGAGCGCCCACATATTCTTGCAGCGGAGCGATTCCTTCGTCGATAGGCCGAATTCCTTGACCGCTTCAACGGTCAGACGGGACATGTCGATTTCCAGCAGTTTGAACTTTTCGAGACTGTTATTCTCGAGCGGGTTTTCCTGGTAACCCGCCTTTTCGATATTACGCTTTGAAAAGGCGCCGGAATCCGCAATCAGAAGACCGCCAGGCCGAACGTCGTTGATATTTGCCTTTAACGCCGCCGGATTCATCGCCACCAGGACATCCAACGCGTCGCCGGAGGTCCGAATTCCGCTCGAGCCGAAATTGATTTGAAACGCTGAAACACCGAAGGTGGTGCCGACGGGGGCCCTAATTTCCGCGGGGAAATCCGGAAACGTCGCTAAATCGTTACCCGCGAGCGCGGTTGCGAGCGTAAATTGGCTGCCCGTAAGCTGCATACCATCGCCGGAGTCACCCGCGAACCGAATAACGGCGGATTCCAAAACCGAACGGGGAACGTCATCTTGAATTTCTTCGGCTGTAACGGCCATGAATTGGTCCTTGAATTTTACGATTCCGGTCGCCTGACCGACCTTTGTCCCAAACAGTCCCCATTACTTAAAAAGAGACCAAAAATTTACTATCGACACCATCGACTCGGCGCGATTGCAATACCTATCGCAGCAATCTTCGAGACGCAACGCTCAAGCGCGCCCTATTGCATAGAGTTAGGTGCGAAACAGCGAACAGGCAATAGCCCGCCGGGGGCCTTTGCAAGAATGTGAATAATCGCAACGCGTCTTTGGTAATAGGATACAAATGTCCTGACTGTTAAATTCAGAGGAAAAATTTTCCGAAACTGGCGACCCTACGAGGATGAATTGCTCAGTAAACTTAGCATATCTTCCGTTGTAACAAACTTTTCGCGAGGTGATCCCGTTGGTGCGTTCGCGATCTCGGCGGCGTCGATTTGCTGCCATGCCGCGAAATCAATCCATCGCACTTCACGGCTTTTAAGGCGCGCCTCGAAGCTGTCACGGCCCGGTTTCGTTCCACTTCCAATGTCTTCCAAAATTTGTTCAGCCGCCGCCTTGCCGTCGGGCTTGTTCGTGCCGATGACACCGGTTGGGCCCCGTTTCGCCCAACCCGCGACATAGACACCTTCCTCGACCCGCCCATCCACGTTGCGTATCGTGCCGGTATTTTCGTCGAAGGGTATGTCCTGAACGGGTTCCAACGCATAGCCAATTGCCGGAATGACGAGACTGCACTCAATGTCCCAAAATTCTCCGGTCCCTTGCGCGCGACCGTCGATAACGGTGGTCTTTTCAAGTCGAATGCCGGTGACTTTTTCGTCACCGAGAATTTCGACGGGCTTGGCATAGAACGTAAAATGGACGGCCTTGCGTTTTCCGTCACGGGTTTCAGCGGCGAATCCCTTAAGTGATTCCAAGTTCCGCTCGCGCAACCGGCGGTCTCTGTTGGACCAATCGCCGGTAACCTCTTCCGGCAGATCGGACGGATCCACGATCGCGGCCGCATTTTCAAGGTTGCCCATTTCGCGGAGTTCGACATTGGTGAATTTTGCTTCTACCGGGCCGCGCCGGCCAACCATGTAGACATCGGTTATTGGCGATGCCTGGATCGCATTGCTGACATGCTGGGGCAAATCTGCTTCCGTCATTTCCTTCGGCGTCTTGACGAGAACGCGCGCTATATCCACCGCGACATTGCCGTTGCCGATTACAACGACGTTCTTCGAATTCAAGTCGGGAGCGAGCCGGCTGAAATCTGGGTGTCCGTTATACCAGCCAACGAAAGCCGCGGACCCGATCACCCCTGTTTTTTCTTCACCTCGCACCATAAGCTTGCTGTCGCCAGGCATCCCAATCGTTAGGACGACCGCGTCATAGGTCGCGCGAAGTTCGTCGAGGCTTATGTCGCGTCCGAGTTCAACATTCCCGTAATAGCGAACTTTCTCATTCAATGCCGTCCGCTCGTAGGCACGCGTGACGCGTTTCGTGCTTTGATGGTCCGGGGCAACGCCACCACGAATCAGGCCATAAGGCGTCGGCAGGCGGTCAATGATGTCGATCGTGACATCCGCTTCGGATTTAATCAGGGCCTCGGCGACATAAAATCCGCTCGGTCCGGATCCAACGATAACAATACTTATCGACATCTATGCCTTTTCCTCTCTCGAAATTCGGTCGCGGCGAATTCGAGCGAAAAAGGCGGGTTTCGTCAAGCCACTGGGTGGTGTGAATGTATACTCAGCGTCTTAGAAGAGCGATTTTTCCGCGTGGCACGATCTCAATGCAGCAAGAATTGACCCTTGGCGTGGCGGATGGAGGGTCCTCCAACAATGTCTCGGCCCGCCACCCGCACGGAAAAAATCGACCCGTCGAGGTTCTTATCCCAGAAATCAAGGAATTCGAACAACTGCGGATACTTCGGCGCGGTGTCGAGCTTTTGCCAAACGAAACTCTGCAGGAGGTCGGGGTAATCGGGAAGTCGGTAGAGAATTTCAGCTGTGGTCAACTGGATGTCTTGTGGTTGCCAATCCGGGAACTGCATATTCATACCGGTCACCCTATCTTGTGATTTCACGCGGTTGCCAAAAATCCAGCAAATAAAGTCCCTATTCCGAAGATACCTTGAAAAAGTTAAGAAAACAATAAATTAGTTAATTAAAACAAATGATTAGCAGCCTGTGGCTTAGAGTGCTGCTAATCACCGGATTGGAGTGTTTTGGGTCCGCGGCGGACCGCCCCTTGACTTGGTTGTGGCAATTCCTTAGATGCCTTGGCACTCAAGATGAGAGAGTGCCAAAATCATTCGGAAGTAGCGATTTTTGGGACGTTAATCAAAAGCTTATCAGCAATATGGAGGGCTGGGATGAAGTTCAGACCACTACATGACCGCGTGCTTGTGCGCCGGGTGGAAAGTGAAGAGAAGAGCGCGGGTGGAATTATTATTCCCGATACCGCGCAGGAAAAACCGATGGAAGGCGAAATTATCGCGACCGGAGACGGGAGCCGCGCGGAAGACGGGTCGGTAACGCCTCTCGATGTGAAACTCGGTGACCGGGTTTTGTTTGGAAAATGGTCGGGTACGGAAGTGAAGATCAACAGTGAGGACCTGCTGATCATGAAGGAATCCGACATCATGTGCGTGATTGAGGCGACCGCGACGAAATCCAAGAAAAAGAAAGCCGCATAGAGGAGTTAGAGAAAAATGTCCGCAAAAGACGTAAAGTTTTCGGGTGACGCGCGGGAGAGAATGCTCTGCGGCGTTGATGTTTTGGCCGATGCCGTCAAGGTGACGCTCGGTCCCAAGGGCCGCAATGTCGTGCTCGACAAGGCGTTTGGCGCGCCGCGCATTTCCAAGGACGGCGTCACCGTCGCCAAGGAAATTGAGTTGGAGGACAAGTTCCAGAACATGGGCGCGCAGATGGTGCGCGAAGTTGCCAGCAAGACGAATGATATTGCCGGCGATGGCACCACAACCGCGACCGTACTGGCTCAGTCCATCGTCCGTGAAGGCGCCAAGGCGGTTGCTGCTGGCATGAACCCGATGGACCTGAAACGGGGTATCGATCTCGCCGTTGAAAATATCGTCGGAGAAATTGGCAAACGATCTAAAAAGGTCAAAACCAACGAGGAAATTGCGCAAGTAGGTACGATTTCCGCGAATGGCGAATCCGAGATCGGCGCAATGATCGCGCGCGCGATGCAGACGGTTGGCAATGAAGGCGTTATCACCGTGGAAGAGGCAAAGGGCCTTGACACCGAATTGGACGTTGTCGAAGGCATGCAGTTCGATCGTGGCTACCTGTCACCCTATTTTGTCACGAACCCGGAAAAAATGCTGGCGGACCTCGACAACCCGTACATTCTCGTCCACGAATCCAAACTGACTGGTTTACAGGCGATGCTTCCCGTTCTTGAGGCGGTTGTAAAGTCCAGCCGCCCGCTTCTAATCATCGCCGAAGACGTTGAAGGTGAAGCGCTTGCGACACTCGTCGTCAATCGGCTGCGGGGTGGTCTAAAGGTTGCTGCCGTCAAGGCGCCTGGCTTCGGCGACCGCCGCAAGGCCATGCTCGAGGACATTGCGGTTTTGACCAAGGCGCAGGTGGTCTCGGAAGATCTCGGCGTCAAGCTCGAAAACGTGACTCTCGACATGTTGGGACAAGCGAAGAAAGTTGTCATCACCAAGGACGAAACCACGGTGATCGACGGCGCCGGTAAAAAGAAAGACATCGAAGCGCGTTGCAACCAAATTCGGGCACAAGTCGAAGAAACATCGTCCGACTATGACCGCGAAAAACTGCAGGAACGGCTTGCCAAGCTTGCTGGTGGCGTCGCGATTATCAAGGTTGGCGGTACGACCGAAATTGAGGTGAAAGAGCGTAAGGACCGTGTCGAAGATGCGATGCATGCGACTCGCGCCGCAGTCGAGGAAGGTGTGGTTCCCGGTGGTGGTGTCGCCTTGCTGCACGCGTCGCGGGCGCTTAAGAGCGTTGTGCCGAAGAATGAAGATCAACGCGTCGGGGTGGATATCATCCGCCGCGCGCTTTCCGCACCGACTCGCCAGATTGCTGAGAACGCGGGTGCCGAAGGGGCCGTTGTCGTCGGAAAAGTGTTGGAATCGAAAAATGCATCGTTCGGTTACGACGCTCAGACCGATAAGTACACCGATTTGGTGAAATCCGGCATCATCGACCCGGCAAAGGTTGTTCGCGCGGCCTTGCAAGATGCCGCGTCGGTGGCGGGATTGCTGATTACGACCGAAGCAATGGTCGCCGATAAGCCTGAAGATGCCCCCGCGCCGATGCCCGGTGGCGCACCCGATATGGGTGGCATGGGCGGCATGGGTGGTATGGGAGGAGGCATGGGTGGCATGGGTTTCTAGCCTTCACGCCTCCACCGAAGAGATTGGAGCCGCGTCCCTATGGGATGCGGCTCTTTTTTTGTCCTACGTGAGCTCCTCGCGGATGCTGGAAAGCCGACCTAGGATCGATAAAACACGCGTATCTTCCTCGACGGCGCCGATATTGGAGTTCGCCAAATCGACAGAGAGCCGCCCTTGAAACTCGCCGATGAGGTTGGTCGGTACGTTGGGGTCGTTTTCGAAAAACGCGGATTTCGCGCGCCCTTCCGGCGGTGAAACGAGGATTGCGCGGTCGCGTGGTGAAATAGCACCGCCCTCCTGCAGCAAATCTGCCAGGGATCCGACAGCGTTTCTTGAAATTTGCTGTGGATCGTACAGTGAAGCCGCAAAGGTAAATACCGCTTCGGGACTGACCGTAACCTGGTCGCCGCGGTCCGGGTCAGTCTGTTCCACGGCACGGCGTACTTCTTCCTTTACCGGGGCATCACGCACGGGCTGGCTCGCTGAAGTATCGCCGACGTTGTTTTGAGTTGTCGCGAATCGCTGAAACGCGGCGACGAGTTGTGCAACTTTCATCGTGTGGTCCGTTGGATATAAAATTTTCACAAATACACTCGCAGGATTCGTGCCAAACAAATTCCTTTGTAAATCAATGCATTAAGTTTTCTCGTCGAAAAGGCCAGAAAAATTTTCCGCAAAGAGTCGGCAAGAACACCCCGTTAGCTTGATTAATTATGCGCACATATTAAATTCTATTAATCATAACAATGGAGGCGCCGTAATGTCTGACGATGTAGGCGTGCCGGGATATTTGCTGTGGCGGGCAGCGAATTTATGGCAAAAGCGTATTCGGGCGATACTTGCGCCGCATGGCGTCACGCCGGTCCAGTATCTTCTTTTAGCCGGCTTGCGAGATCTCGACGGTGGCGTTGGGCAGCCGGTTAAACAGGCGGTGTTGGCGCGGCACTGCCAAAGCGATCCTATGATGACATCTCAGGTGCTGCGTGGATTGGTTAAGTCCGGCTTCGTGAAACGGCAGGCTCACGAGGAAGATGGACGGGCCTTCGCCATAGCCTTGACGAAACGGGGAACCGAATTATTGCGGGTCTCGGAATCCGAGATAGCCGATGCGGATCGTTCGTTTCATGCGCCGCTGGGAGATGAGAAGGAAATGTTTGGAGATGCGCTAAGGCTTCTCGCCGGGGTCAGGCCGCGACGGCGTGTAAAAGCCGTATCAAACGATCTCTCCAACACTCTATAAGCTTGCATATCGCGCGCGCGCACCGCGTTCGATACCCGCTGCAATAAGGCGGTCGATGTCCAAATTATGCCGAATCAACTCAAGCAGTCGCAACTCTTCCTGGTTGACATCGCCATCGGCCGCGGCAATTTCGACGGCGAGTGCGTAGGCGGTTTCCCGCAGGGGCGCCGGGATGGATTCCTTAATAACGCCGAGCACTGTCACCATGCCGTCGTCTTCGCTCAGAATGTCGGCGCACGAGCGAGCCGTCTCTAGCAACAGGCTGGGGTTATAGTCGTCGAATACCGGCAATTCATGCACGATATCGCCAATTGCCGATAATTCGGAATCCGTCATGTTGTTGTCGGCGGCAGAAACAATGACCATGGTATAGATCAACGCGGCTTCGGTGCTGACCATTGTCGTTTCTTTGCAAAAATTCGCGTGAGTTGTGGGTGTAATGCCTCAATCAAACCGATTGGATACCCATTAATAACCCCTCTTGCCGCTATACATAGGGACGCTTTGCCGAGAAGCTACGTATTCTCGACAAAAAATTTCTTTGTTTCCGCCGTCGCTTCCGCCAAACCGACCCGTTCGATCTCGACGCCTTCCGGAAACGCGCCCGCAAGTCGGGAAGGCATCATTGAATCGAGCAGAACGAAAATGCCACGATCGGTCGCACGGCGGATTAACCGACCGTAGGCCTGTTTGAGTCGTAATCTTGTCAACATGTCGTCATAAGCGCGCGCGCCGAACGCCTTGCGCCGGGCGCGGTGCATGATCGTCGGGCGCGGCCAGGGAACCCGATCGAAAACAATAAGCCGAAGCGCCTCGCCGGGAACGTCGACGCCGTCGCGCACCGCATCGGTTCCGAGCAGGCAGGAATTTTTCTCGGCCCTGAAGATATCGATCAAGGTCGCGAGATTGAGGGCGTCGACATGTTGGGCGTAGAGCGGGATATTCGCCGCGTCCAACGGTTGAAGTAGCCGACGATGGGCGGCGCGCAACCGTCCGATTGCCGTAAACAAGCCAAGGCCGCCGCCACCGGACGCGAGAAAAAGAACGCGGTAGGCTGCCGCCACTTGTTCCAAATCGTTTTTTCGCACGTCCGTCACGACAAACACGCGGGTCTGTTTGTGGTAGTCAAACGGCGACGGCACCGCGGATCGAATGGCCGGTGCCGGCAAATGCGTGGCGCCGGTCCGGGTCTCCGCGGCGCGCCAGTCGGCGTCGACATCCCCGGACCCATCGGTCAATGTGGCCGAGGTGACGAGTACGCCTTGAGCTTGGTTGAGAACGACTTCGGCGAAAGGAAGAGTCGGGTCGGTCCAATGACGGTGCATGCCGATATCGATATCCCGGCCATCAGCGCGTTCAATGGAATACCAATCTACATGTTCCGGCGGCGTCCCCTCCGGTAGGTTTGCGAGCATGAAGCGCCACGCCTCGACCATGTCTTCGCCGCGAAACTTCAAGGACCGGGCGATGGCTTCGATCCGGTTCCGGGTCGCGGTGTCTAACTTGTCCGCATCGTCGTCCAGCCGCGCCATCAACCGTTCCCGGAGTTGCCGTAGCGGCAGGGAAAGCGCCCCCAACACGCTATGCAAGCGTGCCGCCGCCGAGAGCAGTTCAGTTGTCGGTTCCTCGACGCTTACTTCCAAGTCGAACGGACTCTCGTTGTTGTCGACGCGCGCATAGACAATGGTGCGGATCGCCGACAGGAATGTCTCCGTTGGTCCTTGCGGCAATCCGTCGGCGCAGCGCTGTCGCCACCCCTCCGATGGCAAGACGGCAGCGGCAACGATTACCGCATCGAGAGCGGCTTCCGCTTCCGCATCGTTGCCCAACAGATCGCTGGCGCGCGCCTTGAGACCGCGAGAACGGCTGCGCCGCCGCCCTTCCGCACCACGCAGCCAGCGGCGCAATTCAGCGCCTTCCATCCCGGTCAGATGGGCGGAAAAGGCACTGTCCGCGGCATCGAATACATGGTGCCCTTCGTCGAAGATGAAGCGTGTCGGTCGGCCAAAATGCTCCGGCATGCCGCGCGCGGCATGTATCATGACTAGCGCGTGATTGGCGACGACAAGGTCTGCCCTTCTGGCTTTGCGAATCCCGCGTTCGATGTAACATTTGTTGTAATGCGCGCAGGCGGAATAGATGCACTCGCCGCGCC
>JAJFJC010000073.1 GCA_021774385.1 Alphaproteobacteria bacterium
TCCATCCCCAGCCAATCGTTAATATCTTCCAGCGTGTCTCAGCCCGTCCCCTAATAATTTGGAAATTGTGTCGAGTGCAAACCGCAACGCGTATGCCGTTGATCAAACCTTAATTTTTCTCTGTTTAGTTTCTCCAATTCGCCCATTGGAACTTTGTACTTCGAATCCGGGAACCTACAGATTGACGTTGCCCAACAACTATATTGGACATTCCGTCGTCTTGGGAGCCGAGCGCATTCAACGTAACGACCTTGCGCCCGGGTCGCTTGTTCTCGAACTAGATCGATATTGGTCGTCGTGTCGAACCAGTGGCGGAATACCGGCGCGGCGGAATATCGACCCCGTGGAAATTGGCGCGAAAATCCTACCTTGGCTTTTCATGCTCGACGTACTGTCCAATCCTGATGGGTTGGATTATCGATTTCGGCTGACTGGCACTCTAAATGTGAAATTGGTCGGTCGCGATCCCACCGGGCGACGGGCCTTTGAGATTTTCGGCACCGAAGAACACCAATATCTTATGCGTACATTCGACACGACCGTGGCGGAAGCCAGCGCGACCTTCTGGCGCGCCGAAGTACCGCAGGACAGATTAGGGACAGTGCAAATTTGCAGAGGTCTCTTCCCTTTATCCGAAGATGGCATAGTGGTGAACATGCTGTTGTGTATCGCGGTTCCGGGTTAAAGCTCGAAGACCGACACCGGCAAAATTTCCTTATTATCCCGCGATTGGCCCGTGCCTTAAAAACCACAATCTACGAACGCCAATTCAACACATGGTCTATCGGCAAAATCGTCGGATAGCCAAATGCGATTGCCGGCTCCGCGGTTGGGAATTACGATGTCGGCGCGTGACGTTTTAAAGGCGCGAACACTTTAAAGGCGCGAACACAAGGGCGGCGAAGGCCACCCGAACCCACCTTACAGGGAATATGGAACAAGTGGACGCGGACTCTTCCCCCATCGACGGCACCGAAAACGCCAGCGAATTTCTCCTGGAAGCGCGCAACATCGTCAAGGTATTTGGCCCACTTCGCGCAAATGACAATGTTACGTTGACTCTGAAATCAGGCGAAATTCACGCACTTCTTGGTGAAAATGGGGCGGGAAAATCGACCCTTGTAAAAATCATTTACGGCGCGCTGCAGCCAACATCGGGAAGCCTGTTGTGGAACGGCGCCCCCGTCAGGATTGCCAACCCAGCCGCGGCGCGTGCCATGGGCATCAGTATGGTATTCCAGCACTTTTCTCTCTTTGACGCCCTTACCGTGACGGAGAATATTGCCCTGGCATTGCCCGGCAATCGGAACATGACCGTTCTTGCCGATAGCATCGCAACGGTTTCACGCGAGTATGGCTTGCCACTGCGGCCGGACGCGCTCATCGCGGATTTATCGGTCGGTGAACGGCAACGAATCGAGATCGTCCGCTGCCTGTTGCAGGAGCCACGACTGTTAATCATGGACGAACCAACCGCCGTCCTGACACCGCAAGAAGCCGACCGACTGTTCATTACGCTAAAGCGACTGGCGGCGGAAGGCTGTGGAATCCTTTATATTTCCCATCGCCTGGACGAGGTAAAACGAATTTGCCACGAAGCCACAATTCTCCGACACGGAAAGTTTGTATCCACGGTGAAACCACAAGAGGAGACAGCCACCTCTCTTGCCAGATTGATGGTGGGAGGTGAGGTCGCCGTGGTGAAAAGCGGCGAAACAGCAAAATCCGGCCCGCCATTACTTGAACTAATCGACCTTACCTTACCTACGGATGATCCGTTTGGCGTCACCTTGAAAAATATCGATTTACGTGTTCGCTCCGGTGAAATCGTTGCGATCGCGGGCGTGGCGGGCAACGGGCAATCGGAAATGTTCGACGCAATCTCAGGTGAAACGCTCGGCAACGAAAAGGGCGCCATCAAGCTCGCCGGTGAAGCCTGCGGGAAAGAAAACATTACGGAAAGGCGCCACCGTAACGTTGCCTTTGTTTCGGAGGAACGCCTCGGCCATGGCGCGGTTCCGAATTTTTCCCTATCCGAAAACATCGTACTGACGCACCACGCGACCGGCGACGGCGTCGTGCGTAAGGGCCTCATTAACCGTTCAGCCGCGACCGAGGTCATTGGAAGGGTAACCAAGGTCTTCGACGTCCGCAAAAACACCGCAGACCCAGAAGCACGCTCGCTCTCCGGCGGCAATTTGCAAAAGTTCGTCGTCGGCCGCGAGATCGCGCTCAAGCCTAAAGTACTTGTCATTAATCAGCCGACATGGGGCGTCGATGCGGGCGCCGCCGCACGCATCCGTCAAGCCCTGATCGACCTCGCCCGTGGCGGGTCCGCGGTTCTGATGATCAGTCAGGATCTGGAAGAAATTTATGAAATCGCCGATCGTATCGCCGTAATTTCCCGCGGTGAATTATCGCCGGCATATCCGGCGGACGAAATCAGCCTGGAACGTATTGGCTTGCTGATGGCAGGCACACAGGATGAACTCGGCGACAACGGTGAACTGGCCCGACTAGGATGACTCTTGTCCTGGAAAAGAGAAGCGCGCATTCGATTGTGCTGGTTTTTACTTCCCCCATACTCGCAATCACTATCACCGTCGTTATTGGCGGGATAATCTTCACCGGACTTGGTCTCGACCCAATAACCTCGCTCTACATATATTTCGTTGAACCTGTTACCACCCTTTGGTCGATTGAGGAGCTAATCGTCAAGGCGACGCCCTTAGTACTGATCGGAGTCGGCCTTTCCGTTTGCTATACCGCGAATGTCTGGAATATCGGCGCCGAAGGGCAACTGACCATGGGCGCCCTCGCAGGATCAGCCGTTCCCGTGTTTTTCACGACATGGCAGTCTCCCGCCGCGCTGATCGCCATGCTTGTATTAGGGGCCGTTGGCGGCGCCCTTTACGGTGCGATTCCCGCCGCACTAAAAAATCGTTTTGGTGCCAATGAAATTCTCACGAGCCTAATGTTGGTTTATGTCGCTCAGCTCTTGTTGGATTGGTTGGTGCGTGGCCCATGGCGCGACCCGCAAGGCTACAATTTTCCGCAATCGGTTCCTTTTGAAGGATGGCAGGTCTTGCCTTTTATCGGAGAGGGACGCGTTCATATCGGTGTCGTTTTCGCAATCATCGCGGCGATCGTGCTGTTTGTATTGATGCGTAAATCGTTATGGGGATTCAAAGTGCGCGTCATTGGCAGTGCCCCCCGTGCGGGTGGCTTTGCCGGGTTTGCGGAAAAGCGGGTGGTCTGGTTCTGCTTCCTTCTTTCCGGCGCCCTCGCCGGCCTGGCGGGAATTTGCGAGGTCGCCGGACCCGGCGGACAGTTGCAGCCCTCGATTTCACCCGGTTACGGGTTCACGGCAATAATCGTCGCCTTCCTGGGCCGATTGAATCCAATCGGTGTCATTTTTGCTGGAATTTTATTGGCGATTAGCTATCTGGGTGGCGAGGCTGCACAGGTTGAATTGGGTATTTCCGATAAGACCGCGCAAGTTTTTCAGGGAATGTTGCTTTTCTTCATCCTCGCTTGCGATACCTTGATCCACTACCGGATAAGGTTCGTCCCCTCCGGCCCCATGACACGGCGAGCCTAAGGCCGGATCAATGAGCGAACTCGAAGCCATCATCCTGACCATTATTACCGCCTCGACGCCATTACTGCTCGCGGCTATCGGAGAACTCGTGACCGAACGATCCGGTGTTCTCAACCTCGGGGTCGAGGGCATGATGATCATGGGCGCGGTTTGTGGGTTCGCCACCGCCCACCTATCGGGCTCTGCTTTACTGGGTATCGTTGCTGCCCTTTTCGCCGGGTTTGCGATGTCGATGCTCTTTGCATTCCTGACTCAAACCTTGCTCACCTCGCAAGTCGCCTCCGGCCTTGCACTAACCCTGTTGGGGTTGGGACTGTCGGGATTGATCGGTGAATCCTTTACCGGTGTCCCTGGCGTTAAACTCGCCCCACTCTACATTCCCCTTGTCAGCGACCTTCCGTTCGTCGGACCAATATTGTTTGGTCAGGACATATTGGTCTATTTCTCGCTGATGCTGGTGCCGGCGGTTGGCTACGTACTATTGCGAACCCGAGCCGGCCTGATCGTCACCGCCGTCGGTGGGAACCATCATTCCGCGCATGCGCTGGGTTACAACGTCATCGCGGTGCGCTATATCTGTATTGGGTTTGGCGGCGCTTGTTCAGGGTTGGCTGGAGCCTATTTGTCCCTCGCCTATACGCCACAATGGATCGAGAACATGAGCTCGGGACGCGGATGGATCGCGCTGGCCCTCGTCGTATTCGCAACCTGGTTGCCCCGACGCCTGCTGGTAGGTGCCTATCTATTCGGCACCGTCTGGATCATGGGTCTTTATGTTCAGGGATTGGGCGTTGCGATTCCGTCGCAACTTTTGTCGTCATTACCCTATCTTGTCACGATCGCCGCGCTGATTATTATTTCCAGGAACAAGACGCTCACGAAGATCAATACGCCCGCGTGCATCGGGCAACCTTTCGCACCTGAGAGGTAGGATAGTCCCTATCGCCATCGGTCAACAATCGACGGTGGTACATTCCAGTTAAATATCGCAATCAACATGTTGGGGTGGAGAAATTACCGTGAAAAAAATTATTGCCTCGGTCGTTATATCGTTGGCGCTATTCGCCGTTGTGGAAGCCGCGCATACCGCAGAAAAATTAAAGGTCGGGTTCATCTATGTCGGCCCGATTGGCGATCATGGCTGGTCATATCAACATGACCAAGGTCGGCTTGCGCTCGAAAAGGAACTCGGCGAGAAGATTGAAACCGTCTTCGTTGAGAAAGTGTCCGAAGGCCCCGACGCCGAACGTGCCATAACCCGCCTCGCCCGCCAGAATGCAGGCCTGATTTTTACGACGTCGTTCGGCTTCATGAACCCAACATTGAAGGTCGCGAAGCGTTTTCCAAAAGTAAAGTTCGAGCACGCAACGGGTTTCAAACGGTCCAAGAACGTCTCAACCTATAACGCCCGTTTTTATGAAGGCCGTTACATCAACGGCCAAATCGCCGCAAAAATGTCGAAGTCAGGTGTCGCCGGCTATATCGCATCTTTCCCTATTCCAGAAGTAGTAATGGGCATTAATGCCTTTATCCTGGGTGCGCAATCAATCAACCCGGACTTCAAGCTAAAAGTAATATGGGTCAACTCCTGGTTTGACCCGGGCAAGGAAGCGGATGCCGCGAAAGTTCTGGTCGGCCAGGGTGCTGATATCCTCACACAGCACACCGACTCCACCGCCCCTTTGCAAATTGCCGGCGAGAA
>JAJFJC010000074.1 GCA_021774385.1 Alphaproteobacteria bacterium
GCACGGATACCCGCCGGAACGCTGCATCCCTTTCAGGGCCCGGTCTATAAACAAGACGGGGCCTTGGCCGTGCCCGCTGGGCAGACGATCGAAGACGGCAAACTTCTCGGCATGAATTGGTACGTCAAGGGAGTCGACGGAAAATTGCCGGGCTAGGTTGCCGACACAACCAGCGCTAAGAACACCATTCTTTTCAAATGTAACCGCAAGGTGCAACGCTATGAGCCACGCCGAAGTCTATCTACAAGAAGCCAGTAAAATCGCCCAATTAGTCGACCGCGATACTGTCGAGCAGATGGCCAAAGGGCTCGCGACGGTCCGCAACGACGGCGGGCGTCTCTTCGTTCTCGGGGTTGGCGGCGGTGCTGGCAATGCGGGACACGCGGTAAACGACTTTCGTAAGCTGTGCGGGATCGAGGCTTATGCGCCGACTGACAATGTCTCTGAGTTGACCGCACGCACCAATGACGAAGGCTGGGAAACTGTATTCGCCGCTTACTTGGAGATCAGCAACGCAAATAAAAACGATGCGATTTTCGTCTTCTCGGTTGGCGGCGGCAACGCGGAGAAAAATGTCAGCGTCAATATCGTCGCGGCCCTGAAGGAAGCGAAATCCCGTGACATGAAGGTCTACGGCGTCGTCGGCCGCGACGGGGGATATACCCATCAGGTCGGGGACGCGGTTTTAATCGTTCCGACCTTGGATGAATCTCGCATAACGCCCCATACCGAAGCGTTTCAAGCGGTCATCTGGCACTGCCTCGTTTCGCATCCTGACCTTCAGCGCAAGGCGACCAAATGGTAGGCCGTCGAGCGGTCTTTCTCGACCGAGACGGGGTCCTTAACAGGAGCCTCGTCCGGAACGGAAAGCCGTTTGCGCCACGAAGTTTGAACGATTTCGAAATTTTGCCCAATGTAGCGCCAACCCTGCAGGCGTTTAAACGCTCGGGTCTTTTTCTTAGCGTCGTCACGAATCAGCCTGACGTTGCGACGGGAAAACAATCCCGGGAACTCGTCGAATCAATGCATAAAATTTTACGACAATCCCTCCCGATCGACGAAATCAGAGCCTGTTTCCACGTCGACACGGACCGTTGCGAATGCAGAAAACCCAAGCCAGGCATGTTATTCGCAGCGGCGCGCGCGCGCGGCATCGATTTGGCGCGCAGCTACATGATTGGCGACCGCGCCGGCGATATCGCCGCGGGAAACGCGGCTGGCTGCTTCACAATATTTATCGATTGCCAGTATACTGAGGCACCACCCCTAAACGCGGACGCAACCATCTCCACACTGGCGGAAGCGCGAGACATCATACTTTCCAAAATGAATGTTGATTGTCAGAGCGAGTAGGAACGAATTCCATGCACGACCCATTCGAAATCTTGCACGGAGACTTTACCGCCGACGATCGGGTGAACCGAAAGGTCGGCCGGGATTTGTATATTTTTTGTAAAGCACGAAACTGAACATGCGAACCATCGTTGTCGGACTGGGTATACAGGGAAACAAGCGACGGTATATCGCCGGCTCGGATATCGTTGCGACGGTCGACTCGGTCTCGGATGCTGCGGATTTCCGGGACATAAGCGAAGTACCGGCCGATAACTTTGATGCGGCGCTGGTCTGCACGCCGGATGCCCCAAAGATCGACATCCTTTCCCATCTGCTTGGGCAAGGGAAACATGTTTTGGTCGAGAAACCTCTGCTTACGGATGATGTCTTAAGGATTGAATCGCTGGCGGCGATTTCCGCGAAAACGAACGCTATTTGCTATACCGCCTATAACCATCGTTTCGAGCCACACTTCGTTCGCATGAAGTCCTTGCTGGATTCGGGTCGGCTCGGACGCATTTATCGATGCCGCCTTTTTTATGGCAACGGTACCGCGGCCGATGTTCGCGCATCACCGTGGCGCGACAAAGGGGCAGGCGTCCTTCCCGATTTAGGATCACACCTTCTCGACACCGTGTTATTCTGGTTCGGGCAAAACAATCACCGTTTCCGAATCGTCTCGTGTAAAAAGTTCGAAAACGCGGCTTTTGATCATGTCGTGATAGGTGGTGAAGGCGAACCGAATCTCGAACTTGAGATGACCTTACTGAGCTGGCGCAATCACTTTACGTGCGACATTTTTGCTGAAAACGGATCGGCTCACATTGAATCCCTTTGCAAATGGGGGCCAAGTAATTTCATAACACGATGGCGAAAATTGCCGAGTGGTCGGCCGGACGAAAACATAGAAACACTGATCCAGCCCGACCCAACTTGGGCGCTGGAATACGAACATTTCAAATCACTATGCCAAAGTGGAATAGGCAACTTACAAAACGACATTTGGATAAGCGATCAGCTATCGAAGCTTTCCAGCGCCGCGCTTGGTCCTTCAGACAATGAATGACAACATCCGTGGACAAAGACCCAAACAGAATTTTTTCGACATCGTTACAGGGCGCTTTCAGACAATCATTTCTCGTTGCCACGTCGCTTAGTCTTGTGTACGCGCCGTGACACAGTCGACAGAAAAAAACACGCCCCAGATCACCATCATCGTCCTGAATTATAATTCCGGCACCTATCTGACCCGCTGCCTGACCGCGCTGGGTGATCAGGATTTCGAAGACTTTTCCGTGATCGTCGCCGATAACGGATCCAGTGACGACTCTTTCACGCAGGCACGGGAATTAATGCGCGATAGGAGGTTCCGGTTCGAGGATATCGGCGAAAATACGGGGTTCGCGCGCGGGAATAATCTCATGGTCGCCAAGGTGCAGGCCCCTTTTGTCGTCTTGCTCAATCCCGACGCGATCCCAAACCCGGACTGGCTTAGAACACTCGTCGAATTCGGAACTCAAAACCCCGACGTCGCAATGTTTGGTTCGACCCAGTTAAGGCTCGACAGCCCCTCGGTTCTCGATGGTGTCGGCGACAACTATTTAGCCTATGGCGTTCCCTGGCGCGGCGGCTACGGCCACCGCATCGAAAATGCACCGCCGACGCGAGAAGTCTTCTCCCCTTGCGGTGCGGCGGCCATGTATCGCACCCTTGTTTTTCGCGAACACGGCGGTTTCGATGAAAGATATTTCTGCTATGTCGAGGATGTCGACCTTGGGTTCCGAATGCGGTTGCGCGGCGCGCGATGCCTTCAGGTTTCCGAAGCCATTGTCAGCCATGCCGGTGGCATCAGCAGCGCCGGAGACAATCATTATTTTTCAATTTTTCACGGGACGCGAAACATGATTTGGACGTTCGTTAAGAACATGCCGGGTCTCCTATTTTGGCCACTATTGCCCATGCACATCGCGATTTTATGCGTACTGGTCATCCGGGCGGCGCTACGCAAAAACACGAAACCAACGGTTGGTGGCATCGTTAGCGCTTGTAAGGGCCTACCTCAAATCTGGGCAACGCGGCGTGAAATTCAGCGCAACCGTAAACTCGGCGCGCGCGCAATCGCCAGCACCTTTTGCTGGTCGATTTTCCCTTTCCTGAAACGCGCGCCCTACTCGTTTCGAACCCACGCCGCCCAGGTCACACACAAACTCTAATCAAATCAAGTTAACCGTATCCATTGCCGAAAATTTTACGTATTTTCCTGAATCGAGTTAGAGTCTCCTCTTCTCAAAAAATTCTCTGGTCAAACGAGCAAACATGAAGCGCAATAAAGACCTCGCCATTCATGGCGGCACCCCAATTCGATCCGCGCCCATGCCGCCGCGTTTCGCGATGGGAAAAGAGGAGCGCGCGGAAATCGACGAAGTCTTCCGATTTTACGACGCGCAAAATATGGACCCCGGCTATCAAGGGCATTTCGAGGAACAATACTGCGAAGCTTTCTCGGATTTTATGGGCGGGGGATTTGCCGACGCGGTTTCAACCGGTTCCGCGTCGATTTTCATCGCGCTGGCCGCGCTCGACCTGCCGAAGAACAGTGAGGTCATTACATCCTGCATCACGGATCCCGGAACCCTCAGCGCGATTATAATGAATGGATTGGCGCCAAAACTCGCGGATACGAAACCGGATAGTTACAATATTGGTGCCGAGCAATTCATGGATCGAATCAATGACAAAACGAGCGCCGTCGTCGTTGTCCACGCATCAGGCCAAGCCGCCGAAATCAAGGAAATTGTCGAAGAAGCGAATACCCGCAATATTCGTGTGATCGAGGATTGCTCTCAGGCCCATGGCGCGGAGGTTAGCGGGCAGAAAGTCGGTAACTTTGGCGACATAGCCGCATTCTCAACGATGTATCGTAAGGCCCATGTTACCGGCTCAAGCGGCGGCGTCGTCTTTAGCCGTGACAAAGCACTTTACCATCAGGCCCTGGCACACGCGGACCGGGGAAAACCGCGCTGGCTGGAAAATTTTAGCGATCAGGACCCGACCAACTATCTTTTCCCGGCGCTCAACTTCCACTCAAACGAAATTGCATGCGCCATCGGTTGCGTATCCTTACGCCGGCTGCCCGGCACAATTCAGGCGCGCCTTGAATTTGTACGAGGTCTGGATGCCATGATTGGCAACTCCGAATTATGCACCCCTATCGGCTGGAACGAGGGAGACTCGCCATTTTTCTATCCGATCGTCGTCGACACCGAGCAATTGCCAGGCAGCAAGACGGATTTCGCGCGTGCCGTTGCCGCCGAAGGAATTGGTTTGAACCCGCACTATCAGTTCGTCGTTTCCGATTGGCCATGGGTTCAGCCATATCTCGCGGACGACTTTGATTGTCCGAACGCACATTCAATTCGCGATCGGTCGTTCAATCTCTTCGTAAACGAAAAATATACCGCATCGGAAGTTCGCGATACGATTGATGCGATCGTCAAGGTCGAGCAAGCAATCTTATAACAACGTTTCCAGAAATCCGTCGAAAACGGTAACTTCATTCATGCAAGAAACGCTTCCCGCACTGGTCAAACCGCGTCTCCGGATCATTACGATGGTCTGGGGAGAAAGTTATCTCGCGGACCTGGTTACGATGTCGTTGCCGTCGATATTAGCGCCAGGAAATCTCCCGGCACTGGTCAACGACTTCGACTGCGAAGTCGTCATCGTGACCGAGGAATCCTTTTTTGCCGCGATAGAGGCCAACGCGGTCTATCAAAGAATATTTTCCTACTGCCCTGCCCGCCTGGTGATGTGTGACGATTTAGTCGTTAGCCGCCGCATGTACGGACATTCCTTAACCCACGCGCTGCACCGCGGGTTCGAGGATCTCGGTGAAGAAATGACCGAGTATTACCTGGCCTTTTTCAACGCTGATTTCATACTCGCCGATGGCAGTTTCAGGGCCATGGGAGAACGGATAAAAGCAGGCGAGAAGTTAATCTTTTCGCCAAGTTACTGCGTCAATAACGAACAGGTGGAACCGCTAATCAAAAACCGCGTAAACCCCTTCACCAACGCCCTCTCCATCCCGCCACGTGAAATGGCGTCGCTAATCCTGGCCTGCCGCCATAACACGATACGGGCGAAGACTATCAATCAACCGATATTCCACATGAATGTTAGTGATCAATTTTACTGGTATGTGGATAAAAACACCCTGCTAGGCCATCAGCTTCCCATGGCATTGGTCTGTATGAAACCGGAAAACGTATATCTGGATCCAATTTCGTTTTGGGATTACGCCACTATTTCGATGGCCTGTCCAACGACGGAGCGTTGCGTGCTCGGCGACTCGGACGATTTTCTTATGATGGAGCTCAGAGGACGCGACACCTTTCTCGAACTGATGCGCATTGGCCGGGTATCTCAAACCGAAATCGCCGAAGTTCTCGGTGGTTATATGACCGCCGATCAATTCGAACTGGGCCGCTTTCCGCTAACACTGCATTCCGGTGAGTTGCCCCGCGAGGTCGAATCCGCGCGTGGGCAACTGCGGGAATATCTCGACGAGGTATATGATCTTCTACCGCCCTACCCTGTAAGCCATTTCGACCATCCCTATTGGACCGGTCTCATCAATCAATTCAAGGTCAATCAACAGGAATGGCATCGCCAGCGGGAACAGGAAGCCGCCGCTCCAGCCGAAAACGCCGCGCAAGAAGAGAAGACCGAAGGCGCCCATTCTGCTTGGCGATTAAACGATACGTCGCAAGTTGGGCGTAAACTTTACACGAACATGTTTGGCTCAATGCCTGACGTTACGATGATGCATCCGCGCTGGGCGGATTTTCAGCACGTCATGACATTATTGAATGCACAGCTTGAACCCGGCGAAGGACGCGTGTTCAACGTTTTGCTTGTCGAATCAGAGAGTGAGGACCGCGTTATCTGGAAACGCGTTATGCGCGAGAATATAGAGTGCGAAAGAATTTCGGCCTACACCCTACTAAACGGCGGCGTATTAACAGGCAGCAAAAAGTTCGACCTATGCCTCCTCGACCTTTCTTGGGCGGACATGAACGATCTCGTTGCGATGCATGACCGGGTGGTTGGCAAAATAAAGCCCGAAGGAAAGCTCATCGCATTTCATGCGAGCAGTGTTCTACGAACATTGACTGACAAGTCGGTTCAAGAACTCACCTCGCTGGTACCGCCTAATTGCAAAGCGACATTATTTTTTAGCGGTTCCCAAAAAGTCGCGGCGGTGATCGATAAATATACTCAAGGACTGCAACGAATTGCGGACAAACAACGTGGCCGTAGTCTCTCCGTTGCCTCGTTGATGGCGAAGCTTGCGGCGCGAAGCTATAACGCCAATTCGATAGCCGCCAAACAACGTGCTCATGACGTACCCGAATGCTGCACTGCAATCACCATCGAAATCGAGCCTATTTAGGGTACAATTGGATTATGCCGGGCCAGGCATGAATGGTCGTACAGGGCAAAACTGAGACCGAATGAATGAGCGGTAATCGGCTACTCCCACCGGACGCGTCGACCTTGCGTCGGCTTACGTCCGTTCCCGCGAAAATTCGTCGCAACGGAATCGGGTGGCTGTTTGATCGTCTAATGCGCGAGGCAACCCAGCCTTTCCGCATTCCCGGTAAAATCATTCGGGTTTTAAGAGTAGTTGGCTATAGCGGAAGCCTGAAGGCAATCAGTTTCCGTCTATACCCAATTACAAATAAAACGACTCTCCACGCGTTCTACGACCTTCAAGTATCACCAATAACTTTCGATATTAGTTGGTCTATCGTCGCAGCGGAACAGCTTCGAAAAGCAAGAGGACTGCGCGACATCCATTTCGTTTTCGTACCCGGCCCCAATGAAGGGTTGCGAACGGAAGATTTCGACTACGAGGCAATCGTCGACAAAGACACCCGGCGTTCGCGGTTTTCACAAATCCTTATCCCGATGCTGGATTTTCTGCCAACGATAACCGGCTACACGGTTTGTCGAAGCAGAAAGCAAGCGACGTTATTGCGTGTCCTTTACGGAAAACACATATATCCCAACTTGTATTGGCCCGGCCTTCCTATCGCGCACAAACCGCGAGATGTTCTTGAGCCAGCACGCGCCAAGATACCAATTTCCTTACCCTTACGAGCGACCCCGCAGTCATTCAGATATATCGAACTGTGGCGCGCGCGACATGCCGGTACCAGGAAGCTCATCGTAATTACCCTGCGGGACTATGCCTACATGCCGCAGCGTAATAGCAATATTGAAGCGTGGGCCGCCTTTGCGAAGCAGCTCGATGGAAACGAATATTGCGTCGTTTTTCTCCCTGATACGGAGAACGCTTTCTCACCGCCCAAGGTACTTAACGGTCTTCACCTCATACCTGAAGCCGCTTGGAACCTGGGCTTAAGAATGGCGTTGTACGAAACGGCATATTTGAACCTGATGGTCAATAACGGGCCGCATGGGCTCTGTATGTTCAACGAAAAATGCCGCTATGTGATGTTTAAAATTCTAACGGAGTCGGCTCGCCAGACCACAACGGAGTATATGGAATTTCTCGGTTTCAAAATTGGACAATCTCCTCCCTTTTCCACCCGGTTGCAAAAATGGGTCTGGGAAGACGACAAACTACCCGTCATCGAACGAGAGTTTTTCGCCATGTGCGCGGAAATTGAGGCGGAACGATCTGATTCTTGTTAAAAGCGGATGCCATGACGCCAATGGGGTTTTCGATTCCAAACGGCGCCTATCCGCAGACAGAGTAATAACGCAAATGATATTTCAATAATCCCTAAGTGAAATTGGGTATTTTTAGAATGGAATACAGTTCATGATAAAACTTTTTGTTATAATTACAGGCGCTATTATTGTTTCTGCATTCTTACTACGGTATTTACTTGGGATGTAACGTTCCAAGACTCTGCGATGCTGCGATCGTTTGCGAAATGAGTAGTGCTATTTTCTGCTTCGCCAGGGGCGAGAAGGTAACTGCATCAACGAAATACGGCTTATCTTTGTCGGATAATACAGTGTCCAGACGGTACAACGTGAGGCCGTTCCTCCCACGCTCCGCGATTATTCCTTGATTTAGCGCCTGCATGTTTTCGTATGCGAAACTCTGTCTTAGCTCAGCCGAAACATGAGTATTATTTGGCGCCAGTAGCGTAGCGGGCTTATGAAAAACCCATGGCGTGAATTCAAAGCCCTTCGCCAAATTTTGGATAAGATCGATTTGCGTTCGGTAGGACGTCAGTATTTTCCGCCGTACTTTATTTTTTTCCGCTCGCGTAAAATTCTTGTTGAGCGGCGCCACAAAATTGGCACCTATCATGCCTAGGAGGGAATCCTTATTTCCAGATATGCGATTGATCCCGGCGGGAATTAGCATCCGCCCCAATCGAAACACTGACAATGATGCGAAAAAATCTTTAACGCGCGCGGTATCGAAGCCTTGCCCCACCTGACCTTCATCGATCGCCGTTTCAATCTCGATATCCGCTAAAACTTCGCGCCACCCGACAAGAAAAACTACATTCTTCGGGCGAATTCCCGATCGTAGAAGACGAAAAAGGTTTTCAACATTTCCTTTCAATCCATACTTCGCAGAAGCAAGCGAAAAGTAGGCCGGCCTATCGATGTCGTCCATTTGGTTCAATGTGGACGCAACGGTAACATCTGATGCCCATGAGTCCTTGTCGCCGAGTACAATCGTAAAGTCTTGGCCAGCGCCAAGTACCGAACGGACATATTCATCATCCCAGCCCGCTTCATAACGTATACCACTCAAGCCTATTTGTCCTTGGCCACGATCATGCAGCGAATTCTCAACGAATTCGGTATGCTCTATAACAAAATAGGCCGCTCCGTTCAGGGCAAGTAACAGCAGTAAACATACGCTCGAGAGAATGGCGAGCCGCCTCAAATACCTGACTTCTAGGACCTTCTTGCTCGATCCAAAGATAGTCCGTGTTCTGCTTACTATTCGATTCAGGGCCGCCTTGTCGCCCTTTAACGCACGCGCCGTTGCGCGTGTGTAGATGTAAAACTTACCGGCGCGAAACCAGTCCAGAAACCTGCCCCTCACGAATTCAACGCGCGTTGGCGCACCATACGGACGGAATATGTCAGTCCCGATGGCGCGCAACCACAATGAGCGAACCGGCGAAGGCGGCCCCCCGCGCGGCGTTGGCGTTCCAACGGACCGGGGTTCCTTATTGCGTCTTAAGGGATGTAGATCGTGGGTCGCATATGAAGATATGCAATGTTCTGAAATTTTTTCGGTTTCATCCCAAACAGGCGACAAGTCATTCGCGTGCCACCTGACTTTTCTTCGATAAAGCCGTCGCCTCAAAGGGTCGATCGCATCGTCGAAAACCGTTTGATTGAGGATATATCCACGGCTCCATGGGCCGAGCACGGGGAAATCCTTCCACCAGCATTTATCATCCGGCGGCACCATTTCGGCTTTCGGAGTCAAGCCGAGGAGGAAGATACTGTCCGAATCGTCGACAACGTGAATTTTGTCATTATCGCCTTGGTCGCCGAAATTTTCATAGATGTAATCACCGTCGATCGCGCGCCCGTCCAGGCTATCGACACTATGATCATGCAACGCCGCGTAATTGATCATGAACGGCGCCCAGTTGTGGGTGATGATAATGCATCCCAACTCCCCCGGCGGTCGCCAAAAACAGCATGTCAGCAAATGAGTTCGTTCATGTTCCGGCGCGAGGCGCCCAAAATTCCGCGCCTGCCAATCCGCCGCTTCGGTTTCCGCATGCATGTTCCGCATTCCGAGATCGACGGCCAAACGTTTGGGAAGCGTCAAGGGTTGACCCCAATGTAGCAATCCCCGTTTCGTCAATTCATCGCGGACCCCTTCCATCTCGAACCTAACGGCGGTGCACATAACGACATCCTTGCCGGCCTCCGCCAAACGTTCCGCTTCGGCGACGCTTCCATCGGGATAGATTGAATCCGGATTGATGTTTATGCCAATCGCAAAATACTTGAAGCACTCGTTGGCCAGCATTGCGTGACCGCGGGACATTTGGTGGTATTTGTGCTCGCCCGGAAACAGCGCATCGTTTTCAATAAAGACAACATCGATTGCTTCGGTCAGTCGAATAAATACCGTCTCCTTTTGCAAGGCATCCCAATCTTCACGCGTGGTGCAAATTAGAAACCGTGCATAGGTACGCCGCTTCAGCGCCGGAATATTATTTGGCGAAAGAAGGGATTGGACCGCAAACAGGCAAAACCAATCGCGGAACTGCTTACCCCAAAATGTTGCCAGAAAATAAAAGGGACGCGTTTGCGCCGTGGCGTCTTGAGCAAGCGGTACAAGTGATCGGCTTTGTGACATCCGTGAACCTTAGTCGATGCGGGTAGGATTATAATAGCGGCTTGGTTCCAAGATAATCAGGCAACATCGGTGACCATCGCGGTCGGATCCTCGGAAAGCGCCTCCAATACGACGCGCCTAAGGTCGCGGCACTTGCAAAATTGCCATTCCGCGTCGCCTACCCTACCGCGACGGTATAACCCTTCGCGCTCAAGAACCGGGGCGAACTTCGGAAAATCGCGATTCAGGCTTTTATGCCGGCGCGCGCGTATTTTATGTACAAATCCCTCACGATCCCGGCAATCGTAAATAACCGCCTCGCTCAACGGCCGAACATAATATTCAGGCGCGATTTGCTCTTCCCAGCAATGCATCGCTGTCACGGTTTCCAACCCGACACCGATCATCAGGATATGAGCGTCGACCTCATCGAGCCGTCCGAACGGGCTGTTTGGCGGACATGGTGTGACACTGTTCTGATGGTCCGCGATAAGAAAGTCCGCGAGCGGACCACACGCTGCGGCGCTGTGCGTCGGATGGATACTGCGAGCGGTCGCGTATTCGGTTCGAAAAACTTCACTCAATATACCTGTCTCGGAAGCGGTTTCGACTTCATCGAAATAGGGCTGCTCAATCGTCACCTGACGCCAGGTCATTACCGGCATGACCAATGTCCCGTTCGGAATTGCATTGAGTAGCGCGTCGATAAAGTGTTCCGCGCGAAGTCCTTGCCGGCTAAATCCCCCAAAAGCGCTATGAACAATCAGCACGCCATCCCGCGCAAGACCTGCGCCGTCGAGAATATCTCGAACCGCCGAATATTCTGGCCTTTCGGAAATTAGCTATGCCTCCGAGTCGCGTTTTTCAGCTTTGATCGATGCGACTTTTTCCAGACACGCCTCAACATCGCGGAATGGCAAGCCGCTTAATTCCCGCAGCGACAAGGTCCACCATTCTGTATCAAGAAATTTCTGTACGATCGCTTCGTCGAAGCGAAAGCGAATCACCTCCCCAGGGACGCCCCCGACAATCGCATAAGGCGGTATGTCCTTTGTCACGATAGTGCCCGCGGCGATAATCGCGCCATGCCCGATCGTGACCCCGGCCATCACATTGACATTATGGCCAATCCAGACATCGCTGCCGATTTCCACGCGGGCAAACATGTCGCCTGCGCGGGACAGGCGCTCCATTTCGTTATATTCGTCAATCCAATCAAAAGACTTCGGATGATACTGAAATTCATTGATGCTGAGCCAATCGACCGGGTGATTAAATGGATTGATCGCGCTTCGCGCGCCGAACGAACAAAAATTCCCGATCGTCGACCGCGCGATATAGCTGTTTTCATTGGTGCCGAAGTAGCGCCCTATATCCGCGTCCGGACCGACCTGTGCGTTTTTGTTTAGAAATGCTGGTCCGGTAAACTTCGAGCGAACAATCTTCGCGCCTGCATTAAGCTTGATTTCACTCTCGATGAAAGCAGCCTTTTTCCATTCATTTTCAAATTCGTCGATATACCGAACTTTATAGTTCATAATATTTTGTGTTCCCCCCAGAACAGAAACGCCTATACGCGGACCAACAAATTCGTCGATAGTTCGAACGACGTGGAAGCACTAATTCACGAATTAGTCGCCCGACGCGAGTTCTTCCAATGATTCTTGCGGGTCCTTATGCGTACCGAGCAAACCGCCCGACCAGTTCTCGAGCCGCTTGAGATCATTGTAATAGGTATATTCCGGTGATCGCCGTATCAGCATTCCGTCTTCGATAAATTCTTCGAACCCGTACGAAGCCCATCGTTCGCAGCTTTTGCAGAATGGCACCTTGTCCCATTGGCCGGTCTCGTGAAAATAGCGCACTTTGTTAAGCTCTTCGCCATTCCATACGGCACTCACGCCTTCCTCGAAGACATTCCCAACATTGGTTTCGCCAAAACCATCCAGACAACAATAGGACGTATTACCATTCGCGTGTATCGCCATCGTCGAATAGAGCGCGGGACAAGGCGTTCTCGGGCCTTCAACCTTCACATTCGGAAAACCGCCATCCACGAACAGCTCGCCGATGCGCACGAAATCGACCTTGTGTGCCCAGCGTTCGATAAAGGCAGCTCTCTCATGTTCGTTTTCAGCCTGTTCGGTGAAGGAAACGCCAATTCGCGGGAACTGTTTGTCACCCCGAGCCTGCAACATCGTATCGACGGCTTTATGCAATTTATCGAGCTTGTCTATCCCCCGAACTTTCAAGAGCGTTTCCTTGGTCGTCGCATCGATGCTAATCGACACGGCATCGACTTCGATCTCGACAAAAAACGCGGCCAAATCATCGCGAAGCAACAACCCATTCGTATTCATTGCCAATGTAAATCCGCGCGCCTTTATTGCTCGCGCATGCTCACGAAACTGCCGTGACAACAGCGGTTCGCTCCAAAGGCTCGGCATAATCATCGGCTTCACATCGGCGAGGTCGTCTAAAACTTTCTCCGCCTTCTCGACGGGCATATCTCGGCGCAAAAAATCCTTCAACAGTGGATTGGTCGGATCGCCATGAACGATGCACATCGGGCATTTAAGATTGCAGTCGGTACGCAAATCCATAATAACCCGAGGCGGCAATGCCGGAACGTCCCAGTGGTTCGTTACCTGATCCATAATCTGTGCCTCCAACGGGTCAAATTTGTTTGTCGGCTAAAACGACAACGAGAATGCATGGGAATCACCGAAGACCGTGACGTGGCGAGGGTTCCGGCAACCGTTTGTGTACATATTTAATATTAAAAGGAAAAGACAGTGATTTCGACCTGTTATCACATTGTTTCCAGCCTCGCCCCATAACACCCACCGCTTTACAGTGACCATATTAAATGTCCTTAGCGAGCTTTATTAATCGGATATATTTGCGATTCGCGGAAATTGCCAATTCAAATGAAGCAAGAACTTCTAAAATTTGGCCCATTGGCCAATTTAATTGGCACTTGCCGTTGCTACTTTAGGTACCATACCCTTTAGTCTCGCACCGGCTCGTCAACCGACGGCATCGGAACAGACTCGCCGCAAGACGCAACGACACACGACCAACAAGCCCTATCAATTCCCAACCCACCACTTACTTCGGACGTATTATGGATGACTGATTTCTATCTACCTTTGTCATCAAATTTTACACGTTGGGTTGTCGAAAACGGGTATCTCGAAACGGATTTCGTCGTCCTCGATATCGGCGTACAGGGTGGACATAATCCTCGATGGGACATATTAGGGCCTCGCCTCTCGGTTTACGGTTTCGATCCGATAGCCGAGGAAATCGAAACACTTCGCCATGCCAATCCCAATCATCATTATTTCGATATGGCGGTCGGTGACGAAGACGGACAACGAACGCTATTCGTGACCGAAACCTTATGGACCAGCTCATTCTATAAGCCGCCGCCGCAGCGAAACAAACGATTGGGTGGTTCAGATTCAACGATCGAAGAACGTGAAGTTGTTACAAAGCGAATCGACACCTTGGTTGCGGAAGGCATTATTCCGCAACCCGATTTTATCAAGATGGATGTGGAAGGACACGAGCCCAAGGTTATCGATGGGGCGCGGCAGCAATTGGGTAGCGGTCGCGTCCTCGCGGTCGAGTCCGAGAGTGGATTTACCGCACATCCGGATGCCCCTCTCTCCCATTTCGCTCTGATTTCCGAACCGCTGCACGAGTTGGGATACTATCTCTACAATATTGGTCTGCTGCACGCGACGAAACCAGCGCTCGCGGCCGGGCGACCTCGAATAACGCCTGAACTCGATATTTATTTTTCTCCGATCGGACGGCCACAGACCATCGACGTCCTGTTTAGTCGGGACGGGGTAATGGAGGATTGGGCGTCAATCTCCAAATCTCATGTGAACGACCGTCTTTTAAAAATGGCGATCATTCTAGAACTTTATAATTTGAATGATTGCGCCATCGAGCTTTTACAACACATCGCGGCAAACCCTTTGCATCGAAACAATTTGCGATTCCCGGTCCGCGAGGCAATCGACAAACTGGTACCGACAATCGAGGGAAACCGCTTTATTGGTGACTTAACAGGTGATTTAGGGCTCGACCTCGATATGGATTACGAGACGTATCGCAGACTTAACGAAATGACCGCGAAACGGCAAAATCCAAAAATCACTGTTACCGACAACAGTTCGGTTCGTTTGATCGACGCACGAGGCAATATCCTTCCTTCGGAACCCGATCGCCAAGGAAGCGAAGCGGCTGAAAAAGAATCGTCCGAGAATAAGGTTCAATTCCCCGACCATAGGGAATTTCAACGCAATACAATTTCAACAAAGGCCCGGCCCGCGATCTTCGACAAACTTGAAAAGCTGAGCAAACGGTTTCCATTCTCCGAATTTCGACGTCATCTCGTGCTGCCGAATGGCATAACAGTACGAAGAGCGAGGAAGGGAGTCGGTTGGCTGGATAGTGCCATCATCGGCTCAGGCATCGTGAAACTATCAGGCTGGGCTCTGGACAAAAAATTAGCTCGCCCGGTCGACCGAATTCATATTTTCGCCGATGGCCGGCATGTAGAAACTTGCTCACTGTCAATTGACAGACCAGATGTGGTGGATGCGATAGGCACACCGAACGTGACGAAGTCCGGTTTCGATATCATTCTGCAAAAGCGGATACTCGGAGAAATTATAGGCGTCACGATAAGGGTTTTTGGAGATTCTAGCGCGGGAACCTTCGAGTTGCGCTATCCAGACGATTATCCCTTTTTGAAAGATGACGATCCAAACCGTCTAAATCTTCGAACATCATCGTTTGTCGACCGATTGCTCGCAGCAGAAGACCGTCGACGAAAAGAAGTTGAATCGAAGGACCTACTCCGGCCCCGCGGCATCGTCATAGAGCCGCATGATACACTCCGCCGGTTGGATGGCCACGTTCCAACCTTTACCGATTCATCCTTGAAAACGGAAATGCCGCCCCATCGTCTACGTCGTGAAAACCCAGCCGTTTTCATTACATTCGGACAATCCAACGCCGCCAACCACGGTAGCGAGAAATATAGTCCCAAGAACGAATTTTATAATCTCGATTTTGTTACGGGAAAGGTTTATTTGGCAACGGACCCCTTGCTCGGTGCCTCGGGGGACCTAGGCAACGTCGCAACGCGAATGGCCGACAAATTGATCGATAAGAAAATATTTAATTCCATTGTCCTCGCGCCGCTCGCGCTGGGCGGATCGACGATCGACGAATGGGCGCCGGGCGGTTTCGCTCACCGCCGTTTACTCGTTGCCATTCATCGCATACGCAATTTGGGTTTCAATCCCACACATTTTCTTTGGCATCAGGGAGAGTCCGACGTCGTCGCCGAAACAAGCCAAGCATCCTACGAATATGCGTTCAGATGTATCGTGGAAAGCCTACGCGATCATGGCGCCTATGCGCCGATATTTGTTGCCGTCGCCTCCCGTTGCGGAAACGAAGGGAGCGCTGAAATTCGCGCGGCGCAACGGGCCCTGCCCAACCCTCATCACCATATCTTCCCCGGCCCGGACACTGATAAGCTCGGTGACGATTATCGTTTTGACAATTGCCATTTCTCGGGACGAGGCTTGGACGCGCATGCCGATTTATGGGTCGAGGCCCTAACAAATCCGCGTTTCACCCATTACTAGCGCACAATCAGAGCGCGACCGGCGATAGAACTTGCCCAGCCGGCGGATCGATCCAAGTCACATACCACAATTCCAGCATGAGCATCGCCCAAAGCCGGGTGTGATGAGAAAATCGACCGGTTTCGGTTTCGGAAATCAATTTCTCGACAAATTCGGGTCGGAACAAGCCACGGCTTAACGCGCGCGGCGATAGTAATATTTCTCGCAACAATGGCTGTAACTCGTTGCCTAGCCAGTCTTGGAGAGGCAATCCAAACCCTCGCTTGGGCCGTTCAAGAACCGATCGAGGCAGGTGGGACATCATAACCGATTTCAACAGCGCCTTCGAACCGCCGGGAGAGAATCGAACCGATTCCGGAAGCTGAAAAGCCCAATCGAGCAATTTCTCATCAAGAAACGGACTCCGTGCTTCCAAACTGTTCGCCATCGCTGCGATATCGAGTTTAACCAGCAAGTCATCGGGCAAATAGGTATGAAAATCCGCCCAAGCCGCACCTGACATCAATGCCGGCATCGCTTCGAAATAGGGATTGAGACAATCGAAACTTGGCTTTTCGAGAAAAGGCCCCAACGTTTCTCCATAGCCGTCCCTTTTTTGGTGATCCTCGAAATATGCCATGAACCTGGCATACCGCCGTGTATCGTTTGCTTCGAAATCCGCAAGAAAGCGGCGAAGAACCCGCAACGGACGCACCCCGTCCGCATCCGCCGGCAGCCGCGAAACAAGTTCAGCGGCTAAACGCCGGACAGGCGTTGGCAATCGGCGGGCCCATTCCAAATCATGGCATTTTGCGTAGCGGTCATATCCAAGGAAAACCTCATCGCCACCATCCCCCGTCAGGACTACGGTTACGTGCTGGCGCGCCAACTCCGAAACGCAGAACGTGGGAAGCGCCGAAGGGTCGGCGAACGGATCACCATAGGCCCACACAATTTTTGCAAGCAATCCGGAGACATCCGAGCGCAATTCGGTTTCATAATGATCGGTTCCAAAATGCCGTGCGACGTCCCGGGCGAAAGGGCGTTCGTCCCGGTCCGCCTCCGCGAATCCGAGACTGAAGGTCTTCAATGTCTTGCCATTTGTCCGTCCACTCATCAATGCGACAATGGAAGATGAATCGACGCCACCGGAAAGCAGCGCACCGAGCGGCGCGTCCGAAACCATTCTAACTTTCACGGCTTCGTATAGCAGTGTCTCAAGTTCTTCCGTCGCTTCCTCGCGGGACTTGTATGACCCGTTCCCGGGGAGAGAGAATGCCGCATAGCGTTCCAACTTCGGCTCACGGCCCGGGGAAAGCACCAACTTATGTGCTGGAGGTAACCGCAAAATTCCGTCGAAGGCCGTCAACGGTGCTGGAACATATTGAAAAGAAAGATAGTGATGTATCGCTTCTAAATTCGGCGTCCTGGCGACACCGGGCCATTCTAAAATCGCCCTGGCTTCAGACGCGAAAACCAAGTCGCCATCCACCTGTGCGTAACAAAGGGGTTTCTTCCCGACACGGTCGCGGGCAAGAACGAGGCGCCGTTGCCGGATATCCCAAATCGCCAAAGCAAACATGCCCCGCAGCTTGCCAAGCAACGCATCGCCCCAAGCAAGGTAGCCGTGGACGATGACTTCCGTATCCGACGAACCGGAGAAGATAAAACCAAGCGCTTCGAGTTCGCCGCGAAGGGTTTGATGGTTATAAATTTCACCATTGCAAACCACACGAACAAGGCCCCGTGTATCGCCCATCGGTTGGTTTCCGGTCGACCCGAGGTCAAGCACCGCAAGCCGCGCCGCACCCAAAAACGCAACTCCATCCGTCCAAACCGCTTGGTTGTCCGGCCCGCGGTGCGCCAGATTACCGGTCATCGTTGCCAGTGGCTGACTGATCTTGTCCGGGTTATCCGGTGCGAAATGTGGGACAACGCCAACGATCCCACACATGCTATCGCGTACCAACCAAATCAGGCGTCATATTGGTTTGCCGACGTTGCTCATATATCGCCTTGCTGATCGTCACGAACAGGCACTCCAAAATAGGTCGGCGTATCGCAGCGCCATGGCGTCGAAATCGTCCCGTTCCCCGAACATTTCCCGTGCACGCACACCAAGAAGCCTCCGTTTCTCCGAATTCCGCATGAGCAAGTCTATCTGTTTCGCCAAGCAATCCGTATCGCCGGGTTCGTAGAATAGTCCTGTCTCGCCATCGCTCAATTGCTCTCGAATACCAAATACCGGTGTCGATATGATGGCTATACCCCCCGCCATGGCCTCGAGAATGACCCGCGGATAGCTTTCGCGCCGTGAAGCGCAAATAAAGATATCCGCGCCCAAGATATGTCGAGCGACATCCTCCGTCGAACCGCAAAGGTTTACCCGATTCCGCAGTGCCAATGGCAATTCTTCGATCTCTCGCGCTAAATCATGTCCATATTCGCCGTCGGTCGCACCGATTAGATCGACACGTAGGTTGGGCCATAACGTTTCCGGCAAATGCTTGACCGCGCGTGGAATGTCACACTGTCCCTTTCGTTCACAAATCGTACCGACGCATACAATCGAAATTTCATCTGGCTCTAGTTCAAGTGAACGGCGCGCCGAATCGCGTGTCCATGATCGCTCCGCGGCCACCATGCGAGAGGGGTCGAGCGAATTATGAATAACCGCTGTTTCCACGCCCGCTGGAAAGGGCAGCCATACATCTTCCGTCGCTTGAGCAACGAAGACGATCCAGTCGGCCAAGCCCAAACAGGCGAATGCGCGGTTCTGAATTTCCAGCGAATAGGTTTCGAACCTTACCTGCTTGGCTTCGCTTTCACGGATATTCCAAACACAGGGCAACCGTCTTTGATTGGCCGCCTCAATCGCAAAGAAAGTTTGCGACGTGTTGGCATAGACGAGATCTGGGGACATCGACTCCAGAAACTCCGCGTAGTCTGCGATCACGCGATCATATTCCCGCACGGTCAGCGCATGCTCAATGCCACTCGACTTGATAACCACGGAGATACCTTCCGCCTCATACTCATTGCGAAGCGGTCCGTCACGCGGCGAAACGACAACGGGATTTATCACCCCGTCCCGTACTAGCTTAACAGTCAACTCGAATTGGCTAATCGGCGCACCGTCGCGATCAAGCGAGTGGCTACACATGACGGTTCGAATTGCGCCACTCGTCGATTTATGGCGTCTAGCAGTACGGCGAATCGTAGTGCCTGTCTCCGGCGAACGCACCATGTCTCCGCCGCCGCCACGCCGAACGAGACGGCGGCGAAACTCACCAAACCGAAATCGTACCAGCAACGCGATCGCAACACGAAAGGCCTGAAACCCGACGTCACCAGATCCAAGTATCCCGCAGGTCACCTGCCAAAACAACAACGGGTAGGCCTGCATCCAGCCAATTTCAACGACGCGGATCACCCCGCCATTTTCGCCAAGGCCGCGGGCAGTTGGGATCGAAATCACAGCTCCCTTTTCGGGTATATGTGCAACGCAAAAATTAGTCCCGAAACCGTTTTTACGCAGCAGCAATTGAGGATCGGCATCCGAATTACCAACGGCAAGTCTCGTTATGCCCGAGGTCTGGTCGGCGACCAGCATCACCCAACCCCGCACGACTTGTGACCGACGACCATCAATGGATTTTCGTTTCCAACGAATGGGAGAAGCAATGTTACCCGTCATCGGTTTGATGCCAATCGGTCGGGAGATTTGTATATGACGTACCGATTCTTTCCATTATCCAATGGACTGTCCACGATCCGGAAGGCTATGTTTTTTCTATCATCGATGTCACGCTTTTTTGCCAATCAGGCTCGCCAAAGCCGTGGCGCGCCATGCCGCTAAGGCAGACCCATCCGCATGCATCCAGCCGTAGAACAGTTTTTTGATTTCTGTGCTTCCCAAGGCATCAAGCGGATATGCATTGTCACCCCGTTCGAGCTGAGCGACACCGCCCTGGCACGATTTCGGCTTGATTTCGATATCGTGAAAATCGTCCATACCGCACCTGGCAGCACTGTCGGTCCGGGAGCCTTTTCGCGTACCACGGGCATACCGCTGTTTTTTCTGGCGGGACCCTACCTCATTTCATTGGCGTTCCTTTTCACCATGGCATTGCGCGGCAGATGGGCACTCTATTGCCCTGTCGAAGGCCGATACCAACGGTTTTCCATTGTTCAAATCCTGAGTTGGCGTCTTGCGAACAAGTTCGCGGATTGGCTACGGCAAAAGCCTTCATCCCATTTTTTAGCTCGAACCGTGTCCAACATTCGTCGTGCCTCCACGCTAAGGCGGCTATGGCGGTCGACCCAGGCACGCGATACGCATGAACTAGAAAGAAGCGATGAGGATACGACGATGTCGGCGTTCGCCGAGGTCGCGCGCCTCGCCACACCCGCGCTCGTCGGTTTGGGGAACACCGTTCCCGGCCGAATAATTCATGTGAACGCAGGCCTGGCACCCGGCGGCGTCGAGCGGCAAGTTTGCCTGACCCTAGCGGGCCTCAAGAAACGTGGGTATGACGATTTGACATTCCTTGCCGAATACCCAAATGCGATTCCGAGTTTCCAGCCTTACAGGGACCACATTGCCCGAATCGGTATCCCGGTTCGCTCTATTCCCGAAATCTCCCACCAGACGCTTCAGTCTATACTTCCTGCCGAAATTCTATCGGCGGTTTCGCAATTTCCTTCTCATCTAATTTCCGAAATACTAATTCTTACGGCCACATTTCAGCGCGAAGGGCCCGAGATTGTGCATGCGTGGCAAGACGCATCCTGCATACGGGCCGGTTTCGCGGCGCTACTTGCCGGTGTGCCCCGTATCGTGCTGTCGGCCCGAAACATGGAACCGTCAAACCTGCCAACGTTTCAGCCCTATATGCGATCAGCCTATCGCATATTAATTCAACAGAAACAGGTCACGCTAACCGTGAACAGTACTGCCGGCGCCCACAGTTATGGGGAATGGTTGGAAACCGATGTCGGCCAAATCCCCGTTATCCATAACGCGGTCGATGCGGCTGTAATTAGTCCCGGGCCGACCGAAATACGCCACCGCTTTGGCATCTCCGACGCAAGTTTCGTTGTTGGCGGAATATTTCGCTTCGTGCCACAGAAACGCCCGCATCTTTGGTACGAGATCGCGGAAATCATCGCAAAGGA
This sequence comes from Alphaproteobacteria bacterium, assembly GCA_021774385.1. Taxonomy (GTDB): domain Bacteria; phylum Pseudomonadota; class Alphaproteobacteria; order UBA8366. Next base: position 21,538 of record JAJFJC010000074.1, read on the forward strand.
GATCCCAGATACCCACTTCGTTATTGTCGGCGACGGCCCTCTCAAGAAAACAATAAAGAACCGCGCCGCAGCATCGGATTTTAGCACCCGCTTTCATTTTCAAGACAGCGAATGGGATATAGGGGCGCTGCACAAATCACTCGATTTATTCCTTCTGACGTCGGCGCAAGAAGGTTTGGCAAATGTCTTGTTGGAAGCCCAAACGCACGGTGTCCCGATTGTTTGCACCGACGCTGGTGGCAACAGAGAAGCAGTCGAGGACGGTGTCACCGCCCAAATCGTCGATCCCGCATCAGCGGAGTCATTATCGAGCGCGGTCCGGTCGGTTCTCGAGGATGACAAGTGGCGCGCACATGCCGCTCGGAAAGGGCCCCAACTGATGCGTGAAAAATTTTCACTAAAAAAACTAACGGATGAAACGCTTTCCATCTATACCAAGAACGTTTAGCCCTGGCGCGTCGCGTTGATCGTTTGATTGTAACACCGCGCCTTACGTGTTAGCTAAACAATCGGTGCAAGGAACAAAGTAAAATCCATATTAATTAGAAGTAATATACAAAATTAGAACATACCAACATGTAATCTTGTATTCGGGTGCATAAAGAAAGTTGATGCTTACCAAGTTAAGGGAGAACCGAAGGCGCTATGAGATCTAGTCCCGGAGTAAAAGATGTCATCGATGGCCTTAAATTATGGCGGCTGTGGATGCGAATGGGCTGGATGGACATCATCCGTCGGTATCGCAGGACAAAAATAGGCCCGTTTTGGGGAACGCTCAGCACCGCGGCCTTCATAGGGACGATGGGTTTCCTATATGCGGGCATATTTAAGCAAGACCCCCACGATTACCTGCCCTATTTATCCTCGGGATTCACGGTGTGGATTCCGCTTGCGAGTATGATTACCGAAAGCTCCGGGACGTTCGTTGCCGCGGAAGGGGTCGTCAAACAAACAAACGTGCCGTTCACGGCTTTCGTCTGGGCCGCCCTGGTGCGTAATCTGATCGTCTTTTTGCACAATGTTCAGGTTTTTATTTTCATCGCGATTATTTTTCGCGTCGAAGTGAACATGAATACGCTCCTGATTTTTCCAGCGATTGTTTTATTGAGCATAAATGCGATTTGGATCGGAAGCGTTATCTCCATACTCTGTACGCGCTTTCGTGATTTACAGCAGCTCCTCACGACCATCGTCCAGATGACATTCTTTTTGACGCCGATATTCTGGACTCCCGGTCAAGTCGGCCGTGTCAAAACGGTCTTCGTCGACTTCAATCCCGTGTTCCATTTTCTCGACATTCTACGCTCCCCGATGCTCGGCAAGGCACCGGATATGATGAGTTGGTATATTGTTTTCGGCATCACGATTGTTGGATGGACTTTCGCCATACTTTGTTTCAATCGCTATCGTCATCGGATCATTCTGTGGATGTAACCGTCGAAAGTACGCAGTAAGGCAATGTCCCATATCCATTTAAACAAGCTCAGTTTGCATTTACCGATATTCGACGCGGACAGTCGTCTTTTACGTCAGGTCATCTTCAAGCGCCGCACCGGTGGAGAGCTCTCCATTGATGGCAATGTTGTCGTCAAAGCACTCGAAGACATTACCTTATCCATTGAAGAAGGCGACCGTGTCGGTATCGTCGGCCACAATGGCGCCGGCAAATCAACCATGCTACGGGCCCTGGCGGGCGTCTACGCGCCAACTTCCGGAACCATCGAAGTGGATGGAAAGATTTCAGCCCTGCTTAGTCCCGGCCTCGGCATGGACATGGAAGATAACGGCTTCGAGAACATCATCAATATTGGTGTCATGCTCGGCCTCACGGTCAAGGAATTGCAAAGCCGCAAGGATGAGATCGCCGAATTCACGGAACTTGGTGAATATCTTGCACTGCCAGTTCGGACCTATTCCGCCGGCATGCTGTTGCGCCTAGCCTTCGCTGCCGTCACCATTATCGAGCCCGACATATTGCTCCTTGACGAGGGACTGGGAGCTGGTGATGCCCGGTTTGCGAAGCGTGCTCAAGATCGCGCGAACGGGCTAATGGCGAGAGCAAGAATCCTGGTGATTGCCAGCCACTCCGAAGCGATCGTGAAGGATCTTTGCAACAAAGCGATGTTGCTAGAGCAAGGACGGCTGGTGGCTTACGGAGATGTCCCGTCCGTATTTGAGGCCTATAACAAACTAAACGATGAGCATGTTGGCGGGGAAATCAAATAAACCGGGTAAATAAGATGTTATCCAGCACCAACTCACCCAGTTTCAACCGGCAAATTTAACACCGATTCGCAGCGAAAATCGCCTGCCGTCAAAATTGCTCGAATTTTCACCCGTCGCCATGCCAGCAAGACGTTACGCCAACGCTCGAAATACCTGAAAAATCGCCCTTTTACGGATTCAATTTTGAGAGCGGGCATCTTTTGCACGTATCACTTTGTCGGCCTTATCAAGGGGTGTATTGTGTCGCGCCAGCAGGGTTGGGAATTACATTTTTTGCGTAAGACGGTCTTTGAATTTCGGTTGAGTTTTTATTCGACTTACCAGGGACGCTTTTACTGGATGCAAAAGGGTACACTTTTCGGCTGAGCGAGATAGCCACGTAATTTGGCAACTGGGGAGATTAGTCAGTGACGGAAAATTCCGCGACGACAGCGCATTCACTAGATGAATTGACGATAAAAATTTTTGCTGACGGTGCGGATTTGGAGAGCATCGTCAAGCTAGCAGCTAATCCTTTAATCAAAGGTTTTACGACGAATCCGACGCTGATGCGCAAAGCAGGCATAACCGATTATAAAGGTTTTGCCGCCGAGTTGATTCAAGCCGTCCCCGACCGTCCAATTTCGTTCGAAGTATTCGCCGACGACCTTCCCGAAATGGCCGCCCAGGCAAGAGAGATTGCGACATGGGGCCAGAACGTGAATGTCAAAATACCCGTTACAAACACGCGCGGGGATAGTTGCGTTTCGATCGTTGAGGCGCTTTCAGCAGAGGGAATTAATCTCAACATCACCGCCGTCTTTACGCTTGACCAGGTGCGCGCCATCACGGCGGCGCTAACTGAGGAGACGCCAGCAATTATTTCCGTTTTCGCGGGCCGAATTGCCGATACCGGTCTCGACCCCCTGGGACATATGCGGGATGCCGTTGAAATCATGAGCACGCGTCCGCGCTCGGAATTACTTTGGGCGAGCCCACGCGAGTTACTCAATATTTTTCACGCCGAATCCGTCGGCTGTCACATCATTACAGTGACACACGACGTTCTGAGTAAACTGCCGACCATAGGCAAGGATCTAAGCGAGTACTCACTGGAAACGGTACGTATGTTTTACGATGACGCACAGTCCGCGCGTTATTCGATTGCGACGAATCATCTAACCAACGAATCCGCGGCGGCGGCCTCTTGAATAGAAGCGAAGGAAGAGAAGTGACGAAGCAGTTAGCCAAGGTACTTGTTACTGGCGGTTCAGGATATGTCGGTAGCGTTTTGATTCCACAGTTGCTCGACGAGGGCTACGAGGTTACGACCCTCGATATTCCCTATTTTGGCAAAAACCATTTACCGCTCGACAATCCTAACCTGACCACTATCGATGGTGATATTCGAGATTTGCCAACCGTCAAATCAGCAATGCAGGGCATCGATGCCGTGCTGCATCTAGCCTGCATCTCCAATGACGCCAGTTTCGAGTTGGATGAAAACCTCAGCACGACGATTAATCTCGACGCCTTCGAGCCAATTGTCGTCGCGGCGAAGGAAGCAGGCATAAAGCGCTTCGTTTACTGCTCGTCGAGTTCGGTCTATGGCGTATCGGACGCACCGGAAGTCACCGAAGATCACCCTTTGGTTCCCCTCACCCTATACAATAAATACAAGGGAGAATGTGAACCGAGGCTGTTTAAGCATATGTCGGACGACTTCACTTGCGTCACAATTCGCCCAGCAACCGTATGCGGCTACGGCCCCCGCTGCCGCCTGGATCTTTCGGTGAATATTTTAACAAACCACGCCATCAATAAGGGCAAAATCACAGTCTTTGGCGGAAAGCAAAAACGGCCCAACCTTCACATTCAAGATATGTGCGCGGTCTACAAGCTAATGCTGACGGCTCCCGCCGAACTGATCCAGGGGGAGACGTTCAACGCGGGTTATCAAAACTACACAATCATGGAAATCGCGGAATTCGTTAAGAAAGTCGTGGAAGAGGAATTTCCGGAAAAGGGCGATATCGATATTGTTGTCACCGAAAGCGACGACAATCGCTCATACCACATTAATTCCGACAAGATTTTTCGCGTACTCGGCTTTAAACCAACGCATTCCATAGAAGATGCGGTACGCAGCTTATGCGACGCGTTTCGTGATGGAAAGTTGCCGAGCAGCTTCGATAACGATTGGTATTTCAACGTAAGAACGATGCAGGCGATAGAAGCAACATGAGCGCCAAGCCAATTGCCCTTGTCACCGGTGGGGCTGGGTTTATCGGAAGCCACATGGTCGATTTGCTTGTTGAACGCGGGTATGCGGTGCGCGTTATCGACAACCTAATCGGCGGACGCGAGGCGAACTTGTCGGCGCACAAGGCCAGCGGTGATGTGACCTTCGACTCCCGTGATATCCGCCAGTTGGATGCGCCCGATTCTTTGTTCGAGAACGTGAAGCACGTTTTCCATTTTGCTGGGATTGGCGATATCGTGCCGTCCATGGAACACCCGGTCGAATACATGTCGGCCAATGTTCAGGGCACGGTGCACGTGCTCGAAGCGGCCCGCGCGGCGGGCGTGGAAAAGGTCGTCTATGCCGCCTCGTCCTCCTGTTACGGCATGGCGAAGACACCGACCGATGAGGCCCACCCCATCGACCCGCAATACCCCTATGCGCTTAGTAAGTATCTAGGTGAGCAAAGTGCGTTTCACTGGTTCCAAGCATACGGACTGCCGGTCAACTCAATCAGAATTTTCAACGCCTACGGAACCAGATCGCGGACATCAGGCGCGTACGGCGCTGTTTTCGGCGTATTTTTGCGTCAAAAACTTGCGGGTAAGCCCTTTACCGTCGTTGGCGATGGCACGCAAAGTCGCGACTTCCTGTACGCAAGCGATGTCGCTGCGGCATTTCTATTAGCGGCGGAGACGACACACACCGGACAAGTTTATAATTTGGGCGCCGGCAATCCCCAATCAGTCAACCGGCTCATCGAATTGCTCGGTGGCGAAGTCATTTATATTCCCAAAAGACCTGGAGAGCCGGATTGCACCTGGGCGAACATTTCCCGCATTTCAAACGAACTCGGTTGGCGTCAGAAGGTGCCGTTCGAGGACGGCGTAAAACGCATTCTCGATAACATCGAATATTGGCGAAACGCACCGTTATGGGAGCCAGATTCAATCGCGAAAGCCACGAGGACATGGTTTGATATGCTTTCAGACCGGGATGCGCGCGCTAATGGATGACGCCAAATACAAAGCCAAAATTAAAACCGTCGACGATCTAAAAAAGACGATCGGAAAACGTCCTCGGGAAGAGAAAGTCGTAATGTGTCATGGGACCTTCGATGTCGTCCATCCAGGGCACATTAGGCACTTGATGTACGCGAAGGGTAAGGCGGATATCTTGATCGCCAGCCTGACCTGCGACGCGCATATTGAAAAGGCGAACTTCAGACCCTTCGTCCCCGAAAATCTACGTGCCTTGAACCTCGCGGCCTTGGATATGGTCGACTATGTCGTTATCGACCCGATGCCAAAACCACTTCAAAACCTGGCTGAGCTGCAGCCCGACTATTTCGCGAAAGGTTACGAATATGTTGCGGAAGGCATGCCGCCCGCGACGCAGGAAGAGAAAAAGGTCCTCGACCAATTCGGCGGCGAGTTCATATTCACGCCGGGCGACATCGTTTATTCGTCCTCAAAAATTATTGAAACGATGCCGCCGGATATCGCCCCGGATAAACTCCTTTCATTATTAGAGGCCGAGGGACTGTCCTTTCAAGACTTGCGGGACGCGTTGTCCGGTTTCGATAAACTCACGATTCACGTCGTTGGCGATACGATTATCGACAGCTACACGCACACGACAATGATTGGCGGGCAAACCAAAACACCGACAATGTCCGTCCGTTTCGAGGAGCGGACGAATTTCGTTGGCGGTGCGGGTATCGTGGCGAAGCATCTTCGTGCCGGTGGCGCAAACGTCGTGTTCACGACGATTTTGGGCGATGATGAATGGCGCGGCTTTACGCAGAACGATCTTCAAGAAGCCGGCGTCGAGCTTCGGTCGGTAATTTCTGAAAGCCGTCCGACCACGAACAAAAACGCGATCGTTTGTGGCGGGTATCGACTGCTCAAGGTCGATACTCTCGACAATCGACCGATTGGCGGCAAGAATCTGGAGGAAATTTGCGCCAGTTTGCGAAACTGCCCCGCGGAAGCCGTTGTATTTAGTGACTTCCGCCATGGCATTTTTAATGCAACGACAATTCCTAATTTGATCGACAGTATTCCCGCCGATGCGTTCCGCGTTGCCGATAGCCAGGTTGCAAGCCGATGGGGCAACATTTGCGACTTTCAGGGTTTCGACTTGATTACACCGAACGAGCGTGAAGCCCGGTTCTCACTAGGAGATCAAGATTCGGTCATTCGGCCGTTGGCACTCAAACTTTATCAAGTGGCAAACTGTAAGAACCTCATCCTTACGCTCGGTGAACGGGGCCTCATCGCGTACCGCGAACGGTATCAAGTTGAACAAGACGTGCGCTCTTTCTTCGCGATCGACAGTTTTGCTAATCATGTCGTCGACGCTGTTGGTTCCGGAGACGCGTTGCTTGCTTATGCCACCTTGGCCCACGTTGCGCACGGCAATGAAGTGGTGGCAACCGTTCTTGGCGCGATGGCTGGCGCCGTCGAGTGCGAAAGGGACGGCAATGTTCCCGTAACGACGGATGACCTGATCGATAAAATTAATCAGGTAGAACGTCGCGCTACCTTCAACAACGCGTGACCCTGAGGTCGGCATGACACTTCCCGTGATCGGGTATGTGGGATTAACGCACCTTGGTTTGAATTCCGCCGCCGCGGGGGCCGAACGAGGATGCCACGTCGTCGGCTTCGACCCCAATGACGCGCTCGCTCGGCGTCTAGCCGAGGGGGAAACACCGTTGACCGAGCCTCAACTGCCGGAACTCTTGGCAAAGAACCTCGAACGACTCGAATTTACGTCCGACCCAAGCGCCTTAAAGAAATGCGACATCGTATATGTCGCACCTGATGTCGCAACAGACGACAGCGGAAATAGTGATCTTGGCGCGATCAACACCCTACTAAAAGTCGCCTTCGAGAATGCGGGAACCGACGCCACAATTGTTATACTCAGCCAAGTCCCACCAGGCTTCACGCACCAGCATCATCGAAAGAACCGACTGCTTTTTTATCAGGTAGAAACTCTTGTCTTTGGTCGTGCCATCGAACGCGCGCTTAATCCAGAGCGTTTCATTATCGGCGCCAGAGAACCTAATGCACCGTTGCCTTGCGCCTATCAAAAGTATCTCGACCTGTTCAGTTGTCCTTTGCTTGTCATGCGGTACGAAAGCGCAGAACTTGCCAAGATTTCGATAAATTGCTGCCTGGTCGCGTCGATTAACGTGGCAAACATGCTGGCGGAGCTATGTGAAAACATTGGCGCCGATTGGTCGGAGATCGCACCAGCCTTGAAACTTGACCAACGCATAGGACCGCATGCGTACCTTTCTCCGGGGCTGGGCATCGCCGGTGGGAATTTGGAACGTGATCTAAACACGGTCCAACGGTTCGCCAACGATCTCGGTACGGACGCCGGCGTGGTCTCAGCCTGGCTCGCGAACAGCAAATGGCGGAAGGACTGGCCCTACCGAACGCTTTGTTCAAAAATATTGGGATCAAATCCCAAAGCCAAAATCGCGCTTCTCGGCATCACCTACAAGGAAGATACAAACAGCGTGAAGAACTCCCCGTCACTCGAACTCATATCGCGACTCTCGGAAGCGATGGTTACGGCATTTGATCCAGCGGTACCACACTCTGTCGTGCCACAAATCGATTGGGCCGACGATATGTACGAAGCGATACAGGGTGCCGATGCGGTTGCAATCATGACACCATGGTCGATGTTTCGTAATCTGGACCCACGGACGCTTGTCGAGAAAATGAACGGTACTGTCGTGCTCGACCCATATGGTGTCTTGGATCGAAAGGCGGCAATCGACGCCGGCTTGGATTACACGACGCTTGGTGTCTCCTCGCGCACACCTGATTAGAGGTTTAGAATGCTCACTCATCAATTCAGTTCACCGCAGCCGCCATCCCGGGTCGTGATATTGGGCGTTGGTGGATTTGTCGGTGGCGCCGTCGCCGAAAGACTGATCGCTCAAGACGTTCCAATAAAGGGATTCGGACGCCAAACGCTCGATTTGCTCGCAGACGACGCGGCCGAAAATCTCGCGACGCAACTTGATCCAAACGACGCCCTGCTTGTGGTTTCCGCTCAAGCACCGTGCAAAAACACTACTATGCTCGTCGATAATGTTCGGATGATGGACAGTGTGTGCCGGGCCCTCGAAATCACTTCCGTATCGCATGTGGTCTATATTAGTTCCGACGCGGTATACGCCGACGATCCCAATCCACTCCATGAAAATTCGAAGATACAGCCCGAATCACTCCATGGCATGATGCATGCCGCGCGCGAATTGATGCTGCAAACCATCGTCGGGGAAACGCCGTATGCTGTTTTACGGCCTAGCCTTCTCTATGGTGCCGCCGACCCCCATAACGGATATGGTCCCAATCAGTTCCGCCGCCGCGCCGAATCCGGTGAGGACATCGCACTATTCGGCGAGGGCGAGGAGCGCCGTGACCATGTGCTGATCGACGATGTCGCGGAGATCGCGTGCAATGTTCTGTTTCACCGCAGCCTTGGCGCGCTGAATGTGGCAACGGGTGACGTCATGTCATTTCGCGATATCGCGGAGATCATCAGCGAGTTCTTCGAACCTAAGCCGACAATAAAAGGGATGCCACGACAAGGACCGATGCCCCACGATGGTTATAGACCGTTCGATCCCGCAGCCTGTCGAGCGGCCTTTCCAAACTTTCACTATACGTTACTGCCGGACGGCCTCGCAAAAGTGCATGCCGAAACGCAAGGAGCCCTCGATGCCTGAACTGGATTTGCTGCGAAGTCTGCCCAAAAGCAAACGCAATATCGAAAAGCGCGAAACCGCGAAAACGCAGACGTTGATTGATTTGTCCCGCGAATATGGTCAGGACTATTTCGACGGCTCACGAGATGTCGGATATGGGGGCTACTCCTATGATGGGCGTTGGGTTCCCGTTGCCCAAGACATCATCAAACATTACGGGCTCAAGAAGGGCGACCGTGTCCTGGATGTCGGTTGCGCCAAAGGATTTCTTGTTAAGGATTTGTTGGCGGAAGGTATTGATGCTTTTGGAATCGATGTCTCCCAATATGCATTGATGAACTGCGAGCCGGAGGTTGTCGGACGGCTGCAAATCGGCAGCGCAGAAAGCCTACCGTTCCCGGACAAAAGCTTCGATGTTGTCCTCGCCATTAACACACTCCATAACCTCAAGAAACCGGACTTGATAAAAGCACTCCAGGAAATGGAGCGCCTGGCACGAACCGGTAAGTTTCTACAGGTCGATTGTTATCAAACGCCTGAAGGTAAAGCATTGTTCGAGTCGTGGGTCCTAACCGCTTATACTCACGACTATCCGGACGGCTGGAAACGTATCTTTGACGAAGCGGGTTATACAGGCGACTACTACTGGACACTTTTTTAGGAGCGAATGCGGCGCAATGAACGATAAGACACCAAGAAATAGTTTCAATGCGGTGGCGGCGCAGGAAAGGTGCCGCGCATTCCGACGCCGCATCCTCGATATTTCGCAACAAGTCAGCGCGTTGCATATCGGCTCCGCCTATTCCTGTACGGAGATAGTGGACTGTATTTATTACGGCCTGATGAAACGCGACGAACAGGGGAACAGTATCGACACCTTTTTGATGTCGAAAGGCCATGGTTGCATGATCCAGTACGTAATCTTGGAAGATTTGGGCGTACTCACACGGCAAGAATTAGATCGATATTGCACGGCGGACGGAATCCTGGGTTGCCATCCGGACTATGGCAACCCAGGCATCGAAGCATCGACAGGTTCGCTTGGGCATGGCTTGTCGATGGCTGTAGGCATGGCTTATGTGGCGAAAGTGAATCGCGACACAGGAACCGTGTATTGTGTTTTAAGCGACGGTGAAGTCCAGGAAGGATCGACTTGGGAAGCGACCATGATGGCTTCGTCTTTTGGGGTGTCTAACCTTGTTGCTTTCATCGACAATAACGATTTTCAGAGTCTTGGCCGGACCAGCGAAACACACCCAAGCTTTTATCCTTTGCGCGAGAAATACGAAGCGTTTGGTTGGGAGTGCGCCGAAGTCGATGGCCACGATTCACAAGCCGTTTTCGACGCCGTAACCGCGCGCAATGGGGACAAACCGCTCATGGTCATCTGTACTACGACCAAAGGTAGGGGCGTCAGCTATATGGAGAATGTTCCAATCTGGCACTACCGCTCGCCGAGCCCCGAGGAATATCAGCAAGCCGTCGAGGAATTAGCGGGAGCACTGGCATGAGAAACGTTTTCTCTGAAACGCTCTACGAATGCGCGACACAGGACCCAAGCATCTACATCGTCGTCGCCGATATTTCACCCGCGGGAAGCATGGGAAAGTTTCGCGACGAATATCCGGAACGATTCTTGAACGTCGGAGTCGCGGAACAGTCGATGATCGGTATTTGCGCCGGACTGGCTCTGAAGGGCGCGCAACCCTTCGCCTATACTATCGCCACCTTTTCTCTCTATCGGCCGTTCGAGATGGTGCGCGACGATTTGTGCTATCAAAATCTGCCCGTTACGGTCGTCGGGATGGGAACCAGCGTCGTCTACTCCACCCTCGGGGGCACTCACCACACCCAAGAAGACGTTGCGATCGCAAGCGCAATTCCCAACATGCAGATCCTGGCGCCTTGCGATCCTCTTGAAATGCATTTGTCGACCTTACACTGTGCGAAACAGAAAGCGGGTCCCATGTATCTCAAGCTCGGCAAGGCGGGAGAACCTGTCCTGACCAAGAACGCGGAAGACCCTTTCGAATTCGGCAAGCTGCGGTATATCCGCAAGGGAACGGACACCTGCATCCTTTGCTACGGTCCCATCATGACGATGGCACTCGAAATCGCCGACAAGCTTACCGCGCAAGGCGAAAGTGTATCGCTGATATCAGCGCACACGGTTAAACCGCTAGACCGTGACGGCGTCACTCAAGCGTTGAAAGATCACAAACGTGTCCTCGTCATCGAGGAAAACGCCCCACATGGCGGCCTAGGGTCACGCGTCAAGGAAATTGCCTGGGATACGGGTGCGAATTGCGACCTCAAATGCTTCGCCCTGAAGGATGAGTTTATTCATTACTACGGATCGTACGAAGGATTGCTCGAGGCGCATGGATTAAGCACCGACCGGATCCTCGCCACGCTCCAGGAAACGTAGCGTAAAGATCGAATGGAAAATCAGTCCGACCCGGTACTCGAACCGGAGAATAAACCGGAAACGAAGAAATTTACTTCAAGCCGCGCTGTAAATTTTGTCATTCTACTAATTTCCCTGATCTTTTTCGGCTACGCGGCGTATCGCCTCGTCAATATTCCCAAAATCAATGTTTTTGAGCTTACCTATACGCTCATTGCCGTAACGATTGCCGTCAGTGCCGCAATCGCACTCGGCTTTCCACATCGTATTAAACAAAACCTGCTTTTGACGGCAGTTACCTTATTCGTGACGACGTTGGTTGCTTCAATCGTTCTATCGATCGCTGGAATTGAACCGAAACGCGCGATCCATCAAGTCATCAGCACCGTCCATGGAAAACTTACACCGCCAACAATCGTCCTAAAATCTCGAAAAGCGTCGGATAACCGAGCCGTAGGCCAGGTTGTCGAGGCATTGCGTGCCAATGGCATCGACGCCTATCGCAGCCCTTCGCTCCGCTCGCAAATCGAATCCGCCGATACCGGCTTAATCCCTGTCCTTCCACTCGGCGGTATATCGAGGGTCACGACGGTAAATTGCAACGAAGGCGATCAGCAGCAATTTCCCGTGCTGCAAAGCGATCGCTATGGATTCAATAACGAAGACACCGTATACGCCTTGAACAGCGACCGAATTCTTCTGCTCGGTGACTCCTTCATTTACGGACAATGTGTTCATCAGGAACAGACGATTGCCGGCCATTTACGCCGCAATGGATATGCGGCGATTTCTTTAGGCGTCGGCGGCAATGGTCCCTTATTCAATCTGGCGGCGCTGCGCGAGTACGGTGCGCAATTACGCCCGAAAACCGTGGTCTGGTTTTATACCGTCGGTAACGATCTGGTGGATTTGCGGGACCATGAGATCCGCAGCAAGGTCTTGGTCAACTACTTCAACCCAAACTTTTCGCAAGGGCTTGCCAACCGGCAAGGTTCTGTTGACGAAGTATGGAAAACGATTTGGAAAAACCCGACGCGATGGCGTCCTATTATCGACGATCACGGCGCTCGCGCGACGGCATATCGTGACAATGGCCAAGAAGAAGCCACGCAAGTCCATCGCCGTCTTTTGTCGGTAATTGGGAAATCAGACATTAACTCCGTCAAAGAGACCAAAGATGTCGTCAAAATAATTGGTCAAATTCTTCGAACCGCGAAGCAAGATGTCGAATCCTGGGGAGGAACCTTATATTTCGCACCAATTTGGGGCGCGCCTTATTATCGGCTTGGCCGGCTCCCCACGCATATAGATGCGGTCATCGCGGAGGCGAAAGCCGCCAAGTTGCCATTCATCGATATCGACCAAGCGATAGCGCAAAGTGGTGATCACGACCTTTTCTTTCCAACGACAAAAGATATCCCGCATCATAACTCAAAAGGCTATGCGCTTTTCGCCGATGCAATCGCGGGAGTCTTGGCACCTAAATCCGGACTTTTCGTACTTGAAGCAACCTTTGGAGGGAATTGCAAAGACGCGAAACTCGAATATCCGATCGCCAATATTGTCCGACCCGGGAACGCAACATTGGCGATTTCCAGTCGGTGCGATGGAAAGTCCGAATGCGACTTCAATATTGGAAACCACCTAGTTGGCAGCGACCCCGCAGGCGGGTGCGTTAAAGACTTTTCAGCCGCTTGGATGTGCATCAATTCAAAAAGATCGGGCACCCTGTATGTCGATAAAAACGCGACCGGCGTCTCGAATGTACGCCTTTCTTGCCAGGATGGTGCACCACGCCACGAAATTTCGAAACGCAAGCCCACACTCAAACCCGGCCCCGGCCAATCAACGCCTAGCGCAAAAGCGAAACCTTCATCGTCGAAACCATTCGTACCAAAGAGGTACACCGGAAACGTCGACGGTAAACCAATCAACCGATTCGAATTGAAGTATGAGTCCTATGTCGGAATCAAGAATACAGTGTCCGCCGACGGACAACCGCAACGTACAGAAACCGCGAGCATTCTTGGCAATTCATTCGTCCCGCAAGGAGCTAATACGATCACGCGCGTATTGGTAAAGGTACCCGTATTCGCGGATCGCCAATCCAAACTTGTCGTCGGCATTTTCGTCGACAACGCGCCAGGTGCGGTGGCTCACACCCGACATAGCATTGATGCAATGAACACCGACACCGCAATTGTCGAGTATCTTTTCCAGCATGACGGACGGAAGTCGGTCAGTGTCGACATCCGCATCGGCGTTGGCGAAGGTGGACAAGTCCACCTGAACGGAGACGACACGGGCCGGAGCAGCACGGTTCCGCGCCCCAGCCTAATCATAGAGGAATTTCGTCCGAATTAACGAGGGCAACCGTTCTTATTGCGCCAGCAATTTTTCCGCCCACATTTTCGCGGCAATTTCTTGCCCCGTAACGCCGAAATGGCAATTGTCATAACGGTGGTTGCTACCAATTTTGTCGGTATCGGGACCAAGTAGAATGTCCGCGTTCTCCGTAGCAAGATCCATTTGGGCACGGCGGATATTATCGCTATTTCGTACCGTACCTTCCCCACAATATGTGGAGAACGCAACGAATACCGGTGCCCTAAATCCTTGTTCTCGGACAGACGACAGCAATTCCAGAAAGCCAGCCTTGTATTTCTCTGGAGCCATGTCGGTAAAGCCAGATTCCGCTTCACCTTGTTGCCATAAAAAAGCGGTGACATTGGCATTGGCGCGGCTCAGACGTTGTAATGCGAGAGATAATCTCCGGTGACGACGGCCGCCGGGCATCCATTCCGTCAAAAAAGTGCCGCCGACGGCAACCGGAACGACAATGACCTGTTTGAACTTTTTCGCCTCAATAAGTTTATCCGCAAGGCGAGACCAAATGCTGCCCTTAAGATTGCTTGCACCGAGCAGGGGATCCGTTGCGCGATAGCATTTCGAATCAAGAAAATTGAAATTGACGACGTCCTGTGCAGGTGTGTATTTCCGGGCACCTGAGTTAGCCGCTTGCGACTGTCCAAACAGTACAAAAACACCTGTATCCGGTTTCGCAAACGCCCTCGAGCAAGCAATCTCTTCTCGCCCCTCCGGCGAAGGATCGGAGTGCGGGCTTAACAAGTTCTGGCTCCGCGCGAAGGCCTGACTACCATCATCTTCCGGAAAATGTTCTGTGACCGCGTTCTTTTTCATATCAACGGAAGCTTCCGCCACCGTCAATACGGGAAAGAACGCGGCTCTCTGTCTGTTTCCTTGACCATCGCCGTTTAAAAAAATCTCTCCCGATTTTCCAGGGCCAGCGAAAACGGTCAGTTTCTCCAAGGGACGGGCATTCTCTATTTCGAAACTTTCGATTAAATAAGTTGTCGCTCCTGCGGGCATTTTTGTCTTAGCGGAGCCTATCGGCGTAAGTTCATCGCCTCGATAAAGGCCTAGTACAAGTTCGTTTTCGGTGTGCGAAAACGCGTTCATGGCAACGCGGACATTAAACTTGCCGGCTACATTCGTCGGGCTAAAGGTAAAGCCCAAGACCTCCTCGCCCTGCCCTGGCTTACGCGCGGATAGTTGTGTTGGCATCACAGCAGAGGTTTTTTGTTGTCGCGAATATTGTTGTCGCCAAAATCGTCCCCAACGCTGAGCCTTGGGAAGTGAGTCCGCTTTCGTGGCTAAGTTTTTTTCGCTGATATCGTTTGTTTCCATGGGAGAGCCTCCCCCCACCGTCACGGTCTCCGTAATAGACAAATACGGAATTTCCGACAGGTCTTGCTTGGCCATGGAATTCCCATTGATAAAAATGGTGCCTGCCCGGGCGGGTCCAACGCGTACATCAAAATTCATTGCTGCGTGCGAACTATACGAAATTTTAAACTTCGTTTCGAGAAACCCCCGTTTTGCCGGCACTAACATTTGACGCGCCAAATGAAGCGGCTGAGCCTGTCCGCTTTTAAAGACCGTAACGATCAGCTCATTTTCTTCTTCCGCATAAGCGTTTATGGAAACGTTTAGTTCCACCGTTCCCTTTCGACCACCAGGAATAAACTGATAGCCAAGAATGCTCGCGCCATGGGTTTTACGCGCGCGTGCGGCTTCCGTGGGAATTATTGCCGATGTCCGCCCGTAAGATTTATATTCCAACCGAACATTTCCGGTAGGTTTGATCACGGGCTTAGCGGGAACCGCTACTTTCTTCGGATTTGGCACGGCTTTCTTTGCGCTGGCCGGCGTTTTTTTCGTGCTGGGCACTTTCGGCATCGCGGCGACAACCGGTCCTGAGGTGTCGGCTCCACCGCTTTCCAGTGCGGAGATGACCTGGCGGGAAAAGACCCGGTACCCTTCGGCGTTGAAATGCCCCCACTGGTCGCGAACGGGATAGTAACGAAGCGGGTCCCCCGTACTTCGAATCGCGGCATCCACATCGACAATCGGTATCTCGAGTTTCCGGACCGCGGTCATGATGGGGAATCGGAATTTTGGTACGCGCCCGTGGTAGTCATCCTTGTTGGGAATCACGACAAAGTACAATTTTCCACCCCACGCCTCGACACGGCGTTTCGCAATGGCCATGATCTTGGTGAATATTCGAACCAGGGATTCATCATCGGTCAAGGAGTCTAGATCTTCCATGCCGGTAAGTTCACGAACCAGCGGCAAGTTTTCTATTAGCGTATGATCCCAATCTTCCTTTGCGCGGTCATCCTTTTGGAAATCATTTAAAATTCCGCCGAAAGTCCCACCGCGCCAAAAACGATCAACCTCCTCCTGTCTTTTGATGAGGTTCTGCGAAAATCCCTCTCGCAAATAACGAAGCAGAAATTTGCTTCTCAGCCCCTTCTCCTCTAAATCAGACACATCGTTGCCATCGAAATAGAACCAAAGAACAGTCTTTGGCTTTAAAGGTTCGCCATATTCCTTTAAGGAAGCGAGCGTCATTACCGGGCCAAACCCGCCAATCCCTACCGATATGGCCGGATACCCGTTTCGGCGAAGAACGCCGGCAACGGATTGCTCCTGGTGAACACAGGAACCCTGGGCAAAGGAATCGCCAACGATGAGTATTTTTTCCTTTGACCAGGCATAAACAGTGTCGTCGTTATTGAAGCCATACCGGTCGGTACGGATGATTGGAAATTCCCGCTGGTCGCCTTCATTGCAAAATATAGTCACTGCGTTAGCGAGGCTGCTTAACGGTAAAAATTTAGGCAAGGCGCCGTTTGCGATTACAGGTAGCAGTTGAGGCGAAGCGAACATGAAATTCGGATTATAACCGTGCTGCCGCAACCCGTCGTAAACTTGCTTCTGTGTTCTTTCATCCGTTGGGCGCAGCGATAAATATGACTCGACACCACCTACTAATGCAGGTTGCGCCACAACATTTCGAACAACTTTCGTCTCGAAAATGTTAAAGAGGCTCCGGTCCGACAATTCGAGAAAAAATATTCCGGCGTAGCTTGAGGCAACCAGAGACAAAGCGAGTATTGAGACCTCAAGTTTTGTTTTAAATTTAACAACTATCGATAGAATTAAGCCGCTTGCGGCAACGAACCCTCCGAAGATCAATAGTGTCCATGGATTTAGGCTAACTTCGGCATGAGTAAATACGGCCCAAATTGCATGCGCAGTACCCGCTAACGCCAAAATTAAAAAAATGTTCGCCAGTTTTTGCTGGAATATTTTCATTATTCCACGCAGTTATTTCGAACAATTGGGCCTTTATTTCTCAATACTTCACCGATGAAAGACTTTGCAATGACGCCGCAAAGGTAAACTGCTAAAAATAGCCGAACTCAAATTAACAGGTCGTACCTTGCCGATGCAAACATGACGATAAAAAAACACTGGCCTCTACTCATCAAACTGACCATATCCGTTTTGCTCATTGTACTTTTAATGAGCCAGGTGGATACGCTGGCGCTCGTGCAAAATATTGCCGAGCTTGCACCGGAAATGGCGCTAATATCTTTTGTCATCATCCTCCTTCAAGTCATACCCGCCGTGCAGCGTTGGATTGCCGTCCTTCATGCAATCGGTGGAAACTTAAGTTTCTGGCATGGCTGCCGGTTGTTTTTCATTGGCGTCTTCTTCAATCAGACACTCCCTTCCGCGATTGGTGGCGACGCCGTACGCATATTTTTCGTATATCGTGCGGGGATGTCGCTTCGAAACGCGGTTAACAGCGTCCTGCTGGAAAGAATTGTCACCGTTGCGGCTCTAATTTTTCTCGTACTGGCGTTCTATCCATTGTTCGCCGACGAACTATCGTCCACAACCCGATCATGGTTTCAGCCCATTTTGCTTTTTCTTGCAGCATTTTTATTTATCAGCGTCGTGGGATTCCCTGCTTTGACATTTCTGATCGGGAAAAAAAGGCAATGGCGAATTATTCGGGCTTTTTTGAACCTCGCCGAGGACATGCGGAAACTGCTTCTCTCGCCTCGATTGCTTTTGCAATCATTCGCCTGGGCACTGGTTGGAAACGCAACGGTTTCACTCGCCGTTTACGTACTCGCCTTAGGACTCAATATCGACGTGACCTTGGTCGCCTGTCAGGTCCTTGTACCTCTTGCCAATTTAATGACAATGATACCCGTTTCGATTGCGGGTTGGGGCATTCGCGAGGGCACCATGATACTCCTTTTTGGGTTGGTCGGCATCGCATCGGAAGAAATTTTGCTACTGTCAATCCTATTTGGACTGACCGCCGTGGCTAGCGGTTTACCCGGCGCTGTTATGTGGATGATAGAATCCGACATGCGCAAACATTTTAAATCCGAATTTACTCCCAGTTAGGCCTATTCAATGAACCAACAGATTTACGTCAACTTGTAAAGGCTGGAGCACATGACAAAGAAGAAAGATAAATTAGAACTATCTCTTATCGTGCCTTGCTTGAACGAAGAAGATAATCTCTTCGAGTTATATAATAGGCTGACTAATGTGCTCGACGATGTCACCTCAAATTATGAAATAATCCTTGTAGATGACGGCAGTACGGATACCACACCTCAAAAAATAGTCGAGCTGAGCGAGAAAAACCACCGGGTAAAGGGTTTAATTTTATCAAGAAACTTCGGCAAGGAACTGGCTCTTTCCGCAGGACTCCACCATGCGATAGGTAAGGCAACCGTGTTAATAGACGCGGATTTACAGCATCCGCCGGAAACCATTCCTGAAATGATAAGCGCATGGAAAAAAGGTGCCCGAATCGTAACCGCCATCAGAAAAAATCGGCAAACCGATTCATGGCTTCGTAGGTGGTGTAGCCGACTGTTTTATATGTTTTTTAACATGTTAAGCGATGTCAAGTTAAACGCATCCGCGGGCGATTTTCGATTGCTGGATCACACCGTCGTTGCCGTTCTCAACAACATGCCCGAACGGGCAAGGTTCTCTAAAGGACTGTTTTCCTGGATTGGCTACAATCAAGAAGTCATCAGCTATAATGTAGAAGATCGTTTTTCGGGTACGCCTAAGTTTAACTTTCTAAAGCTTTTCGTATATTCCATCAGCAGTTTGGTATCTTTTAGTATTGCTCCAATTCGGATTTGGTTTCTTTTTGGATTAACATTAATAATCTTAAGCTTGTCCTACGGTATCTTCATCATATTTCAAGCGATGTATTTTGGGATTGCACAGCCCGGCTATATTACCACCATTCTAACAATTATACTTTTCGGTGGATTTCAAATGTTATCACTGGGTATTTTTGGCGAATATATCGGTCGAATCCTATTAGAAGTGAAAGCGCGACCCCAATTTATTATTATGGATCACATTGGATATCAAAATAGCGAAGAAACGATTCGGTCGGAATAGTGGCTTCGACGATGTCATTTAATTCAGCGGTCTAACTGATCATCACAACTGTTTTGCGCCGGAAGACCTAATCCGAGAATAAACTCGACGGCTTAATCATCTCCCCCGCCAGATTTAAATAAGGCGCTATCACCATTCATGTCTTCTCGCCACAAGGCGTGATGTTCTTCCGCACAGTTACGATCCACTTCGCCGGTTGCTACCGCTGCAATCACTACTTCCATTCCGACAGAGCCTATATAGATATGGGCAACTACGAGCACCGCTAGCGCCAATGTAGCGATTGCATGCCAAAGCAGAGGTGTTAAGGGCCACAAAGGTACTGGCGAACGGAGAATATTCGAAGGGATACATCAGGCAAAATCTGGTAAATGAGGCCGACCCGCCCAGTATAATGACCGGCCAGTTTTAGCCCGAATTGATTTGTTTGGCCGGCGGATGCACGCCTTTTGCAAACGATCCACCATCAGCCACCAACCAAAGGAGATCGCGCAACGTGGGAATGTTATGTTTTATCCAGACAACAGGCATTAAAACGATCCAGGCGGCAAACGAGAGGCCAAGAAAATTATGAGCCAATTTGCCATATGCGGTCAGCGTCGCGAAAACGGATTGGCCAACGAAGGGCATTATAACGCTTTTGCCGTAAAGTAGGTTCAGCCCGGTAATAGCTAGAACAATGAACGAACCGGCGGTCAGCCAATGGCAATGGACCACGCAATAAGGACGAGACGAAATGACGACATCGTATTTGCGTATGGCGAGACGTGCCCTAACAAGGATGTAACCTGGGCATGGAGGTAATTTGGCAAGCAATCCTGGCTTCTCTCTCGATGCTGCTGACACTCGATGTACGGCTGATGGAGGTCATCTTGCTATCCCTCGAGGTCAGTCTTAGCGCCTTGCTGATCGCGTCATTGATCGGTTTGCCGCTTGCGGCTTGTCTCGCGCTAACGCGATTTCCAGGGCGCAAGATCATACTAGTATCGTTCAACGCCATGATGGGTCTACCGCCGGTCGTGGTCGGGTTGGTGGTTTATCTGTTGCTGTCCCGGTCAGGACCGTTCGGCGTTTTCAATCTTTTATTCACGCCGACCGCAATGATCATTGCGCAAGTCGTTCTGGTTACACCGATCATCGTATCGCTATCCCGCGAAAGCCTCGAAGCGATGCGTTATGAATATCACGACACGTTACGCTCCATGGGCGCCACACCGGCACAAGCCATTTCGGTTTTATTGTGGGATGGCCGTTTCACCCTAGCGACCGCGCATCTCGCCGGATTCGGTCGCGCCGTCGCGGAGGTCGGCGCGGTCATGATCGTCGGCGGCAATATCGATCACATGACCCGCGTGATGACTACTGCCATCGCCCTTGAGGCCAGCAAGGGTGATCTCGTTGTCGCGTTGGGATTAGGTATTGTGCTTGTCGCCCTGTCGTTGGCGGTCAATGTCTTGGTGCACGGCCTGAAAACCATGGGCGAAGCGAGAGCCGCTTCATGAACAACGTATCCCCCCTGCCCTTTCACCTGAAAGGAGTCACCTTATCGCGCGGCGGCAAACAGGTGCTCAAGGACATCACAACTTCATTTGCCGCCGATCCGCCAAAAACAGTAATCATAGGCCCAAACGGTGCGGGGAAAAGCTTGCTCCTGCAACTTTGTCATGGCTTGATTCCTGCAGACCACGGTGTAATTGAGTGGTCAAACAACCATGACAGAGATGCCCTTTCGAAATCGCAAGCGATGGTGTTCCAACGTCCGGTTCTATTTCGACGGTCGGTTATCGCCAATGTCATTCTGGCTTTGAAAATTGCGGGATTCTCGAAATCCGAAAGGCGCGATCGAGCCAACCTTGCTCTCAAGAAAACAGGCCTGAACCGCCATGCGGCGACGCCTGCCCGCTCCTTATCCTTCGGCGAGCAACAGCGTCTCGCCCTGGCCCGCGCATTAGCCGTCGAACCAAGGGTTCTTTTTCTCGATGAGCCCACGGCAAGCCTCGACCCCGCCGCCGCTCACCTGGTGGAAGGCTTGATCGAGGAGGCGACGACTGACGGCGTAAAAATAATCATGACCTGTCACGACTTGAACCAGGCGCGGCGTCTCGCTGACGAAATAATTTTCATGCACCGTGGCCGGATCAAGGAACGCGCAAACGCTGATCGCTTTTTCGCCAGCCCGCAAAATGATCTTGCGCAAGCCTTCATTCGCGGAGAACTATTGTGGTGGCGGCGGCAATCCATATTTAACGACGTGCGAGACGATGACGACAGAGTCGCTTGCGGAACCAGGAACAACAGGGGGGAGTGTTGAATTTTGGCAAAACCAAGCGCGCAACCTGGAATGTATTTGTTCTGGTCGCGCTGAGCGGGGTTTTATTCGGGAGCAATACCGCGCCCGCGGCCGATAAATTTATCACCGTCGCATCGACTTCTTCGACGCAGAATTCCGGGCTTTTCGACCACCTGCTGCCGAAATTCAAAGCCGCCACCGGCATATCGGTCCGCGTTGTCGCGGTTGGCACCGGCGCGGCCATTCGCTTGGCGAGAGCGGGTGACGCCGATGTCCTTTTGGTCCACCATCGTCCCTCGGAAGACAGGTTCGTGGCCGATGGCTATGCCGAAAAACGTTATCCCCTGATGCACAATAATTTTCTTATCGTGGGCCCATCGGGTGATCCCGCCGGTATCGCGGACATGACCGACAGCGCGAAGGCGTTAGGAAAAATCGCGAGCGCAAAGGCGATATTCGCGTCCCGAGGCGATGAAAGCGGCACCCACAAACGCGAACAATAGCTGTGGACGGCAACGGATATTGATCCCTTGGCACATTCCGGAAAATGGTATCGAGAAACCGGATCGAGCATGGGCGCGACCTTAAACACCAGCGCGGCGATGGGAGCCTATACCCTGACCGACCGGGGTACGTGGCTGAGCTTCACGAATAAGCAAAATCTCAACACGATGGTCGAAGGTGATCCCCGGCTACGAAATGAATATGGCGTGTTTCTGGTGTCGGACAAGAAACATCCGCATGTGAAGACAGTGCTTGGCCGAACCTTTATCGAGTGGTTGTTATCGAAGAAAGGGACGGCGGCGATAAATAGTTTTAAAATAAACGGACAAGCATTGTTCCATGCCGCGCGTTAAACAAAGGCTCTGGGTCTCATCGACGAAACTCCACGTCATCCAATAAGCGATCGGAAATACCGGATGACCATCTCTACTCGTAAGGCATTTCAATAGGAAATTGGATCATCTCAATGCCGAAAGAGGCAATGTGTTAAGCGAAATCTGCGTTTATGAAGCAGCCTGTATTTTCGCTTTCGCTCGACTTTCCCGCGGACGGAATTACTTAGCCTGTCCTAGAAGGGGAAAATTTGCACATTATGCGTTGAAATCGAGTCCCAGCACACGGTAATGCTCCGCTTTATCCTTCCAGTCGCCGCGCACCTTCACATGCAAAAACAGGTGAACCTTACTGTCGAACATTGCCTCAAGCTCCTTGCGCGCCTCGGCTCCCACCGACTTTATTCTCTGCCCCCCCTTGCCCAAGACCATGCCCTTATGGCTATCCCGCTCGATGATTATGACGGCGGAAATACGGGCGCTGCCGTCCTTCAGGGTTTTCCAATCTTCCGTTTCAACAGTCAGGGCGTAGGGGAGTTCCTGATGCAATTGCCTGAAGAGCTGCTC